>JAJIYQ010000080.1 GCA_020881075.1 Rickettsia endosymbiont of Labidopullus appendiculatus
ATTTCTTATCCTGCATTTTTATTAATTAATAATTTTAATTTTCTAGCTGGTATAAAACGTATTACTTCTTTTTCTGGAATTATAACCGCTTCTTTTGTATGAAAATTTATACCAGGTCTAGGTTTTTTTATGCTAGTACAAAAGCTACCAAAACCTACTAACGTCAATCTTTGCTTGCTTACTATTTGCTGAATATTGATAAATATTTGATTAACTATTTCTTCGCATATAAGGTTTGATAGCCCCAATTTACCTTTTAACATAAAAGCAATTTTTTCTTTAGTAATAGAAGTAGTATAGTTAATTGATTTGGGTTCACTCAAGCTGCTCTCTTCTCTCTCATCATCATTAAATCCACCTGAATCAACCATAATTGCTACCATCTGATTAGAGCCGAACCCCAAGTTATTCCAGCACCAATAGCCGTGAAAAGCAATAGATCGCCTTTTTTAATATTACCATAAGATTTTAGAGAAGCAAGAGCTAAAGGAATTGAAGCAGCCGAACAATTAGCATGTTTTGCAACTGTTTTGACTACTTTATTCGGATCGATTTTTAGTCGATCTACAACGGCATCTATAATTCTTACATTTGCCTGATGTGGAATAAAATGATTAACATCATCTATGGTAACATTATTATTATGCAATATTTCTTCAGCTACCTCACTCATCTTTTCTACTGCATGTCTAAAAACTTCCTGTCCTTTCATTTTTATTTTACCGGTTTTGCCATTACTACTTACACCACCATCAGTGGAAAGAATATCGTGATAACGACCATCCGAATAGATATTACTATCTATTATACCGGAGTTATCATCACTATATTGCAAAATTACCGCACCGGCACCATCACCAAATAAAATACAAGTAGCTCTATCGCTCCAGTCCATTAGAGACGACATTTTTTCAGCCCCAACTAGTAATATTGTTTTATATTTTCTAGATTTGATCAAAGAGTCGGCAACATGTAAACCGTATATAAAACCCGAGCATACTGCTTGTAGGTCAAATGAAGGTACATTACCAAGTCCTAGATAACCTTGTAACTTAGAGGCGGTAGAAGGAAAGCTATTATCCGGAGTGGTGGTACAGGTAATTATCAAATCTATAGATGCTGGATTTAATCCAGCATCATCTATAGCATTTTGACTAGCTTTAATAGCTAAATGTGATGTATATTCATCATCAGCCGCAATATGTCTTTGTAATATACCAGTCCTTGAGCGAATCCATTCATCGTTAGTATCAACCGATAGCGATAATTCTGCGTTAGTAATAATACGCTCCGGCAAATAGGCACCACACCCAAGAATTTTACAAGTCATTGTAGTTTATGCTACTTCTTCATCTTTTTCTCGCTTCTGGACAATAACTTGACGACCATTATATGTGCCATCAGCTAAAGATATGTGATGAGGAAGCTTATATTCTCCTGTCTGAGAATCTATTACTACATTAATTTTACCAAGTGCAAGGTGAGAACGTCTCATATTGCGTCTTGATTTTGATGTCTTCTTTTTTGGAACTGCCATATAGCCTCTTAAAAATTACACTTTAGAATAAAAAGTATTTGTCAAATCGATGTGGAGCAGTATATTATACTTCCATTACAAAATCTAGGTATTTTAAATATAAACTTTATGAAATTTTTTATAATTCGAACTTTTGTTATTTCATCTATATTACTCACATTGTGTAGTTGTAAAACTATAGAATCAAGGGGGCAGTATATTGATGATAATTTATTAACTACACTTGAAGAAAAAAAGCTTAACAAATCGGAAGTAGAAGATTTAGTTGGTACGCCAACAATTATACCCGACTATACTCCTAATACTTGGTATTATGTTCAACGTTCTTTAGCTAGGAGAGCCTGGTTTGAGCCAAAAGTAATTGAACAAAAAATAGTAAAAATTACTTTTAATAAAAAAGATGTAATTGAGGAAGTTTTAGTACTTAGTGATTCGCATAAAGATGATATAAATATAATGGGAGAATATACCAAAACTTATGGTACAGAGTTAAACGGACTACAAAAATTTGTAAAGAATATTGGTAGGTTCAATAAAACTACAGAGGGAAAAAAGAAGAAGAAACAATAAAATCATGCTTGCAATATTTCATAGATATTGTATAAACTGAACGCTACTAGTTCTTAAAATCATTCGAACAGATTCATTGCTAAAGAATTATAGACGTACTAAAGAGTTTATGGCCCCTTCGTCTAGCGGTTAGGACGTTACCCTTTCACGGTGAAAACACGGGTTCAAGTCCCGTAGGGGTCACCATTACAGTACAAGTTGCTACTTCTTTGCAATTCTGTAAATAGAAAAGCCAGAACGTAGTGCAGTTTACAGCCCTCGAGTGTTAGGTTCGAAAATATAAAATTTAATAATTACCTTTTTTCAGCAATTGTCGAACCTTTAAAAGTTTCATAGACGTTCGTGCTGATACATATAAGGTCTACAATCTTTTTAGAAAACTTATCATCTACTTTGTCATAACTCTTAATTAATTCAGTTAATTCATACTGTCTTCCCTTTAATTGAGCTTTCTTACAAAAAAATTCTTCTCTAATTCCTGATCATTTCACCAACTCTTCAGATTAATTGAGTATATATCAGCTCACCATAACATCAGTTTGCTATTGAGAAGGTTTATCATTATCAGAAGTAGTAGGATTAATTCTGCCAACCATTTCATCTAGTGATATTTGGAAATAGTCTGCTAGGGCTATGGTAACTGCACTACCAAGGCTTTTTTTAGCATTATTATTTTCTTTTATAAATTAAATATAGCTGTTTCACTAAAGCCACATTTTTTTGCTAATTTATAAGGATTTAAATTTTGTTCTTTTAGCTTTCTGCAAAGAAAGTGTCTTAAGTTAGCATTAACATCATCTATTGATATATTAAAAAATTCTTGTTTTTCCTCATGTGGCAATACATAACTAATTCTGCAAACAACCCTATCTATTGAACATTTAAAATAGTTGGCTATACATAATAAAGTTTTAAGACCTATATTACGGTATTCAGCTTTAATAAGTTTCCCGACAGTTGAAGGTGGAATACCACTTTTTTGTACAAAATATTTCCTTTTTAAGTGATTTTCTTTTAATTGTTGTTTAAGGAAAATCTGTACTTGCTGCGAAAGAGTCATAAGTATTTTGAATCAAGTTAGTATAAAAATATCCTAAAAGAAAGGGTATTTTACTTGACACCCCAAAATAACTATATTAGACTCTTAAGAACAGGATGAGATCATAAAAAAATATCAGTAATTACTGAACTAATTTTTAAAAACCAAAATGGTATATTTTGGCAAGTCTCAAACTAAAGAATCCAGTGTAATATTCAAACATTTAGCTTATTAATAAGCTAAATCTTGAATGTTACATTGAGTAAACTAGTAAGTACTTGAAGGTTTTGCAGCTTAAAAGTACTTACTAGCGAAATTAATCCAATAGCATTGCTATTAAAAACCCATTATTGAGGTGTTAACTATGAACATATACAAATTTCTTCAAATAGTCAAACTCCATTATTATTGCAATCCTATAACGTTAAGCACTATCAATATACTGTATTATAGCTAACCCGATTAGTATTTATCTGGATAATAATTTGCTATCCTCGCATATATGGAACTAAAATAGTATTCCAAAACCCTGAGATATTATAAACTTTCGCTTGTGCGGGAGCACTTTTTTATTTAAATAAGACAAATACTCATTGGGTTAGTTGTATTAAATCATTTTTATATCTAATAGAGTAGAATTATGAAAGATACATCCCAATTATTAACACCCACTAATATTCTTCAAGAGGATAGTAATGAGGTTCAAGAAGAAAAGAAGAAACATCATAATGATAGGAAAAAATTACCTGAAGAAACATTAAAAAAAATAGTTAAGCATTATGAACTAGCAAAACAAAAAGCAGAGTTAATATCACATGGGCTGTAGTTAACAGCAAAGAATGATAATGTTGTTAATCAGCAATTGTTTAAGAATAGAATAATAGATTTCCAGTATATTCATGGTCTTTCTTCTAAACAAGCAATTAGCAAATATCAAGCAATCTTAGATAGATTACACATTCAATAGGGATTTGTTTTAGAACAGGGAATGTTCTTTACCACAGAGTCCATGGTAAATACTGGAAATTACAAGACTATCCTTAGTCATTTAGACTAATGGACGGTAACCACTTGTGATAAATCATTTTCTGCACAGTTTGAGCATACTATATGGTGTCATACAAAATGGTTTTGAAATATTTATGTTATCATCGTAAAATCTGACTTGTCATATTATAATAAATAACAATTTCTACATCATTATTCCTGAGTACGTCACCAACTCTTCAGGTTAATTGAGTATATATCTAAAAAAATTAGCTTTGTAGCATTTTAGCAATATATTTTTTTACCATTATAATATATAAATTGGCTAAATTATTGATATAGCAAGGTGTTACAGCTAATTAGAAACCATATAATCTTTACAATAAATTCAATTTAAATTAATACAATCAAAAATAAATATTAATTTAATTTAAATTTATATATAATTTTTGTAGTTTAATTACTATGCTTTATGAAGGTTTCTAATTGAACTGTTTATTAGTAACAAAATAGCTAGAATTAGATTACTTTAGAAACTTTAACATAATCTAAACCATTGTAAATAATATTTAATAGAAGGTATAAAATGCTAGAAAATAATTCAGAACAAGAAGATGTATGGCGTAATGAATTGGGGGAAACATATGAAGAACAGGAGAGTCGTTTAGATCGTGAAGAATCTGTTAGAAAACGCAATGCCATTATATTTGTTTTTATTCCTATGCTAATTGGATTTCTAACATTTACTTATTTTTTCCTTAATTCAATAGAAGAAAAG
>JAJIYQ010000081.1 GCA_020881075.1 Rickettsia endosymbiont of Labidopullus appendiculatus
AACAATATTTATTTAATTAAAGAAACCGGGCAGTGATGTTAGTCGGATCACTACTGTTATCATTGTTTAGTACCTTGTAATAATATTCTTTCGAGTGATGTTCTTTGTGCTTAGAAAGTAAATCATTTACTGCTGTTGGATTCTTTTTGACAGTATTATAGCTGGTAATTAATTCTAAATTAATATCAGATAGAAAACATTGTTTGAACCTATCCTTAATTTTAAAGAACAACGCCCCACCACCAAGAAAAGGCTCATAATAATTATTTAACGAAAGAGAAGTAGGCAGGTGGGCTATTAATTGCTCGACGATTTTCCTCTTGCCGCCAACCCAATAGATAAAAGGTTTGGGCTTAGTTGTGGTATTAGGCATAATTATAATTGGTATTGCTTAACTATCAAATAAGTCGCCTATTGTATCATAAATACCATAAAACTACCACAAGAATTGTGATTATAATTGAATAATTGGAAAGTAAAACAATGGATGGATTAACTAAGCAAATAGTCTGCAATTTTGCCAAGCCAATTGTAAAGACGGCTTACTTGCCAGCTATTTAAGCCAACAACTATAATAATTTTAGCTAATGTTACTAGATTTACACTATTCCAACAAAATTAAAAAAATTTTTGTTAATTGTGAAAATTCCCCTTTACTCTGCGGGAAAATGATAGTATTTGTTAAGACGACGTTACAATAATGTAAATGTTAAGCACTAAGGTTAGATTCGAATGACTAATTTTTCTCTAACCTTAGTGTCTACCTCACCATGAGTAAAATAGGAGTTAATTCTATGTCTAGCGATATTAGAAATCAACAAAAAAATAAATTTTCCTGTAAAAAAAATATCAATAAAAATGTTACCAGTGACAAAATCCCTGGAAGTAACGATGAAACCAATAATATCAGTAGTGACATTATTGTTGAGTTGCAACAAACCAAGGAAAATCTACAAGTAGCTAATTTCATCTACCAAAACTTCTTGTATTACCATTTGGAACATTGCTACAACACTTCTTGAATTAGAGAAAGAATACATTAAAAAGCATCCTATAGTTGATATTATCAATTGTACTAGAATGCTAATGGAGTACTGGCAAAATACGCAAGAATTTGTTAAGTGCCATGCAAACTTAATTGCTACCACAAAAGTAGCATTAGTACCGATGATTCCTAATAAATTTAACCCTAGGAGCTTAGTAAACAGCGTTGTTGATAAACTAACAATAACCTCTAAGTGTAAAGGCATAAGGCTAGTAAATAATGTCTATGATGATATTCCAGATACCATCATTGCTGATAGTTACCGACTTGAAGCGATATTAACTCAGTTAATTACTAATGCCATTAATTTCACTGAAAAAGGCAGCGTTATGGTAACCACTAATTTTTTTCCAGCAACCCCCATACTTTCACAAGTTGATAAGGACAGTGGTGATGAAGAAATTACAGAAGGCAAATATACTTTACAATTCATCGTGCATGATACAGGTATTGGTATGTCTGAAGAGCAACAACAATATATCTATAAGCAACTAAACGGTCTTGATAGTTCTGGCTTTACTAGTGGCTCTACTAGCAAAGTTACTAGTGAGGAATTGGCTACGGATTCAAGCTCAGAATCAACTTTAGAATTAGGGCTAGGTTTAAGTCTAGTCAAACAATTTATTGGCAATCTGAATGGTAAAGTTAAAATTACTAGTCGACAAGGTAAAAGCACAACCTTTACTTTGCAAGTGCCGGTAGAATTACATTGTGATTAATAATAATTTGGCAATAGGAAGCTACGTAGTGTGGTGTCAAGCACCGAGGTTAGAAGACAATCGAACAAATTTTACTCTAACCTCAGTGTCTATCTTCCAAAAAACAAAAAACAGGAATTAATTTTATGACTACCGATGTCAAAAATCAACAACAAAATGATTCAATAAATGAAAAAATGAATAATATCACTAATATTGCTGGACGAATACTTAAAAATGTTTTGCAGAGCAATAATATAAC
>JAJIYQ010000082.1 GCA_020881075.1 Rickettsia endosymbiont of Labidopullus appendiculatus
AATTCTATATTTGGCTCTTTTTGGCTGCGAATAAATATGATTTTCTTGAAATAGGTACACTATTCCTGCAAAAATCATATATATTCTCGCCGAAAAATAGCTCAAAATATAATTAATTAGTTATCGCAGGCAGACTCCTAGGATTTCAGTATGCTAGATGATTGTTAAGGATTCGAGGATAAAATCACCTATTTTAAAGAAGAATGTTTACAACAACCTAATATATTTGAAACTTATTTTATAAAATTACTTGCTCTTATAAAGATAAAATGAGAACATAGCGTGTAACAAAAAGAATAATTTACTAAAAAAATTTGTTAAGGAGAAAGATGCAATGAGGGTATTGTTAGTAGAAGATAATAGTGATATAGCTAGTTCTATTGAATTAACCTTAGCTTCAGAAGGAATTATTTGTGAAGTGGTGGAGTTTGGTACAGAAGGAATAGAAATAGCGAAAGTTTACAATTATGATTTAATTATCTTAGATCTTATGCTGCCGGATATTAGTGGATTTGAAGTTCTGCTAAGATTACGTTCTGCTAAAGTAAAAACGCCCATATTGATTTTATCAGGTATTACTACAGTTGATCAGAAAATCAAAGGGCTTACATGCGGGGCAGATGATTATATCACAAAACCATTTAACCGCGAAGAGTTAATTGCTCGTATTTATGCAATTGTTCGTCGTTCTAAAGGACATTCTGAGTCAGTGGTTAGGTTTGACAAGGTAAGTATTCATCTTGATACCAGAATTGTAGAAGTTGATGGCAAAAAGGTTCATTTAACAAATAAGGAATATGCTATTTTAGAATTATTAGTCTTACGTAGAGGAACAGTACTGAATAAGGAGATGTTCTTAGATCATCTGTATAGTAGTGTTGATGAACCAGAGATTAAGATTATAGATGTATTTGTTTGCAAATTACGTAAGAAGTTAGCTGATGCTGCTGGTGGTACAAACTACATTGATACAGTATGGGGGCGTGGTTATATGTTAAAAGAATATGATGAACAAGATCCAATATTGCATCATTTTTAAGGAGAAGTTATTAGACCTCTTGCATAACCTAATCCAATTGGTACCTAATCTAATTGGTAATTTTGTTGTCAAAACTTGTCTCCATTCCTCAATTATCTTTAGGTTAGGCAAGAGGTCTATTGAGCCATCTCAGAAACCAAGATAGAAGATTATGATACCTAGCACGATAGAACTAACCGGTAAGGTCTATATTAAATATGTTGACCTTATACCGAAGCTAAATGTTGGCGATGTTAAGCTTTTGTTAAATGACGATGCATTAAGCCTTAATAAAGGGGACTATGAGAATTTAAAGTCAAGCGGTTATATTAAAGCAAAAATTTTTGATGGAGTTGTTTGGCAGAATATTAGTATAAGTGAGTTATGTCCAGAAAAAGAATACAAATTTACTAAAAGACAAAAAGCTATTGACTCAGCCTTATTATGCAAAACTATAATTGAAGAGCGTCGAGGGGTTATGTTATATAGAACTTATAGAGGACACTTTACTACTCAAGAATGATTAGCTAATCCTTTTCCTGGATTTGCTTAGTTTGAGTAATTGGTAAATAGGAGGCTAACAAATGGAAACAGATAACAAAAAACCACAAGATTCTAGAAAATTAGCAGACCAAATTAAGGATGCATTGGCAGGTATCACTAATGACGATGAACTTGGATCCGATGAGGCAATGGAAATTTTCAATGAGTTAAGTGCAAACGACGCTTTCGAGCAAGAGATAGAACAAATATTAGCTTGTCTTAACGAACAAACAATGGATCTAACAAAATTACAGACACAGATTATCATATTAATACAAAAATATTTAGGTAAACTTAATAACAAGAAATTAAATCTTAAAGTTGATGAACAACTTATCAGTAAGAATGTTACGGAAGTAAGTAGTTACTTAATGCAACAACATTCACAATTGGTAAAAGAAGCTAACCGAGGCTTGATAAAATCAAAAGACAATCTACATGGTATAAGTCGTCAATCTAGATTGGAAGCAAGGCGTTTAGTTAAAAATTTTGCTTTATACCAAGTTTATAAATTTATGAATCCTAAAAGAATAGCTGGAGAAACAAAAAAAGAAAATTTTGCTTATAATATGATTAAAGGCGGGATGGATTTAGCTACACAATATGAAGGTGGATCAAAAAGTGATATTAAATCATATTCTCCAGAATTTCTTAAAAAATTAAACAAGGCTCATCAAAATTTTAAAAGTGGTGGGAAGACAATTTATTGATTAATAATATTTACTTACAAAAATTAAAACTACTAAATTATCGTAATTTTCAGGATTTAGAGATTAATACTGGTAATAACCCTATTATATTAATAGGAGAAAATGGTAGTGGTAAAACTAACATCCTAGAATCAATATCACTATTTTTTCCTGGTAAAGGTTTGAGATCAGCAAAATTAGATGATGTTTGTCAAAGAGGGGCAGATCATTGTTCGGCTTATGGGCTACTACACAGTAAACTTGGATTAGTTGAAATTTCAACAAATTTAAAACGTCAATCTAATAGGCGACTTACAGAATTTAACGGTGCTAAAATACAAAATAATGAATTGAGCAAGTTCTCTGCTATGATTTGGCTTACTCCCCAAATGGATGGTATTTTCTCTTCTGGTGTTAGTGATAGACGTAAATTCTTTGACAGGATTGTCTATAATTTTAATCCATCGCATGCAGGGATAGTGACTAAATATGAATATTATATGCATGAACGCAGTAAAATCCTATTACAAGATCAAGTTGATACAAATTGGCTTGGAGTAATTGAAGAGAAAATGGCAGAATTATCAATTCAAATTGCTATTAATAGGTTAAAAATTTTAGAACATATTCAAAAAACCATTGATGATTTGGATAATGAGTTCCCTAAAGCTATTTTATCAATTAATGGGGTTATAGAAGAAAAAATATCAAAAAATTATGATATAGATGTAGATTTTATAAAAAATGAATTAGTGGGCTGTCGTATTCGTGATAGAATGTCTAATCGTACTAATTTTGGAGTTCATAAAAGTGATTTTATAGTTATTCATAAAGAAAAAAATGCCCCAGCTAAACACTGCTCTACCGGTGAACAGAAGGCTATGCTCATTGCAATAATACTTGCCCAAGTTAATTATTCTATTAAAGAAAATATCGCTATGCCTATTTTACTGTTAGATGAGGTTTTTGTCCATCTTGACAAGAAAAGGCGAGAATATTTAATTGATCTTTTCCTAGAATTAGGATTACAACTATGGGTAACTGCTACTGACTTAAATGGCATAGAATCCTTAACCCAAAAAGCAGAGCTAATAAAACTATAGAACGAAATTATTAATAATAATTAAACTGCTATTTAGTTTTTAAGCAATGCCTTAAAATTTGATCGCGGCGTTCTAATATAGCATTAAGGTAAGAATCATTTAAAAAATCAGAACCTTTTGCTATTATAAAAATCTTTTTAAGAGTAGGTAAGTCTAATTTTTTAATAGCTTTTATAGTGTTGTCATAACATTGCTTTGGATAAGATATTATAAAACTTTTATCAAACGCATGATACTGACGCCATATACTATTTTGATAAACAACAAATCGAAAAGGTTGGTTATAAGACTTAAAGTTTTTATAAAATGTCGATGGTACTTGATTCTTGAATCTTTGTTTTAGATTTTCTTCATTAGCTATATCAATGATCTCGGCTTTATCAAAAGGAAATGGTTTACCATAATCGTTTGTATTTAACTTATCGCTATATAGTACTCTAACAAAAGGTAATTCGCCAAATTTAACGTGTTGGCGGTTACGAATAGCAGAATTATCTATTGCAATAAAATGTGTTTTTTTAAGATCTTTAAATATCAACAAATTATGTGCTCCAGAATCCCATTGTCCAAAAATGAAGTAAAAAGTCTGCAGGTTATTTTGCTCGAGTATGGAAACCTCTTGAAGGGCTTTCTCATACTCTTCAGGTGCTAAAGGATCGATTTCAGTATCAATGTAAAGTTGTAAGGAGCCTGTCATTCCATTAACTTTACGCATCACTGTTGGAGGAATATAAGGGAAACCTAAAATTAGAGAAGCTTGATAGGCGGCTACTTCAGCTTGTGCATCTCCTAAATCATCCACCGGCAAACTTTTAAAGACAGCTTTTAGCTGATTATCTAAAGTAGCTAAATAAACTTCTCCATCAAATTCTACTTTTTTGCCTTTTTCCGTGAGAAATTCTCTCATAGGTTTTATATGGTGTACTTTAGATGTCTTAAGCAATTTTGAAATTTCAGCTTTTTTCCATGTTTCCGGGTGGTTAAATGGGCTGGCATATACAAAATGGCTAGTTAACAATTGTAGAACAGAATAAAAGATGATCCAGAATATTCTAAAAACTTGCATAATTTTATTACATAATTTGATGGTGATAAAGGATAGCTAAAATATATATAGTCAATCCGGGAGAATTGGGTAGCAGGAGCGATGAGCGACGACGTCACCAATTTCTCCTCAATTGACTATACCATGCCATTTACCTGGTGTTCCCATAGTTCCTTAAACTTACCATTTGGAATTGTAAGTAAGTCTAAAAAGTTTCCGTCTTCAACAATTTTTCCGCCTTCCATAACAACAATTCTATCTAAATGTTTTATAGTTGAAAGACGATGTGCTATAGCAATTACTGTTGCGTTATTTATCTTAAGCATTAGGTTTTTTGAACGATTTGATGATGGAATCGTCAGAATCGACCATTTTGCCCCGTATTCATTTATAATGCACAAATTTAAGTAAATGATGTAAAATTGCATGCAAAGTGCTGAAATTGTGCGTTTTGCGCTTAATTGGTGTA
>JAJIYQ010000083.1 GCA_020881075.1 Rickettsia endosymbiont of Labidopullus appendiculatus
GTTACTAATCCATGTGTATCAGATGCGTCTTTTAAAGCTTTTAATATTAAGTCTTTTTTCCCATCATCGTATTTAGATTCAGTTATGTTCATTCCCGCCATAAATTTACTCCATATCAATTTAAAATATTGTTACTAGAAAACAGAATACCGACCATTCTTCACTTAATTTGGATTGCCATCCGTTTTATCCGGTTTGCATGATGCAATATATACATTTAAAATTCATTGTCAAGTTAAATTAAAACTATTGTGCTTATTGAATAAATATAAAAATTTGATGACTATTTTGCTGTATAGTTTAGTTTGATATCTATTAAATTGAAACTATAAAATTCAATTAGGTTCTGTGAATCATACAGATCACTTATAGGTGGGTTGAACTATTTGCATCAATTTTTCTTTTGCTTCTTCTTTAGCACGTAGGCTGGCATAAACATCTTGCTTACTGTCATCTGTAATATGATTGGCAAATACAATAATTCGGTTATCTTTTTGTATCCAGCCAACAAACCACCCTTGTTGGATACCTAGCTTCTGCATTCTATCTTTGCTAAGCTGGAAACCATTACCTGTTTTTCCATAAAGCTTCCATCCCCCTGGCAAATCTTCTACAAATAGGATATTTTTTGTCATTTCATGAGATTTCAAACTTACTGGTATCTTATTATCAAGAAGATTTTGTAGAAATACGACTTGCTCTTCAGGTGAAATCTCCAATGAACTAGATAGCCATGAATTTGTTAATCCATTATCCTTACCTTTATCACCTGAAACATCCTGACTTCCATAGTTAAATCTTGTAACATATTCTTGGAATTTACTCATTCCAAGTTTTTGCGTTAAAATTTGCGAATACCACACACAACTATTATTCATCCAAAGACTGGGATTATGAGGTTGTTTCCATCTATCAAGCCAATCTACATAACCTTCTTTAAATGGTAACTCAGGATGAGTTTCGTCAATTAGTAATCCTTCGTTATATCCCATCAGACTAATGGCAATTTTGAACGTAGAGCAAGGAGCATGACGTGATTTACAATCACCTTGTTGTTTGATGATTTTATTATTTTCTTTAGCTAAAAAGCATTTTGTCTCTGCTAGTGCTGAAGTACTAAATAATAATAAAATACTTAAAAATAAAGTTATTTTTTTCATTGTTACCTTAAGATATAGATCAATTAGAAACCTTACAAAGCTTAGTGTATTCTTTATTCAATTCTCTGATCACCCAAATCCATATGATACAGATTATACCAAATATTATCATTAAATATATAGAAATAGACTGATAAGTTGCACAAGGTAAAATAATAAATATTAAAGACTGGAGGAGGGCACTCGTTGACTTTCCAAGTTTAGTACCAATTACGTCAGCAGCTGCTTTACCTTTTGTTTTAAGCTCAGTATCTAAAGGAACATATGACATTTCTTTTGTAGCATCAAATAAAATATATTTACTTGATTTACTTAGAGTATTGTTGACTATTCCCATTGTAATAGCAATCAAAGAAGGATCAGTTATCATAAAGCTAACCACGATTATAGCAGACAATCCATCAAAGTTAGATACTAAGAAAAATAGCATACCAGTTACAAAGACTATTATTGGCGTTATAATTGCTGCGGCAAACCAGCCCAACCTTCTTACAATATTAGAGCCGAGAAGAACAAATAAGATGGTAAATATGCCAGTGATACTTAGATAATTGCCAACAAAAGCAGCAAATTCCGTAGGTGTTTTATAAATCTTTGAAACTGATGCTTTCCAAGGTCCCTCAACTAAATTTATAGCTATACCATAACAGACAAGTAGTGTAGCAATTAGCCTAATATATCTTGAAGCAATAACCATTTTAAAGCTTTCTGCAAGAGTTAATGTTCGCTTCTTGGCAGAAAATTGCAATTTTTCTACTTGAGCTTTATCTAATATTTTATGATTCAGTATCCAAAAAGTTGCTAATGCTATTGAGCCAAGTACCAGTACGCAACCTAATATGATTTGTACTGAAAGTTCGGACTCTGTATGTTGTAAGTCAAACTTTTTAATTAAAAATTGATTTAAATAAGCTAAATTTTCTAAAAACTTACCTGATATATAAAGTCCCGTTTGAGCAAAAAGACCAAATAAAGGATAGAATCTTTTCGATTGTTCCACCGAGGTTATATTATTAACAAATTGCCAAAAAAGTAATGCAAATATTACGCTCGACCATAATTCTGCTATAATATAGAACAGAGAGAAACTCCAATTAGATAAAAGTAATATAAACCATTTCAAATTCGGATAAGACTTTATTAAAATGCCAGCATGCTCACTACTCAAATGAAATGCTAGATGATTAGGGAAAATATAAAAGGCAAATAAGGCGAAAAATAGTAGAAAAATTGACAATATAAGGTAGAAGATATGTTCACCCTTCATCTTATTTACTAATTTTACATAGATTATCGACAGCAAAAATGCCGAAGGCAAAACCCCCCAAAATTTAAGGAATGATACAGTTTCGGCACCAATCATGGTATTAATCAGACTATCTTTTAAGGCTCTAATAATATTTTGTATAAATAAAATACAGAACATCAATAATGTTACATATAGAAATTTAGATAATTCCTGCCTTTCGATAGGAAAAACATATTCCGACAATCTATTTGTTAATTTTGAGGTGGGTGATGTATTGTGAGTTATAGAAAGATACGAAAAAATTTTAGAAATGACTGCCATATACGGCTCTAACCTACTTATTACTTGGCTAGGACCTTATACTAAAGTTTTTTGTCTTGTGAGTCAAGAAGAATATTTATTAATCAGCAGTTCTAATTATGGTTTTGTAAGTTCGTATAACGGCATGTAGGCATCAACTTAAGAACAAAAGCTAAAGTACAAGACGTCTATTAGTGAGAAGGTGTAAGCCAAGAAGAATCCATCTGGTCACTTGTTTGGATTGCCGCGTCGCCGCAAAGCGACTTTTCGCAATGACGGAGAAGTTATATATTACCAACACTAGTTGATAGGCTAGCTGAAACAAATTTTTCTAAATCTCCGTCAAGTACACCCTTAGTATCAGAAGTCTCATGATTGGTACGTAAATCCTTAACCATTTGATAAGGTTGCAATACATAAGATCTTATTTGATGTCCCCAGCCATTCTCAGTTTTTGATGCATTCTGTTCTTGAATATCCTCAGTACGTTTTTTTAATTCTAGTTCATAAAGCCTTGCTTTAAGCATTTTCATAGCCTGTGCTTTGTTCTTATGCTGTGATCTATCATTTTGGCACTGTGTTACGATATTAGTAGGTAAGTGGGTAATCCTTACGGCAGAATCAGTAGTGTTTACGTGTTGCCCCCCAGCTCCGGAAGAGCGATAAGTGTCAATTCTAAGGTCTTTTTCATCTATTACAATTGCAATACTATCATCAATTTCTGGATATACCCAACTACTAGCAAAGCTAGTCATCCTTTTGCCTGCTGCATTAAAAGGCGATATCCGTACTAAGCGGTGCACGCCTGATTCTGTTCTAAACCAACCATATGCTTGGTAGCCATTAATTTTAATAGTACATGATTTTATTCCTGCTTCTTCACCGTTAATAAGATGAATAATCTCGCTTTTAAAACCCTGTCTTTCTGCAAAACGCAAATACATACGCATCATAATTGATGCCCAGTCATGACTCTCTGTACCGCCAGCTCCAGCATTGATTTCAAGAAAACAATTATTACTGTCAAATTCCCCAGAAAATAAGCATTCAGTCTCAAATTTTCCGGCAATAATAGATAGTTTTCTTAAATCTTCTTGAACTTGTTCTAGAACTTGTTGGTCATTTTCGACAAACGCCAATTCCTCGAGTTCTAAACATTCCGTAAGATTAGATTGAAGTTGTTTAAACGAATTAAGCTTAGTCTCTAGAAGTCTTTTTTCTTTCAGAATATTTTGAGCCTTTTCCTGATTATCCCACAAAGTTGGATCTTCTGATATATTTTCCAGCTCTATAAGCCTTTTGGTTGCGTTATCAAAATCAAAGTGACCTCCTGAGCAGCTCTAAAGACTGTTCGATTTTTTTTACATAATGTTCAATTTCAGCACGCACTATTATTTCCTACTATAAAATGGAATTTTACTATATAAAGATAAGATAAACCGACGTCATTGTGAGGAGCCGCTTTAGTGGTGACAGAGCAATCCAGAAAAGTAATGAAATAGATTGCTTCAATGACCTATGGTTTTCCTCGCAATGACGAGTCGGGTTAGCATTTTTCTAATTTTAACATTATATCGCATATACAATGAATAATCAAAAGTTTATCAGAAATTTTTCAATCATCGCTCATATTGATCATGGTAAGTCTACTTTAGCAGACAGGTTAATTGAATATTGTGGAGGATTGGTAGCTCGAGAAATGAGTCAGCAGGTACTTGACTCAATGGACATAGAAAAAGAACGGGGAATCACTATCAAAGCACAGACTGTTAGATTAGTTTATAAAGCCAAAGATGGTAATACCTATTATCTAAACCTAATGGATACTCCTGGTCATGTGGATTTTTCTTATGAGGTTAGTAGGTCACTTGCTGCTTGTGAAGGCTCGTTATTAGTGGTAGATAGTAGCCAGGGTGTTGAGGCACAAACTCTCGCAAATGTTTATCAAGCGATTGATAATAAGCATGAAATTGTTCCAGTACTCAATAAGATTGATCTACCAGCCGCTGATCCTGACAAAGTCAAACAACAAATAGAGGACGTAATTGGTATAGATGCAAGCGATGCATTATTGATTTCGGCAAAGAGTGGTATAGGAATAGAAGAAGTACTTGAAGCAATTGTTAATAGACTACCCTGTCCAGCAACTAATCAAACAGATATTTTAAAGGCATTATTGGTTGATAGTTGGTATGATTCTTACCTAGGAGTAGTAATTTTGGTTAGAGTTATCGATGGAACTTTACGCAAAAATATGCGTATTAGAATGATGGCTAGCAATTGTAGTTATAATGTTGAGAATGTTGGGTATTTTACTCCTAAGAAACATATATCAGATATTTTATATTCAGGAGAAATAGGGTTTTTTACTGCTTCAATCAAGCAAGTTGTCGACTGTAAAGTTGATGACACAATAACTGATGAAAAAAGACCTTGCAAGGAGCCTTTGCCTGGTTTCAAGCCACATTTACCGGTAGTATTTTGTGGATTATATCCTTCAGATGCTTCCCAATTTGAGCATCTAAAAGATTCTTTAGCTAAATTAAGGCTTAACGATGCTAGCTTTGAATTTGAAGCAGAAAGTTCAACTGCCTTAGGATTAGGATTTCGTTGCGGTTTCTTGGGGTTACTACATCTTGAAATAGTGCAAGAAAGACTGGAGCGTGAATTTGATCTTGATATGATAACTACGGCTCCTAGTGTGGTTTATAAGATTAATATGCGTGATGGACATCAATTAGAAATACATAATCCGGCTGACTTACCTGTTACTCAAAATATAGAATCAATGTTAGAGCCTTGGGTTAAGGCAACAATATTAGTGCCAGATGAGTTTCTAGGTAATATTTTATCTTTGTGTACTGATAAAAGAGGAGTACAAATTGAATTAACTTATGTAGGTGGTAGGGCTATGGTAATTTACCGATTACCGTTAAATGAGATAGTATTTGATTTTTACGATAAGTTAAAAAGTTACACAAAAGGCTATGCTAGCTTTGATTGGGAAATGGATGGTTATGAGGAAAGTGATTTGGTAAAATTATCTATTTTGGTTAATAGCGAGCCAGTTGATGCTCTATCTACTATAGTACACCGGTCACGATCAGAATATCGTGGTCGAGAATTGTGTAAACGCCTTAGCGATTTAATCCCAAGGCAATTATTTCAGATTGCTATTCAAGCTGCTATTGGTAGCAGAATAATCGCTAGAGAAACCGTTAAAGCAATGCGTAAAGATGTTTTATCTAAATGCTATGGTGGGGATATAACTCGTAAACGTAAATTATTGGAAAAGCAAAAAGCTGGCAAAAAACGTATGCGTAATATTGGTAATGTTGAAATTCCGCAATCGGCTTTTATAGCTGCTCTTAGAATAGGAGATGAGTGATGAAATGGTTTGGATAAATCTAAAGAATGAAAAAGTATTAATATTTGATGTTAAAGGATTAATGTGTTAGAATATTTTGTTGTGGATTAAGCTCAGGATAAAAAACTATATACTCAATAATCCTGCAAATGAGAACAACAAACAAGTGAAAAGCATGCTAAATATACCTAACGTGAGTGCGAACATTAACATTTCCATTGGCATTAGATAATGACACAACAAAGCTTTCTAGATTCATTAAATCATCAACAACTAGCAGCAGCTTTACATGCACATGGACCTCTTCTTGTACTTGCTGGAGCAGGGACTGGTAAAACTAAAGTATTAACAACAAGAATAGCCAACATAATTAATCAGGGTTTAGCGTCACCTAGCAATATTTTAGCAGTTACTTTTACCAATAAAGCTGCTAGAGAAATGCAAGATCGAATCAGTAAAATGATTGATTGTTATGGGCTAAACATAGGCACTTTTCATTCTATAGCAGCCAAGATTTTACGCCAACAAGCAGAGCATTTGAATCTTAACTTAAACAGTAGATTTACTATTATTAGTCATGATGATCAGCTTAAATTGGTTAAAGACATAGTTAAGCAAGAAAATATAGACTCTAAAAAATATGTTCCTAAAGTATTGCATATTATTATCTCGCGTTGGAAGGATCAAGGATTATTACCGCATAAACTTTCGGAATCTGACATGAAATTGCCGATTCATAAAGTGGCTAAATCTATCTATGACCAGTATCAGCAA
>JAJIYQ010000084.1 GCA_020881075.1 Rickettsia endosymbiont of Labidopullus appendiculatus
CCTTGCATCTCATCTGATAACAATGTTTTATCAATAAGACCCGTTCCTCCACTATCTAGCCAATAATGATCAAGTTTCCCTTTATGAGCCAGACATTGCATAATCGACCATGGATTATAGATGATCTTTCCACCAAAACTATAACCATTATACCAATTTTTAATTTGCTCAGGATTAGTTGCTGTTGGTACTTTGGTTAATAACTCATCAACTTCTGCTTGAGTAAAACCATAGAACTTAGAAAATTCTTCATCAAGCAAAGTATACTCACTAACATTATTCAAATCCGAAAATAAATTAGCTTTAGCAACCCGTAATATACCAGTTATTACCCCTTTTTCTACACAACTATTAGTCTTTAAACTACTACCAAACATTCCGCGGAATATTTTTAGTACATCATCAAACTCTTTTAATTTATCACCAAATTCGATATAAGCACTATTGATTGGTGTGTCATATTCATCGATCAATATATACACTTTTTGACCAAAATGTTTAAAAAGTAATTCGCTTAAAAAACATAAACTAGTTTCTATGTCTAACTTATTAATGTTACCACTAAAATATTTCTCTAGTTGTTTTTTTTGAATGCTGGATAGTAATTTGGTATTTCCTTGGCAATATTGTTCTAAATATCTATGTTGTTCAAATAATTTTATTATTTGTATTTGTATCTTAGCTTCTATTTCCTGATAACTACCACCTTTTACATCTTTAAGATTGAGCAAAATTACAGGGTAATTACCTTGCTGAGCCATGGCATATTCATTGCCGTTAATCTTTAAAGGCTCTAAAGTTCTTTTTCCTTTAATACCTAAATCGATTTCCCCACCGGTAAAGAGAATGTGATTGACTCTATCTTCTGTAGGCAAAGGAACACCATTTTGATCCACCTCTATCTCAAAAAATTTCTGGAGCATGTTCATATTCAAACTTTTACCCCAACGCCTTGGTCTGGTGATCAGGATAACTCTACCACTATCTTTTAGCAATTCTTTGATCATCAGGCTTTTATCAACAAATACATCACTATTTACTACTAAGTCATAGAATTCATCAGTACCTACCCTCATTCTTGGTGGTTTATTGTTACCTTTAACAATATTAGTTCTTCTGTTTGATATATTATCAGAAAGTTCTACTGTCATATTAATTTCATTATATTAGAAAATATATTATAAACTTTATTAAGTAAATAATAGCACAAACAAGCTAATCTAGCGAGTAGATTTACAGAAAATAAAATTCTTACATTGCACATAGGGTTAATCTAAATTGTTGTAGCAAGTAATCAAAATTACAATAGTTAAAGAAAATTCAAAATAAAAAAATGATAAACTACTAAATCAGCTACCTACTGTTAGACAAAATCTTTAAAATTAGTATAGTATTTTGTAATAAAAATGTTGAGATGGTTTACGTTATACATAATTGCTATTGTGTAAAAGTGATAGAAATGAAAAACATTGAACGGTAGCCATTTTTAACTCTGTTAAGGTTCGGAAATCAGACTGCCTTATGCGATAAATGTGATACCCTATCTAAAGCCCATGTTTTTCTAAATACAAATTGATGAAATGAGCTACATTTTCTCGGTAATAATATAAAAATTTTCTCCTTCCCCAATCACGTCCTTTTTCACCAAAAACTACTTGGTCATTTTCCAGTGAACGTATTAGTTTTTTGGTAGTCATCTGAATATGAACATGTGGGTTATCTTCACTGTCATAATGAATGTTTATATCTGCTACCATTCCATGACTAACTAAGCACTCCAAAGCAAATTGTTCGATAAGTTCAATATTC
>JAJIYQ010000085.1 GCA_020881075.1 Rickettsia endosymbiont of Labidopullus appendiculatus
AAATTCCACTCAATTAACTTTTCCTAAGATATGTAACCTCATTTCTGACTATAATATTCACCTAGAATTAATGGAAAATATTGAAGAAAATAAACAATATAGTTTTATTATCCAACTATCTGATAAAAATAAATTACAGCACTTACTAGATGATCTAAAAAATACTAATCAAATAAATAATTTTATTATCCATCGCCAAATTTCTATAGTATCGATCATTGGTCACGGCATTAAACATGATCATGACTTGCTTGGTATAATATTAACTGAACTGGAAAAAGAAAACATATTAGTGAAAATGATACAAATTTCAGAAATTAAAATTTCTATCATAATAAAAGACCTTGACACTGAAAAAACTATACGTTGCTTGCATCAACTATTTGAACTAGATAAATTAATTAAGTAGGGCTATTATGTTTAATAGATACAAATTTGCAGAATTTATTGTAACTTTTTTCTGTATAGGTAAAATAAAATATTGTCCTGGTACATTTGGCTCTCTGGCTGCTTTCCCTTTGTGCTACTGGATATTATATCTTTCCATGCAAGTAGAACTTATTAGTATCTTTATTATCGCTTTTTTGATTTGCCTATTACTATTTATATTAGGCACATATTTTTCCTCAATATACATACACTATAGTAAGCGAGAGGATCCAAGAGAAGTGGTGATTGATGAGGTAGTGGGTCAAATGCTAACATTAATATTAAGCTTTCCTTCCGTTTTTTTTATGAATTATTCAGGACTTACAAAATATTTAAGTTCGCCTGTACTAAATTTTATCTTCTTATTGGCTTTACCTTTTGCTCTGTTCAGGTTCTTTGATATTATCAAACCATGGCCAATAAATTGGCTTGATGCCAATATTAAAGGTGGTATTGGCGTTATGGTAGATGATATTGCTGCAGCAGTTTTTGCTTCAGTTATGCATTATGCTATCACTTTTAGTCTAATAGATTGGTTTGGTTAAAGCATAAGAGTATACTCCACTGAATCGATTAATGGAGTAACCAATAACTTATAGCCATATTCTGTAATTAAGTAGTAAGTGTAATATTCGTGAACATTTTCTATAGTTATACTGGAATGATCTGAAGAATTGGCTCCTGTTCCAAGCAAAATATCTGTTTTATTCTGATCAAACTTGAGATTTGTGGCTATTACTACAATTTTCATACCAATAAATCTATCATGTTGCATCTCCAACTCAACTTTAATAATAGCATTTTTGGATAGATTATTAGACGCTACAACAATTAAACAGATAATAATCTGGGCTATATGATCATTGATATCTGTGCTATATAACCTTGTAAATATTAGTTCAATATTATGATTTTTTGATTTTAAAAAATCAGTAGCTAATCTATTAACTTCTACAATAGAAGTTTTGCTATCCTCAGAAGCTAGGGAATATAAATAACGATAAAACTGTAAATAGCTTATAAGTCTATCGGTACTATCCTGAATCAGTTTAATAGCTTTTTCTTGATGTTCTATAGTTTTTATTAAGTCAATACTATTATCTATAGCACCTATTGTTCCTGCAAAATCGTGACATATTTTTTGATTTAAAGCTTGGCACAGTCTTATTGAATTTAACATAAACTGTATTTTTAATAAACTCGTTTAGCTGGCGGAATTGCCGCTACTTCATCTGTTAAAGTTGTAAGAGTTACCGGTTTATAATCTAGTTTGACATTACCTTGTTCGTCAATCCAAGCAAGTGTATGTTTCATCCACTCCTCGTCGTTACGCTCTAAATAATCCTCCCTAGAATGCGCCCCTCTACTTTCCTTTCTATTGGCAGCAGAATGCATAGTAATCACTGCTTGGTCTAATAAATTAGCTAATTCTAACGCTTCAACCAAATCACTATTCCATATTAATGATTTATCATTGATCTGAATATCAGCATATTCCTTTCGTGCCTGATCAATCAGCTCTATCCCTTGATCTAAAACTTCTTGGGTTCTGAATACTGCTGCGTGATTTTGCATAATTTTTTGCATTTTGAGCCTTAGGCTAGCTACTGGCATCTCTCCTTTAGCATAACGTATACCGTCAAATCTGCTAATTATTTTATCCAATATTGCTTGAGGTAGAACCTTATGTGGTTGACCCGCTTTAACAATTTCAGCAGCTTTTTTTGCTGCCGCCCTACCAAATACCACTAAATCAAGCAAAGAGTTCGATCCTAATCGATTAGCTCCATGTACTGAAACGCAGGCAGCCTCACCAATCGACATTAATCCAGGAATAATTTTATGATGATTATCCTGATCTTTATCAATAACTTGTCCATGGTAATTTGTTGGTATTCCCCCCATATTATAATGTACTGTTGGTAATACCGGTATTGGCTGGGTGTTAACATTAACCCCAGCAAAAATCTTTGCTGTTTCGGAAATACCCGGTAAACGTTCGTGAAGAATTTCCGGCGATAAATGATCTAAATGTAGGAATACATGATCTTTATGCTCACCTACACCTCTATTTTCTCTGATTTCCATGGTAATAGCTCTTGAAACCACATCTCTTGAAGCAAGGTCTTTAGCGGCTGGAGCATATCGTTCCATAAATCTTTCACCATTGGCATTTACTAAATAACCACCTTCCCCCCTAGCACCTTCTGTAATTAAGCAGCCAGACCCATATATACCAGTTGGATGGAATTGAACAAATTCCATATCCTGCAAAGCAATGGAGCTTCTTGCTACCATTCCCCCTCCATCACCGGTACAAGTATGAGCACTTGTGGCAGAAAAATAAGCTCTACCATATCCGCCAGTAGCTAATACTACTAAGTGAGAATGAAAACAATGTATTGTCCCGTCATCAAGATTCCAAGCAACTACCCCTACACATTCTCCATTATTCATTAACAAATCAATGGCAAAATATTCAATAAAAAATTGAGCTTTATTTTTTAAAGCCTGTTGGTATAAAGTATGTAATATGGCATGACCAGTACGATCTGCTGCAGCACAAGTCCTTTGGGCAGCTTGTCCCTTGCCATAATTTGTCGTCATACCACCAAAAGGACGCTGATAAGTTTTACCTTCTTCTGTTCGCGAGAAAGGTACCCCATAATGTTCAAGCTCTAGTACCGCGGCAGCTGCATGTTTACACATATACTCAATCGCGTCTTGATCACCAAGCCAATCCGAACCCTTTACGGTATCATACATATGCCAACGCCAATCATCTTGTCCCATATTACCAAGAGAGGCACTTATACCACCTTGTGCTGCTACAGTATGGCTTCTAGTGGGAAAAACCTTGCTAATACAAGCAGTACTCAACCCCTCTTTTGCCATACCAAAAGTTGCCCTAAGACCAGCTCCTCCAGCTCCAACTACCACTACATCAAATTGATGGTGGACAATATTATAAGATTTAGTAGACATCCATAAATTCCTTTTGCTATTTATCACTTAAATAATTATAGCATAAAATAATGCTACCACTAAGAATGCAATCGTTATAATACAAAATATTTGCAAAAATATAATTAACCCAATACGAAGCTTGATACAACTAATATAATCCTCAATTACCACTCGCATACCAAGCATGGCATGATAGAAGGTGGTAATAATCAATATGCCCAAAAGCACAATATTGTAAGGTTTCTGTAAAGTACCAACAAAATGAGTTAAGTCCTTGCCAATATTACATTTAATAAAGACTATTAGCCAAATAGAGCAAATTGCCAAAATAATAGCAGTGATTCTTTGATGTAACCAGTGACTAGAGGCACTTTTTGCCGAACCAACTCCTTTAGACATCTTGCAAAACTCTACTTCTGCTGGTAATTTGTGAGTGATACCGGTACTCTGCTCCTCACGTACACTAGAGTACGCTGCGGTTCGAAGTGAAGTGTCTCCTGCAAATTCCTCAGCATAAGCGAGTTTTGCAAGAGGTCTTTTAGCTTTTGCTAAATCTGTCCTTAAATTAGTATTCATATAGAGACCATAAATTAAATTGACTATAATAACCAAAAAGCTAATGTCATAACTATTGAGGCTATTACAACAAACCAGCCTGTGAAGTTAATAGCTCTTATTGAAAAGCAACGCCCACTATCCCAAATTAAGTGACGCACCCCATTACATAAATGGTAAAACCAGGCAAAACTGATAAATATTGGAGGGATTTTAAATACTCTACATTTAAAGAACTGTAAATATTCAGGATTAAATTTGCTAAAAGACAATAAAATAAAACACCATATCAATACTGATAATGCAAAAAATAATCCTATCCCCGTCATACGATGCAAAATAGACAAAACAGAGCTTATCTGTTTTTTATATATTGTTAAATGAGGAGAAGTTGGTCTGCTATTATAAATTTCCTGCTTTGTTTTTGTCATATATTTTGTCATAAATTACATTCTATCTATAAGTAAAACTTAATTGTCTATGGTACAAAAAATGTCATCTCAATTTCACTGTGATGCTATGCATGGATATATCCTATATATAGAATGAACAATAATAGGGAAACCCAAAATGAAATATAACATAATAGGAATAGATTTAGCAAAAAATATTTTTCATCTCCATGGAGCAATGATAATTTTTAGAGCATTAACCACTTCTGCAACTTTTAGGTTAATTGAGTATATTCATATACTAAAATATAACCATATCATGAAAACTTTTGTTGACAAAATTGAAGAAAATATTACTATTGTTGTTTTTAATTTAAGCTAGCAAAATTTTAAAAGTTGATTTATCACTTTTAAAGTTTTTAAAGTAATATCAAAGGATAAATTTATATGAAAGTTGTAAGTTCGTTAAAATCTCTAAAGAAAAGAGATAAAGATTGCCAGGTTGTAAAAAGAAAAGGTAAAATTCTTGTAATAAACAAGAAAATTAAAAGGTTTAAAGCTAAGCAAGGTTAGGTAGTTTAGAAATTTCATAGTTGTTGATTAAATTCCTAAGATTTAATTTTAGATGGAGGATCTTATGCAAAATACTAATTTGATAATCGTTGCAGTAGGTCTACTTGTAGTATTTATTATATTCTTTGTTTATAAGAAGAGCAAGAATGCGTCTGTTAGTATTTTTATCAAGGATACTAATAATGCACAACAGCTTAATACACCATTTAATAAAGCAGATAATACCAAGAAGCTAACTCTAAAAGAAAAGGTTGAGCTATCGTGGAAGTTCTTATATGAAATTACAGAATCAATTGTTAATAAATTTTCTAAAGAGGATGTAGAATTAGTAAATCATCTTGGTCACACATTGTTAAATAACGGGATGAAGTATGAGCATGTAGTAGACCTTGGTATTAAGCAACAAGTTACATCAAGAGCTGCAAATATTGAACAACAAGCCCATTCCCAATCTCAGAAATCTTTGGGTAAATAAGCATCGGTAATTTTGATAGCAAGATTAATTGTGAGCGTTCAGAGAAGTTAAAGTACAAGATGTCGTTGTGAATAGGTTTTGGCAATCAGATTTTTTATTCATCATAAGAAAAAAACCGTAAACACTCACATAGCCAAGTCTAACGAACCTAAGAGCAAAATCAAACCGACATAATTGTTATTTTTAAATCTAGTAAGACAGTTTTTTGGGTCTGAAATTTCTAATGTTATTACCTGCCAAATCAGCATCATATAAGCACAAAGGATAGCTATATAGTTAAGGTGATGAGCTGCTATAATTTTAGCAATTATGAATAATATTATGAAAATGGTATAATAAACATATAGATGCAGTTTATAGTTTTTCTTTTCTAAAAATAATGGCATTGATTTGAGATTAATCTTTTTATCGTACTCTATGTCCATAAAGCCATAAATAATATCATAACCAATAGTCCAAAAACAGCAGGCAATATACATAATAACAGCTTCTAGTGATATTTTATCAATTACTGCACTATTACCAATCAAGACACCATTAAATGTTAGCCCTAGAAATATTTGTGGGAAAAAAGTAATTCTCTTCATTAGTGGATATAAAATGATCATGATGCAGGAGAAAAACCCTAAGTAAATGGCTGTTTTATTTAATGATAATAAAATGGCTAAGGAAATAATTGATAATATAATTAACAAAATCATCGCGTCACTTACTTTCAATGAGCCATTAGCCAAAGGTCTATTTTTTGTTCGTAACACATATTTATCAAAATCTTTGTCAAAAATATCGTTAAGAACGCTACCAGCTCCTCTGGTAACGATGCTTCCGATAAAGAATAATAGTAATAATTTTACTAAATTATATGTTGTAATATTGGTAAGAAGTACCCCAAAGCATGCTGAGAAGAATACTAACAGATATCCAGTAGGATTTTGTAGCCTCATTAAACTGAGACTTAGGAAAAATTTATTTGGCATTACTATTAATTATGATATATCTTGGTTTAATTTAACTATAATAGTCTTATTATGACAGAATTTCCAAAAGATTATAGCTTTAGTGAAAGCGAAAGAAAATGGCAAAAATTTTGGCAAGAACAAAAAATTTATCTTTGGGATAAAAATGAAACAAGGGAAAATAGTTTTGTAGTAGATACTCCACCACCAACAGTTTCAGGGCAACTGCATATAGGACATGTTTATAGTTATACCCAGGCTGATTTCATAGTTCGTTTCAAACGGATGTTAGGTAAAAATATTTTTTATCCAATCGGTTTTGATGATAATGGTTTGCCTACCGAACGTTTAGTTGAAAAACAAAAACAGATAAAAGCAACAAGTATGGCAAGAGAGCAATTTATTGAAATATGTAAAGAAGTTGTTATTTCTGAAGAACAAAAATTTCGTTCATTATTTAATCAAATGGCTTTATCGGTTGATTGGACTTTGGAATATCAGACAATTAATCCATTATCACAAAAAATATCACAAATGTCATTTTTAGACTTAGTAAATAAAGGGGAAATTTACCGCAATAATCAACCAATATTGTGGGATCCAGTTGATCAAACGGCTTTAGCACAAGCTGATATCGAAGACCAAGAAAAAACTTCAATGATGAATGATATAATTTTTCAGACCAGTAAGGGCGAGAGGATTATTATTGCTACTACTAGACCAGAATTGTTACCAGCTTGCGTTGCGGTATTTTATAACCCAAATGATGATAGATACAAACATTTGCAAGGTCAATTTGCCATAACACCACTATTTGATGTTAAAGTACCTATTTTAGCAGATGATTTAGTTCAAATAGATAAAGGAACCGGGCTTGTTATGTGTTGTACTTTTGGTGACGTAACCGACATAACTTGGTGGAGAGTTCATAATTTACCTATAAAAATTATTATAGATAAAAAAGGTATCATAGATTTATCAGACGAATTATCAAATTCATCTTCTTATAATCAGATAAATGGCTTAAAAATAAAAGACGCTAGAAGTAAAATTATAGAAATCTTAAAAGAGAAAAATTTATTAGTTAAACAAGTAGAAATTACTCAAACAGTAAAATGTGCTGAACGTTCAGGGGCTCCACTAGAGATACTTACCATACCGCAATGGTTTGTTCACACGATAAAACATAAAGATGTTTTAATGCAACGAGCGAATGAAATTAATTGGCACCCCAAAAATATGAAAATTAGGCTTGAGAACTGGATAAATGGTCTATCATGGGATTGGTGTATAAGTCGTCAACGCTATTTTGGCGTGCCATTCCCTGTTTGGTATTCTAAACGGGTTGGAGAAGTAGGCAAAGCTATATTTCCAGATATAACACAACTGCCAGTAGACCCAACCAAAGATTTACCAATTGGCTATTCGCGAGAAGAGGTAGAGCCGGATTATGATGTTATGGATACTTGGGCTACTAGTGCAATCTCACCGCAATTAAGTAGTCACGGTATATCTGAAAAGTTTAACGTAGATGCTGAGCGTCACCACAAATTATTTCCAGCTGATTTGCGTCCGCAAGCTCATGAGATTATTAGAACATGGGCTTTTTACACAATACTTAAAGCCCAATTGCATGAAAATACCCTACCTTGGAAAAACATTATGATTAGTGGGTGGTGCCTGGCATTCGATCGTAGCAAAATGTCAAAATCTAAAGGGAATATTATTGTACCACAAAAATTACTTGAGCAATATGGGGCTGATGTAATGCGTTATTGGACTTCTAAATCTAGGCTTGGAGCGGATACTGTTTACTCTGAAGAGGTAATGAAAAATGGGAAGAGACTTGTTAATAAATTATGGAATGCTTGTAAATTTGCGGCTATTCATTTTGACAAATTAGATCCATTAGATAAAAATGTCCAAATTCCTGATATAGAAAGCAAAATTTGTCACAAGTTTGACCAGTGGTTAATAGTAAAACTAGTTGAGTTAGTAGATAAAGTTGAATCAGATATGCATAATTATGAATATACCGATGCTATGGAGTTAATAGAAAAGTTTTTTTGGTCAGTATTTTGTGATAATTATCTTGAAATCACTAAGACCAGAGCTTATAACATGGATGGCTCAGACAATAGAGGGCAGTATAGTGCTATAATCACTTTATATTATTCGATAAAAATTTTACTCAAATTATTAGCTCCTTTCTTACCACATATCACAGAAGAAATTTGGCAAGTATTATATAGTACAAAATCTATCCATAGTCGAGGTAATTGGTCTCAAATCAAAAATTTCTCTTTCCCGGTAGATCAAATTCAGCCTGATAGGCTTATTAAAATACTAGACTTGGTTAGAAAAGCTAAAGCAGAAAAGAATTTGTCAGTTAAAGCTGATATTAAGGTACTAGAAATTATAGGAGAAAAACTTCCTAATGACTTAACGATAGACCTTAAAAAGGTTACATCTTCTCATAAAATAGAATTTGTTGAGGAATTTTCATTAACAAATCAAGTTTTAAAGAATGATGAAGTTGTAGTTAATATAATATACTGACAATAAATCATCGATGAAGAAGGTAATAAAAATAGGCACAAGAAGAAGTACTCTGGCATTGATTCAGACAGGTTTAGTAATTGACCAAATTAAAATTCATTATCCACAGATAAATTATGAAATAGTTCCAATAGTTACCTCTGGTGATTTGATTAAGGATAAAAATCTGTATGATATAGGTGGGAAGGCTTTATTCTTAAAAGAAATAGAAGCTGCTCTTATAAATGAAGAAATTGATTTAGCTGTACATTCCTTTAAAGATGTACCTTGTAAATTACCGTCAGAATTGATGATATGTGCTGTACTTGAGAGAGAAGATGTACGAGACGTATTTGTCTGTTTGAACTATAAATCAATAGAAGAATTGCCTTTTGCCAGCATAGTTGGTACATCCTCAGTACGTAGAAAAATCCTAATACAAAGAAAAAGACCTGATTTACAAATTGTTACTTTTAGAGGAAATGTTGATTCAAGAATAAAAAAATTAATGCAAGGTGATGTTGATGCGACCATTCTCGCTTATAGTGGTTTGAAAAGATTGGGGCTATTTGATGAAAAATATTGCCACTTAATAGATATAAAAGAGATGTTACCATCTGTAGGGCAGGGAGTTATAGCGGTAGAGATAAGAAAAAATGATAACAAAATGCAGGAGATATGTAATAAAATTAACCATCTTGAAACATGGGAACTAATGAAGGCGGGAAGAGCGTTTTTAGAATATTTAGATGCAGATTGTAAAACCCCTATAGCTGCTTATTCAACATACGTATACTCAAATGATTTGAGTATACGTGATAAGGTTATTCATACGGAGTTTATGCTTGCCAATTTTGATGGCAGTAAAATAGTTTTTCATAGCGAAACTTCCGATTCAAAAGATGCTAAAAATTCTGGCATAAAAGCTGCCAAGAATATGATATCTTGAGTCTAAGACACTGTTTTGCTCTTAAGAATTGAATAGACCTCTTGCACAACTCTACTTCTGCATTATTATTTCATTTTTTTCTATTTTACTTCTTAGTGGTAGCCTATTTGTGTATTATAATATTCCTCAAATATAAAATATCTTACTAATTATGGTGCAATTTGTTACCTTATCAGGTCTTTCAGAATATGAAGATACGGTAAAACTAATGGAAGACAAGGTTGCCAGTTTAATCAATAAATCCTCGAAAGAGGTTGTTTATTTAGTTGAGTATAAGGATATCTATACCGCAGGTACTAGTTTTAAGGCAAATGAATTGCTAAATCCTGGAGATATACCAGTAATTTATACTAATAGGGGGGGGAAGTTTACTTACCACGGTAGAGGACAAAGAGTGATATACCCTATTGTTGATTTAGCATCAGAATGGGGACAAAAAGATTTAAAGCTATATATTAAATTATTGGAGGAATGGATTATAAATAGCCTGTTATATTTTGGGATTAAAGCTTTTACTATTAATGGTATGGTAGGAATATGGGTAAAAGAAAACGGCGTACCGGCAAAGATTGCCTCAATAGGTGTTAGGGTTAGAAAATGGATTGCATATCATGGTATTGCTGTAAATATTTCAACAAATCTTGATATGTTCTCCGGAATTATTGCTTGTGGGTTAAGGGATGTACCGGTAACCTCGTTAAAGAAGCTTGGTGTTGATATAACGTTAGAGCAATTTGATGAAGTTATTAAGGATAAATTTCTTGAGATTTTAGATAAAAAATGAAAATATTAAGTGTACTATTATGAGTTCAATTTATCATATACTCGATAAGGTTCCTGCCATCTATCCTGAAGATATGCAGATAGAATATGAACAATTAGCTCAGCAATTAATCAAATCGGGTAAACTTAGAATAGATACTGATAATAGCTGCAATTTTGCAAGATTCTCTGATCCAAAATTTAATATTAGTTTGATGGTAAGTAAGGAAGAAATAACAAACCCAGATTTAATTGAACAAACTAATCAGTTATTTAGGTCTTTATATAAATCTTCTATATCCGATAAAAAACTGGCATCGATTTATACAGATTTGAAAAAACAAATTCAAAAATTACAGCCAGTTAACCCATTAGTTACTGAAAGATTAACAAGGATTTTTGTTCAGTCAGCCCATCCTATAGTTATTAGGTGGTTATTGTATGATAAGGTTCAAGTATTTATTACTTACTCCCATAATATTGGCGATATGATGGATATAGTTGATTGGCACCGTTCTGGCTCCAATAGTGGTATGCAAAGTACTGACGGCAAAAATGTTGCAGTCTTTGTGTCCTGTGGTGGTAATCCATTTGCTGAGAATGATAAAACTCATCCAACTTATGGCGATGGATGGGCAGCGGTTGCTAGATTGCAAATTATAGCTGGACAAGAGCTTGGGCATTTTGCCGATATTAAAAGAGATGAGAGTGGTCGTCAAATAAGTCGTCATTCAGCAAATTTCTCTGGAACAAAAGCAACACCTCATGTAAAACAGGCGAGGCAGGATGATATTATTAATTGTAATAAATTATTAGCTAATCTTCTCTCGATGGGGATGAGGCAAATGATTAATTATGAAGAGAAGGTAGAATTTTATAATAAGAACAAGGTTCATGGCATAAGGGTTTATTGGGCAAAATTACTTGCATTGATCTATAGACAGAAATTTTTATTTTCTGTTTATAGGAGAGAATTACTTTTTATTAAGAGGTTCGCAAAAGAACAATATATGGGACTGATGATTAGAGCTATGATCGAAGATATGAAATTTAATCTAGCACCAGTTGCAGATGTTTATAAAAATAGTAACCCTGAAGTCGAAGAAACAATTGCTTGTATAGAAGCTCTAGCCAGAGTACCTCAACAGGTTATGAAATGGGGATATTTAACAACTATGGAAACAATGAAAGGATTATATAAAATATATTACTATGAAGTTATACCATCTTTAATCTCTAATTATGGATCAATGACTAAACAAAGCTACAAACGTGATATGTCAAAGCCAAGATCTATAGCGAATTTTTTTCATAAAATAAACATATTTAGAGAAAAAAAGTTAGTATTTAAACAAGTCAGGGAAATATAATGGTGAACTTTCACAAAAAAAAAGTTAAAGTACAAAACGCTATTAGCGAGACCACTACGTGGTCGTAGCAATCCACATTCATTAGATTACTTCGTCGCTACTAAAGTAGCTCCTCACAATGACGCTATTCTATTTTCTCTATTACTTTTAAATGCCATGCGTAAGGTGAGTCACTAACTTTCTGGCAATAATATTTCTCTTTTACCAGTGTGGTTAGGAGGGGATATTACCCCATTTTGTTCCATTTTCTCCACAAGAGTAGCAGCTCGATTATAACCAATTCGTAAACATCTTTGTATATAGCTAATTGATACTTTTCGTTCTAATTGTACTATTTGTACCGCTCTTTTATATAGAGTTTCGTCACTAGTTGAATCATCTCCAGAACTTTCAACATTTACTTCATCATCATCTAATTGTTGAGTCACTGCTGAAAGATATTCAGGAGTTCCTGTTGCTCTTAAATATTCGGTTACTTTCTCTACCTCTTTATCATCAACAAATGGACCATGAACCCTGGTAATCTTTGACGAATTACCCATATAAAGCATGTCTCCCATACCGAGTAACTGCTCAGAGCCTTGTTCACCAAGAATAGTTCTACTATCAATCTTAGAAGTTACTTTAAAACTGATACGACTTGGAAAATTAGCTTTAATTACTCCAGTAATAACATCAACAGAAGGTCTCTGAGTTGCCATGATAATATGAATACCTGCAGCTCTTGCCATTTGAGCAAGACGTTGTATCGATAATTCGATATCCTTGCCAGCTACCAGCATTAAATCAGCCATTTCATCAACAATTACTACAATGAATGGTAATTTCTCCATATTCATTTCGATTGTTTCATAAATAGGCTTGCCGGTTTCTGAATCAAATCCTGTTTGGATAGAACGCTCTAATATTTTACCGCTTGACACAGCTTCCAAAATTTTAGCATTATAACCAGCTATATTTCTTACCCCAATATTTGACATTGCTCTATAACGATTTTCCATCTCTTTTACTGCCCATTTAAGGGCTACTACCGCTTTGTTTGGTTCGGTAACCACTGGGGTTAGGAGATGCGGTATGCCATCATAGGTTGATAATTCAAGCATTTTAGGATCGATCATTATTAACCGACATTCTTCTGGGGTATAACGGTAAAGTAGGGAAATTATCATCGCATTAATTGCCACTGATTTACCTGAACCAGTCGTACCTGCAACTAATAAATGGGGCATTTTTGCTAAATCTGCAACAAAAGGCTTGCCAGCTAAATCCTTACCTAAAATCAATGGTAGCATAATGCTATTATCTTGATATTCTGGTGTTTCAATTAATTCTCTTAGACAAAAGAAAGCTCGTTGTTTATTTGGTAATTCAATACCTAAAACATTTCTACCCGGTATTACAGCTATTCTAGTTGATATTGCAGATAACGATCTGGCAATATCGTCTGATAAACCTATAATCCTAGAAGATTTAGTACCGGCAGCTGGTTCAAATTCATATAAGGTGACAACCGGACCTTGATTAATATTAATGACCTGACCTTTAACACCAAAATCATTAAGAACAGTCAACAATATTTGGGCATTATGTTGTAATTCTGATGAAGTTTCCACTTTTATATTTTGGCTATCAGCTTGTTTTAATAATTCGATAGGTGGTAAGTCTGGTAATTGGTCATTTTCTTTTCTTGATGCAGATTGTTTCTTTAAATAATGAGATTGTGGATCATTATTTTTCCCTAGGGATACATCCATTTTGTCAGCATATGAAGCTTCTTCTTCATTAATAAAAGGAGCCTTTTTTATCAAAACTGGTTTAGTTGACTTGCTATTTGTTGATATTGTAGGTAAGGATATAATTTTTTTATAAGGTATTAGTTTGAGTAATTTAATTATAGCATTCCAAAAAGCTGAAAATTTTATTTCTGCCAGTAAAAATAATAAAATAAACGTGACAATAATTAAAGCATAATCGGCTCTAGCATCTAATTGTTTGACTAGTGGGTAAATAATAGTACCGACTGTTCCGCCGGCACCAGCCGGTAAATAATCAATTTTTATCTTAGTGCAGACTATCGATAATGATATAATTGAAAGCAGCAGCACCATTATCCGGATGGTAACCCATTTTTTCTCTAAACGCCACACACTCAAAGACCAAAAAAAACAACAAATGGGTAAAATAAACGACGCTATACCAAAAAATTGGTAAAAAATATCCGCCAAATAACAACCAAAATAACCTAAGAAATTGCTTGGATATTTGGCTGTTACAGAATTAAAGGAAGGATCGTCTGGATTATAAGTTACTAGTAATAAAGTAGTAAAGCAGCCTATCAACATTAATAGAGCAGACCGCACCCTATTATTAGTAAGAATCCTGTTGATGTAGTATAACACAAAAATTGCCTAAAAAAATGAACCACTTTGGTCGTTGCCTAAGATCCTCAAAGAACCTAGTATATACAAATGGAATCCATATATCTGCATAATAGACTCAGACAGGAATGTTTCCTAATAGTAAAAATTATAGTCCCGGGGCAATACGTTAAGCTCACGAACCAAGTAGCTCTTCTGTTTTATAGAGTGTTTTTTTAAGTAGATACTCCAAGTATTTTACGATAATATCACTTTCCAATCTTTCGTGCAAGTTCTTCTAAATATCCTGCTATAGTACTTAACGTTTCTGCAAATTTTTCTTCTTCACAAGGTATTTTATCACCATCGATTTTAGCAATTTTATTAGTCAAATTTTGTACTTGTTCCTGTAAACTTAAGGCAGACATAACTAATAATAGTTCAAATGATGCTGATGGGCTAGCCTTTTTTATCTGGGTAATATTTTCATTTAACTTGGCTGCAAGATTGCACAATTCCTCTTCCGATCCGTCACTACATGCCAGTTGGAAAGTTTTGCTACCTAGTATTATTGTTACTATAGACATCTATATTATGTTTTTTTGTGTTTTATTTCTTCCAGTTCAGCAATATATACAGCTATTTGCTCAAGTATTTTTGTGTAATTATCCTTGAGATGTTTATTTTCATCTTTCAGTCTATTAATTTCTTGATGCTGTTCCGCAATATCCGACAAAAGACCTTCAATCCCTTGATCCACTTCTTGCATTAATTTAAGTAACAAATCAGTATTTATTGTCATTCATATGGTAATATTAAGTGAAAAATTATTGGAATTATTATTAATATTAAAATAGAAATTATAATGAGCTGTTTTTTCCATTTATAATCAGATACCATTGAACCAGCCCTATTTTTGCAGTCAATATCTTTCGGGAGTTCCTGCTCATCTTCCTCACCTGTATCCAAAACTATCCCTAAATAATTTGAATATAACTTAAGATAGCCTTTCACATAAACTTCCGCTGGCATTGAACTTAGGTCTCCTTCTTCAAGAGCCTCTAAATATTGCTTTCTAATTTTCAAATAATCAGATATCTCTTCAAGAGTTTTGCCAGACTCTATTCTTGCTTGTTTTAGGGATGACGACATAACACGCTACTCAAGTTTACGCAAGAAGGTTTCAAACTTCTTATTTGCTAAAATTAAAATATTTAAGTCAATATTTTCCTGCAATCTAATTGCTTTGACAAAATCTAGGAAAATAGACGCAGAATCTATATTATTATCAATCCATAAATCTAAATCAATATTTACTTTGGATTTGTTAATTATTTTAGTTAATAATTGTCTTTGTTTATCATACAAGTCATCTTTCAATGATTGCGTTGATAATCTATTCCAATAAGAATCATTTAGCTGTTTATCACAAGATTTACGAAGCCAATCAATACTAAATTTGCTACCAGTAGCAAAATATAAACTAGCAACATCATTATTTGTAGCCTGGGTTCTTTTGGCAATATAGATTATGTCAAAAACTGACACTAAGCTATCGAGAGTTGCGACCCTTTGAGCTATCTCATCTTTCACTCCCAACAAAATATATTGCTTAACTTTATCATCGAATTTATTTTTAGCTTCTCCTAAGAGAAATTTACTCACCACTTTGCTAAGCATTCTAGATGGTTCATAAAATTCATCAATGGTATCGCTAATATTGATAGGATGTTTTATATGCTTTAAAAACCATGATATACCTCTACGCATAATCTTAGCAAGTTCAGTAAACATGTCAATTTTAACTTTATACTCTATAGCACTTAGAGATTCCACTATAGTCCATAAATTATCTAAATCAAAAATTTCACAAATAATGGTATATGAACGAACTATATCACAAAGAGCAGCACCAGTGTCACGTTTTATAAGATTAAGAGAGGGACCACCTAACTGATTAATAATTTTATTTGTTACAACGGTTCGAATAATTTCATGCTTAAGTGGATGAGATAAAATCTCTTCACGAAATTTCTCTTGCATTAATGCTGGAAAGTAATTAATCAGATAAGACTCAAAATATTTATCTTTTGAGAATGTTGCTGTTATTAAATCATGATAGACTGAGCGTTTACTATAGGAAAGTAATACACAAAGCTCAGGACGAGTTATACTTTCATTATTAAGAGCCCTTCTATTTAACTCTTCCCTAGTTGGTAGGAACTCAACAGTTCGATCAATTAATTTTTCTTCTTCTAAAGTATCAATAAATTGGCTAAATATTTCGATAGTCGAAATACGAGATAATTGCATGATATTAATCGCTTGATTCTGCTTATAATTATCAACTAATACCAACTCTTCAACTTGTTTGGTCATAGTAAACAGTAGTTTATTACGTTCTTCTAAACTGATTTTTTTAGAAACCATAGCTTGATTAAGAGCGATTTTTATATTTACTTCATGATCTGAACAATCAACACCAGCTGAATTATCAATAAAATCAGTATTTATCTGTCCACCGAGCTTGCTATATTCTATTCTACCTTGTTGCGATACGCCAATATTTCCACCCTCCCCTATTACTTTAGCTCTAATATCTTTACCATTGACTCTCAGATTATCATTTGCCTTATCGCCTATATCTAGGTGACTTTCTGTCGAAGCTTTTATGTAGGTTCCTATACCACCATTCCATATCAAATCAACTTCTGCTTGTAAAATAGCTCTAATCAGCTGTTCTGGAGTTAGTTGATCAACATCTATCTTTAGCAATGATTTAGCTTCTGCCGATAACAAAATAGATTTACTACTTCGTTCAAAAACCCCTCCACCTTTTGAAATTAACTGTTGATTATAATCAGACCAATTTGATGTAGGTAACTCAAACAATCTCATACGTTCATTAAAACTAATAATCGGATCAGGTTGTGGATCAATAAATATATGTTTATGATTAAATGCCGCAACAAGTTTTACTGCATTAGACCTAAGCATGCCATTACCAAAGACGTCTCCAGACATATCACCAATACCAACAACAGTAATAGGGTCTTTTTGCACATCAATACCCATAGCATAGAAATGACTTGCTACAGAAATCCACGCTCCTTTTGAAGTAATAGCCATTTTCTTATGGTCATAACCGGCTGATCCCCCGGAAGCAAAAGCATCTCCTAACCAAAAATTATATTCAGCAGATATACTATTCGCATGATCTGAGAACGTTGCTGTACCTTTATCTGCTGCAACTACTAAATATGGATCTTCCTGATCATAGATAATAGTGTTTTGCGGTTGAACAATTTTGCCATTAACTATATTATCAGTGATATCAAGTAAACCACGGAGAAAATTCTTATAACATTCTATAACTCTTGCCATATATTCTTGACGAGTCATATTATCATCAGTGAAATTAACGAAAAACCCACCTTTTGAGCCGTCAAAAGGCACAATGACCGAATTTTTGGTACTTTGTGCTTTCATTAGCCCTAATACTTCTATTCTATAATCCTCTCCTCTATCAGACCATCTAATACCACCACGAGATACTTTACCACCTCGTAAATGAATAGCTTCAAAATCAT
>JAJIYQ010000086.1 GCA_020881075.1 Rickettsia endosymbiont of Labidopullus appendiculatus
AAGCACGTTTAAAATTATCAAAACGATATAACCAACGAGGTTTTTCTAAGTTACTAAGTATAGTCATATTAACTCTACATCTAATATAGTCAATTGAGGAGAAGTTGGGGGCATTGTAGCTCAATTGACTATAGCATTTTCCTAATTTAGTGCCTTAAGAATTTATTGTATGACAATTATTCTAATTCTTCAAATCATTTAAGTATAATTCAAGTAATTGATGCTTACTAAGCGTAAAATCACTTGCAATCCAAGACTTTTTTAATTTACCTATCACTGTGCCAATGTCTTTACCATGAATATTTATTTTCTGCAAGTCATGTCCGTTGATAGGAAATATTGGTCGTGATTTAGCATTGTATATATCTAGAAATTTATTTGCTGTAGCTCTGTTTAATTTGCCTAATGATAGCAAGATATTTATAAATTGTAGATAATCTGCAGGATAATCTGCAGTTTCCCACCAAATTTCTCGTAATGTAAATTCGTTGATTTCTTGATTAATAAACCTATATATAGTAATGATTTTGCTTGCTTGTTGCCGAGAAAATTTTAAATTTAATAAATCACTTAGTGATAAGTTCTTTATGTGATAAAATAAAAGTGAATATCTAGCGTAAGGCTCTAAAGACCCGCAATTAATTGCTTCCATCAAAGGTTTTTTATCAAACTTACTAACTGGTAATATTATTTGCAATATGCCATTATCAAACATTTGCTGCAAAATATTTGGACTATTATCTGAGATAATCAATTTGTCCATCTCCCATTTTACCCGTTCTTTTGATAATAATTTGAGATTTTCTTGCAATTTAATACAAGCATCTAACCCATTAAGGTCTAATTGTCTTGCATAATAGCAGGAAAAACGGAAAAAACGTAAGATACGTAAAAAATCTTCCTGAATTCGTGCAAATGCCTGTCCGATAAATATTACTTTCGATTGTTGTAAATCGTCTATTCCACCAAAATAATCATAAATTTTATGCTCAAATGGACAATAACTTAGTGCATTAATAGTAAAATCTCTTCTAGCAGCATCCTCCATAAAATCGTCAGTAAAAACAACTTCCGTGTGCCGACCATCACATTTCATGTCTTTTCTAAGTGTAGTAATCTCAAATGTTTCATTATTTAATAAAGCCGTAACTGTACCGTATTTTATGCCAGTTGGGATAACCTTAATGTTGGCTGCTGATAAAATATCTGTTACTTGCTGCGGTAATAAATTGGTCGCTATATCAATATCATAATTAACAACATTAAGGATAGCATCACGAACGGCTCCCCCGACAACCCTTGCCACTCCACCATCTAGTTTAATTATTGACAAAATTTCTTTGTAATAATTGGATTGAATAGATAATTCTCTTGTTATAATATTCATTAAGAAACCAATTTAATTCCCTACTAAACTACTAGCAAACGCAGCCGGATCAAATGGCTTTAAATCATCTACCTTCTCTCCTATCCCTAAAAAACATACGGGTAAGGCGAATTTTTGTACTACACCAACCACTACACCAGCTTTTGCCGTACCATCTAATTTAGTAACTATCAGACTTGTTATATTAGCAATAGCGGTAAATTGCTCGACTTGGTTATAGATATTTTGTCCAGTAGTTGCATCAATTACTAATATACTATGGTGGGGAGATGTATCATCAATTTTCTTAATAACCCTAACAATTTTGGCAAGTTCTTCCATCAAATTCTTCTTGTTATGTAACCTACCAGCTGTATCAATAAATAATATATCCACATCATTTTTTATGGAAGACTGCATAGCAAGATAAGCAACACTAGCAGGTTCAGCTAATTCTTCGCCGGTGATAAACATTGAACCACTTTTATCAGCCCAGCTAGATAATTGATTAACAGCGGCGGCTCTAAATGTATCACAAGCGGCAATTGCTACTTTCTTACCTTGTTTACGATAAATACTAGCCAGCTTACCTATGGTGGTAGTTTTTCCTGAACCATTAACGCCACAGACTAATATGACATTAAGCTTTTTATCATGTAATTCAAAATTTTTACTAGCCTTGATCAATAATTGCTCGATAATGTTGGCAAGCTGCTCTTTGATTACCAAGCTACTTACTTCTTTATCAAATTTGATAGCTCTTAGTTTATTGACCAGTTCTATTGCCACAGAAGCAGTTATATCCGCCGATATTAACAACTCCTCTAATTCACTTAAAGTTTGCTCGTCTAGTTTTTTTTTATAAAATACTTGGTCAATACCTGAAGATATTTTATTGGAACTATTGACTAATACCTGTTTTAATTTAGCAAATATAGAGGTCATTTTATTGCCGCTCTTTTAAGTCTGTCATTAATTGCAACACCGATACCAATTTCTGGGATAGAGGCAACGGCAATTGCTAATCCATTTAATTCTGCATAATTATCCAATATTCTAAGACTGGCAAATAAGTTGCTAGCAGCGATAATTAAGTCTCCAGTTAAACTTAAATTAAGCGAGAAATTGCCCTCCAGCTTACTATTAGCAAAATTAAGACCTACCTCATTAGCTTCCAAACTCTCTGCATTCAGTCTCATTTTCACTTTTGGTGAGTAATGTTTATTCATCATCCCTGGGGCTTTAATTTGTATCAAGGAAGGAGCTTTATCTATTTTCTTACCAAGAACCTTCTCTAACACTTCCAACGTAATAAAACCGTCTCGCAAAATAGTTAAGTTATTAGTAGTACTATCTACTATGGTTGATTCTATACCATATTGACACTTATAATCACTCGAATTATCTTCTAAAATAAAAACATCTTTCTCACCTGAAAAATGCTCTTTTACATGATCTAAAGTAGTAGCACTAATGTAACCTGATGGGTTAGCACTAGGTGCCGCTATTGGTGTGCCAGATTTTCTTATTAGCTCCAAAGCAATATTATGCGATGGTATACGGAGTGCAACCGTTGTTAGTCCGGCTAATACTGATTTAGCGATATTGGCTCCGCTTTTTAATGGTACAACAATCGATAAAGGTCCAGGCCAAAATACTTCACTTAATTTAAGAGCATCTGCATTAAATTCCCCGATAGTTTTAGCTTGGCTCATGGTTGCCACGTGAACAATCAGAGGGTTTATGCTTGGACGCTTTTTTACCTTAAAAATTTTCTGACAAGCTTGCTCATTACTAGCATCTGCTCCAAGTCCGTATACTGTTTCTGTGGGAAAGGCTACTATATTACCAGATTTAATAAATTTGGCAGCCTGCCTTAATATATCCGTCATAAAACACTAAATTTTGCTAATTTATTAAATAATTGTGTAACCATTTTTAATAACAATAAACGATTATTAGCAATTGTACGATCTTCATCTTTAACCATCAAATTATCAAAAAAATCGTTGATAGGTTTCAACATTTCCAGTAGCCCTCCCAATGCTTTAGTAAAATCCTTTTCGGCAATGGATATGTCTATTTGCTTAGAAACGTTTCCCAACGATAAAAATAATTGTTGCTCATATTGTGAAATAAAAGCCTTCTGATTAACATCTCCTGCTATATTATTACCTTCTAATATATTATTTGCTCTTTTATAAATAGTTAATAAATTCTTACCCTCAGATCCAGCTAGAAACTTTTGTAAAGCACTAAGCTTTATTTCGCTAATCATTAAATCTCCTTCAATATCAAAATCAAGCACTGCATTAATTAACGATAGATCATAGTGATTCTTGAAATAATACTTGGCTCGCTCTTCTAAAAACTCTAAAATTATCTGACTACTTTTATTATATGTTATGTTCTCTTCAGAGTATAGCTGAATTACATACGCCACTAATTGCTTAATATTAATAGTTAGTTTATTAGCTAAAATTGTCCTAATAATACCTAATGCTTGCCGTCTAAGTGAGTAAGGATCTCTTGAGCCACTTGGTTCTTCTCCTATTAATATCAAACCTACTAAACTATCCAATTTATCGGCAATAGCCAATATTGCAGTATCCCCCATCGGTAAACTATCCGACGGACCTTGTGGTTTATAATGGTCTCTTATTGCCAAGGCAATCTGATCATTTAACCCTTCAGATTTGGCGTAATAATATCCCATAATACCTTGCAGTTCGGGGAATTCTCCCACCATTTCCGTTGTTAGGTCACTTTTACAAATTCTAGCTGCTATTTGCAAATCCTGACTTCCTGGATAAGTTAATCTAGTTGGTGATTTTGTCGTCGAAACTATCTCTGACTTATCCAGGAAGTCTATTATATAATTACAAATATTAGCAATTCTCTCCGTTTTTTGTCTTATACTACCAATCTTTGTATGGAAAGTTATCTGTTCAAGTTTTAATAATCTAGATTCTAAGCTGTTAGACAAATCCTGCTGATAAAAGTATAAAGCATCAGATAATCTAGCAGCCAATACTTTCTCGTTACCACTTACTATAATAGACCTCCTTCGAAACTCTACTTCTGCTGGTAATTTGTACGTCGGTGCGGTACTCGAATCCTCACGTACATTAGAGTACGCTGCGGTTCTGCGTTCCGCGTCTCCTTCAAATTCCTCAGCATAAGCGAGTTTCGAAGGAGGTCTAATATTTTGATCATGTCGCATATTACTAACAAAAAGAAAATAAGGGGCGAAATTACCAGCCTGGTCAAAAGTACTAAAATATTTCTGATGGGTACGCATTGAGCTAACTAGTACTTCACTAGGTAACGTCAAAAATATCTCAGGTATTTTACCGACCATAACCACTGGCAATTCTACTAGCCCTGTTACTTCTTCTAATAATCTCTCATCATCTTTTATTACTAAATTAAGTGACTTGGTTATTGCTGATAGCTGATTTTTTATTATCTCCTTGCGTTCTTGTTGATCAATAATGACATTACTTTCTCGCAGCTTGTTCTGGTATTCAGAAAAACTGTCTATAGTAATCGGTTTGGGACTAAGAAATCTATGCCCAAAAGTAATATTATTTGCCGTCAAATGCCCATATTCAATTGCTAGTATTTCACCATCAAATATACATAAAATATTCCTAAGCGGTCTAATCCAACTTATATCATAATCCCCCCAATACATAGATTTTGACCAAATATACTTACTAATTGCTTTAGGAATTATCTCCTGCAATAATATTCGTATATCGGTTTCTTTAGTGTCCTTTATTATAATATAATATAATTGCCCTTGCACTAATAGCGTAGATAATTTATTTTGCTCAATATTATTTGCTCGACAAAATCCTTCTATAGCTTGCTGTGCTGCCGAAACTTTTGGTCCTCTTATGATAATTTCTTTTGGTGGTATAAATTTTGGTAAATTTGTAATATATATAGCAATACGTCTAGGTCCAATAAACACCTGAACATCAGCAACTATCTCACTTTCCTGTAAGATTGTTGTAAATATGGTTTTATAAGCTTCGGCTGCATTTTTTTGCATCAAAGCTGGTATCTCTTCGCTAAAAAGTTCCAGTAATAACTCACTCATATAATTCTTCTTTATCTTCTAGTTCTAACCATTTATGACAGCATATTTTTGCCAAATTACGTATCCTGAGTATGTAAGAAGCTCTCTCTGTTACGCTAATTACTCCACGAGCATTTAACAGGTTAAAAAGATGGCTAGCTTGAATACAATAATCATAGGCTGGTAACGGTAAATCTGCGGCAATTAATTCATTACATTGTTTTTCACTATCAATAAAATGTTGAGATAATATTGCTGTGTCAGCTAATTCTAGATTAAATTTAGAAAATTGCTTTTCAGCAGCAAAATCTACTTCACCATAGGTTAAAGCTTTTTCTCCAACCTGACCATTCCAGTCAATATTTTTAACTTCATTGATACCTTGTATATAAAGTGCCAGACGCTCTAAACCATAGGTAATCTCACCAGCCACTGGGCGACAATCAATACCACCAATTTGTTGCATATAAGTAAATTGCGATACTTCCATACCATCACACCATACTTCCCAACCAAGTCCGGCAGCTCCAAGACTAGGAGACTCCCAATCATCTTCAACAAACCTAATATCATGTTTTTGCAAATCTATACCAAGGCATTCAAGGCTTTTTAAATATAGTTGTTGTATATCGTCAGGAGATGGTTTTAGTATAACCTGAAATTGATAATAATGCTGCATTCTATTAGGATGCATGGCATATCTACTATCATGAGGACGCCGAGAAGGTTGAACAAAAGCTACAAACCAAGGTTTTTTACCAAGAGTTCGTAATACAGTGGCAGGGTGAAAAGTACCAGCTCCAACATGAGCATCATATGGTTGCAGAATTGCACAGCCATAATCCTGCCAATAATTTTGCAAGGTCATGATAATTTGTTGAAATGATAATTTTTGCATATTGGTAAATTTATTTGTTCCTTCTAAAAAATAATATAGCTAACCTGATTAGTATTAGTTCGTCATTGCGAGGAGCTACTTTAGTAGCGACGCAGCAATCCATTTTTAATCTCTTTTCTGGATTGCTTCGTCACCGCAAAGCGGCTCCTCGCAATGACGAACTAATACTAATCAGGTTAGCTATATTAAATCTTACTCCACGTTCCCATTGGACTCTGTTTATAACAATCAATTATCGGTGTTGCAATAGTTAGTTCATTTATTGTTTTAATTATTAAACTTAAATTATCTAAAGCATCGTATATTATAATTACTCTCTGAAAATGTGCAAAATTTTTATTATTAAGAATTTCTTGTATATCAAATGGGGCAATAATTATTAGGATGGTAGCCTGATTAGGATTCTCTAACTGATGAGTAATATAGACTGGTTGCTTCTCTGGTAATGGATCAAGTTTACTACCATGCGGAATAAACTGTTTCCTAGAATAAGTCCATATCATCTTATTTAGTGATTCTTGTACTTCAATATCTGGAACTAAAACCACAATTCTCAAATTGCTATGGTAAGATTTTTCTACTAAAAGACAGCTTGTCCTATATACTAATCCTTCAGTAGTGTGATAAAAACTAAATTGTTGCATGATTTTTCTCTTTTCTAAATCTTAAGTAATTTATCAATTATATTAGACTTCTTTCGAAACTCGCTTATGCTGAGGAATTTGTAGGAGACACGGAACGGAGAACCGCAGCGTACTCTAATGTACGTGAGGATTCGAGTACCGGATCGACGCACAAATTACCAGCAGAAGTAGAGTTTCGAAAGAAGTCTATTGATTAGTTGCTGTCAACTATCAATAGCCCTCTATCTAGACCTTCTAGATCCTTATACACTTGTAGAATCGTATAGCCATGACTTACAAAAATTTCTGTAACAGATGCCGCTTGATTAAAGCCAATCTCTAAAAATAATTTACCATTTTGTTTTAAAAAACCCTTAGCTTCTTTAGCAATTATGTAATATGACGCTAAACCATTATTTTCAGCAAATAAAGCTAAGTGTGGTTCATATTTTAGGGTCTCAGGAGACATATAAACAGTATCATCAAAAGAAATATAAGGTGGATTACTTACAATAATATCAAATTTTTGCTTTTTTAAATTCTCAAACCAGTTACTATTAACTATTTTAAATCTATCAAAAATCTTATATTTTATAGCATTTTGACGGGCAATAGCAATAGCTTCATTACTTATATCAGTAGCAGTTACATTAACATTGGTATTAGCATTTAGCATTTCTAGTAATAAGCTTATAGCAATACAGCCGCTACCAGTGCCAAGTTCTAATATTGTTAACTCTGTTTTGAATGAACAATTTTTTTTAACATCCTTTAAAATCGCATCTACAATAGTCTCGGTATCTTGACGAGGAATAAGTACTTTATCATTTATAATAAATTGGTAACTATAAAATTCTTTATATCCTACAATATAGGCTATTGGCTCTAGTAACCTACGTCTATTAACCAAATTCTCGAAAATAGTTTGTTGTTGCTGGGTCAATTCTTCTTCTGACCTTGCTAATAGATATTCAATAGACTTATTAGTCGCATGTTGCATCAATATGCGTGATTCTAAGTTAGGTGATTTAATGCCTACTGCTTGCAATTTGCTAGTAGCATAAATTAAGGATTTTTTTATATTCATGCGATTATTTCCGTAATATCCGGTGGCAAGGGGGATTCAAATTCTAATAATTTACCACTTACCGGGTGGGAAAAACTTATATACCAAGAATGTAATGCTTGCCTCTTGAAATCCATTAGTTTTTGTGGTATTATGCTAAAATTACAGCTAACTTTCCTGCTATTTTTGCCATAAGTTTGGTCTCCTACTACAGAATGCTTTAAATGGCTTAACTGTACTCTAATTTGATGAGTTCGTCCGGTAGCAAGTCGACATTCCACCATGCTTATAATACCATTAAAAAATATTTTCTCCGTTTTATAATGAGTAATTGCCTCTTTACCTCCAAATTTTAAAACAGTCATTTTTTGTCGTATGATACGGTCTCTACCAATATTATTTCTTATGACTCCTTCTTGTGGATTGATAATACCCCAAACTAAAGCTTTATATTTCCGCACCAAATTACGACTTTCTATCTGACTTGCAAGATGTACATGGGCAAAATTATTCTTTGCTACCACCATAAGTCCTGATGTATCTTTATCCAAACGATGAACAATACCAGGTCTTTCCAGCCCTCCTATGCTAGATAAAGATTTTGCATGGTGTAACAAGGCATTTACCAAGGTATCCTGGTGGTTTCCGCTGCCAGGGTGAACAGTCATACCAGCTGCTTTATTGATAACTATTAAATCTTCATCTTCATAAAAAATATCAAGTTTAATATCAGCTTCTTGCATCGTTAAAGGGTCAGGGTCTTTAAAAAATACTGAAATAATGTCATTCTCCTTGACCTTAAAGTTAGAATCAGAAATAATCAGACTGTTAACTTGTACTTGGGAGTCACATATCATCTTCTGAACTTGGCTTCTAGATGTTTTACTAATAAGACTTACCAAAGCCTTATCAAGTCTAAATCCATCTAGATTTTTGGGTATATTATATTCTTCCATTACTTGAAATATTTTAAAATAATAAAATGACTCATTTAACAAAAAAAATCAACCAACTAAAATGGCTGCAAGCAATTGGTATAGATTATTATTTATCAGAATCAACTATTAATCAGCAAAAAATACAGATAAATTCTAATATTAAGAAAAAAAAGCCAATGACAGCTCCTATATATTCAAATGATTTGAAGAATGGCAACAACAAACAAGAGAATAGTGTGGTAAACTTAAGTAAAATGAAGCAGGTGAGCATCCATACAACTATTTGCGACAACAATTCTTCAAACCATTCGAGTATACAGCTTGCTAGATCTTTGGCTGACTCAGCTAGCAGTTTAGAAGAATTACAAACACTATTAATGGATTTTAACGGTTGTGATTTAAAGAAATTAGCTAATAAAACAGTATTTGCTGATGGTAATCCACAGAGTTCTATAATGTTTATTGGAGAAGCACCAGGTAGTAACGAAGATTTAGAAGGAATACCATTTTGCGGTGAAAGCGGTAAATTACTCGATAATGTTTTAGCCTCTATCAATATTTCAAGAAAACATAATGCTTATATTACTAATACGGTATTTTGGCGACCACCAGCCAATCGCCAACCAACACAAGAAGAAATAGATATTTGCCGACCTTTTGTAGAAAAACATATCGCTTTAATAAACCCAAAACTAATTGTTTTAGTGGGAAATGTTGCAGCAACTAGCTTGCTTGGTAAAAATGCTGGTATAAGTAAAATCAGACAAGAATATTATTTATATACCAATCAGTATCTTATCAAGCCGATCCAAACCACTTCTATCTTCCATCCTGCCTACCTGCTTAGACAGCCAATGCAGAAAAAAACTACCTGGTATGATTTAATAAAAATCCATGATTATATCAATACCAACATCATTACGAGCGAACGTATGTGAGCGTGGCAATTCATGAACGTATCATATGGATTGCTTCGACCATTACATGGTTTCGCAATGACGGAGAGGCTAATAACGGATAGTCTATCTAAAGCCTTAAATAGTTAACTAAATATAAAGCAAAATAAAGTCATTTGATGAAAAGAATTATAAGATGCCTATATCAGGCAATTTTAAAAACAATTGAACATGATGGTGTTGAACATTCAGGGTATATGTCATTTATGATACTCCTGGCATTTTTTCCTTTTTTAGTTTTTTTATTAGCATTAACAAGTTTTATTGGTGCCTCAGAACTCGGAAAGAATTTTATAACTATCTTTCTTGAGAGTATGCCAGAATTGGCTACTGACTCAATAAAAACTAGGATAAATGAACTTGGTAAAACTCCACCTCAAAGTCTAATGACCTTAGCGATAGTAGGAAGTATATGGACCGCATCATCTTTTGTTGAATGTTTAAGAACAATTTTGAATAGGGTATATGAAATAAAATCACCACCTCCATATATAAGACGAAGATTACTTAGCATAGTACAGTTCTTAGTAATCAGCATATTCGTTACTTTTGCTATGTTTATTCTAATTATAGTGCCAATAATATTAACAAAACTACCGATGATTTTACAAATAATGGAAGAACATATGCTAACTTTAACTATTTTTCGATATGTTATAATTTTTTGTTCATTATTTATTACCTCATCATCATTATATTATATCGTTCCTAATATAACATTAAATTTTACAGAGGTAGTTCCTGGAGCTTTATTAACAGTAATTTTATGGGTGATAAGTGGATATTTATTATCTACTTGGATAAGAAGTTATAACCAATTAAGCATAATATATGGTTCACTTGGTGGTATAATAATAACCCTAATGTTCTTTTATATTATTAACATGATTTTTATATATGGTGCAGAATTTAATTACCTACTAAAAAAGTATCGCCCGGTTATTAAATAAAAGTAAAGTTTTATTTACTTTAAAGAAATTTTTATTGCATCCTATCTAAAATAGTAGTACAAGCCATTTTGTTAGGTTGTGTGAAGGATATGGTTGTAATCCTTATAGCTAACCCGAATAGGTTGTTGATATTGTTATAAATTCCTACCATTATCGTCAGGTCTATTCAAACTTCCTGCACATAGCCTGGTTATTTTAACTAAAAAGATTATTATTATGTCTAAACAACAAGATACTGTATCATTTAAAATTGATGAGATACACATATCATTTAAAATTGATGAGAGATACATCGTTGAGATACAAAATTCTAAGATAATACTTAAAGCTGTAGAAAATTTGCATATTCCAAATCCAAATATTCTAGGGATACTTAGTATATTTGATGGACTTAATATACCTGTATATGATGATTTTAAATATAAGTGTACTGTAGAAAACGCTCTATTAAAATTAGAAACAGCATATGTTCCCCAGAATATACTAGATAATATAGCTTCCTATTCATCCTTGGTACAACAAAAATTTCAATCTATACTGGGGTCTGTAGATAAACATGTTTTAGAGCGGCATGATTATAGTAGTGGTTATAGTGGGGGTTATAGTAGTGACGCATCTAATCTTACGGGAGAACTTCCTTCAGGTGACTGATAACAAGATGTTATCTCTGTGAAAGTAGATATCTAAAAAAGTCATGAGATATTATAGATTTCCACCCATGTGGGAATGACAATTTACAACTCAATATTAAGAACTTATTCGGGACATCTATATATGCAGTTACAAGAAAAAATTTATGTTTTTTTATGTGCTTTATTTGTTGTGCTAATAGTAGTTAGTAGCTTAGTATATCAGAAATTTGTTTATTTACCTATTTTCTCTATTTATACATTTGAGCTATCTGTTGGTGCAATTTTTTATCCGGTCACTTTTCTAATAACTAACTTAATATCAGAGTTTTATGGAAAAGAAAAAGCACAATTTTGCGTTAGGCTAGCGACTAGTATAAATATTTTAGTATTATGTATTATAAGTTTTATGGGTTATCTACAAGCTACTGACTGGTCAAAAATTGATAATAATACTTTTAATTCGGTATTTGGTGCATATAGCATTTCACTGTTTGGTTCAATGATAGCTAGCTATACAGCTCAGATGATAGATATAAGACTTTATTTGCTGATTCGCAAACTTACAAACAATAAATACCTTTTTCTAAGAAATTTGAGTAGTGCAATATCGTTATTTGTTGATACATCAATCGTAATTATCTTTGTTACGATTATTGGGGTGGTGCCTTACGAACAAATGATATCTTTAATATTTAATAGTTATTTATTTAAACTATTTTTTACCATAGTAACCACCCCGATATTTTACTATGTGGTGTATTATATCAGAACTTTATCTGATCCAAAAAATATGTTATGACCATAAGTTTTTCATTTTATTGAAAAAACTAGCATCATCTTCATCTTTGTCGCTTGTCAATTCTGTATCTAGCATCTCTAGTAACTCTTTTTGTTTTTTAGTAAGATTTTTTGGTATCTCAATATGGATGTGGGCAAACATATCCCCTCTAATGGTTGATCTAACCTTAGACATACCTTTACCTTTTAGTCTTAGTTGTTCGCCACTTTGTGTGCCAGCTGGTATTTTTAACTTTACCTTACCACCTTCTATATCTGGTACTTCTACTTCTCCACCTAAAATAGCTTTAATGAAACTAATAGGTAGTCGACAATGCAAATTAATTCCATCAACTTTATACAGATCATGTGGCTTAATAGTAACAAAAATATACAAATCTCCATTACTGCCTCCTCGCATTCCGGCATCTCCTTCACCAGTAAGTCTTATTCTTGTGCCTTCCTCAATACCAGCTGGAATATTTACCAATAAATTCCTATGTTGTGAATGACGCCCTTGACCATGACATTTTTTACATGGATTTTTAATTATTTGTCCTGCACCTTGGCATTTTGCACAAGTTTGTTCTAAGGTAAAGAAACCCTGCTGTATCCTTGTAGCCCCGCGTCCTCCACAAGCATCACATTTGGTCATGCCAGTATCATTATTTTCTGAACCACTACCGTTACATGGTGAACACTTTACTTCACTAGTAAAGCTAATATTCTTCTCGATACCACGAAATGCTTCTGACAAAGTAACTGTGATCTCATATTTTAAATCTGAACCTCTAATACTAGTGGACTGGTGTGACCTTCTTGCCCCGCCGCCCATAAAATCATTAAAAAACTCACCAAATATATCATTCAAATCATGATTTCCCCCTCTAGAAGCCTGCCTTCCAGCTGACGATGCTGCTCCTGAATTATGAAAAGCCTCATGTCCAAAACGATCATATGCTGCTCTTTTCTGTTCATCTTTTAGTATATCATAAGCACTACTTATTTCCTTAAACTTTTTTTCTGCTTGTTGATCCTGTGAATTACGGTCAGGATGATATTGCATAGCTAATTTATGATAAGCCTTCTTTATTTCTGCTTGGCTAGCAGTTTTATTAACTCCAAGTACTTGGTAATAATCTTTTGTAGACATAATAAGGATATTTTATTTTAAATTTTATTTTTAGCTATAGTCAATTGATGAGAAGTTGGTGACGTTGTCACTCGTCGCTCGCCTATTACTTATAGGCGTCGCTCCATCGTTCCTGCTACCCAATCCTCCTGAATTGACTATAAAACGTCATTGCGAGCGAACGTATGTGAGCGTGGCAATCCATTCTTTCTGGATTGCTTCGGAAGCTTAAGCCTCCTCGCAATGACGCTTGAGATGCATACATGTCATTGCGAGACCATGTAATGGTTGAAGCAATCCATTGTTCATTAAACTAGATTGTTTCGGAGGCTTACGCCTCCTCGCAATGGCATAATAATTACTTATTACTTACATCCTCGTAATTAGCATCAACTACTTTACCGTCATCATTTGCCTTAGCTTCTGTATTACTATTATCTTCTGATGGAGATTTATACATAGCTTCTCCAATTTTCATGCTTGCTGCCATAAGAGTGTCAGTTTTCGCTTTAATTTCTTCAGGATTATCTGACTCTAAAGCTGCCTTTAACTCTGTTATAGCATTTTCTACTTGTTGTTTATCACTAACTGATATTTTATCATCATATTCTTTTAGAGTCTTTTCAGTTGAATAAATCAAGCTATCGGCATTATTTTTAGCTTCAATTAATTCACGACATTTTTTATCTTCATCAGCGTTTTTTTCTGCATCTTTGACCATTTGTTCAATTTCTGCATCACTAAGCCCTCCGGAAGCCTGGATAGTTACTTTTTGTTCTTTACCACTAGCTTTATCTTTTGCAGAAACGTGAACTATACCATTAACGTCGATATCAAAGGTTACTTCAATTTGTGGTGCTCCTCGTGGGGCAGGGGGAATACCATCAAGATTAAATTGCCCAAGCAGCTTATTAGCAGCTGCCATTTCCCGTTCACCTTGGAATACTCTAATCGTTACCGCATGTTGGTTATCATCCGCCGTAGAGAATGTTTGACTTTTCTTGGTAGGAATAGTTGTATTACGATCAATCAGCCTAGTAAATACCCCCCCAAGAGTTTCAATACCTAAAGATAAAGGGGTAACATCTAGTAATAATATATCAGTAACTTCTTTGTTTAATACCCCACCTTGAATAGCAGCCCCTAGAGCTACGACTTCATCAGGATTTACTCCTCTATGTGGTTCGCGACCAAAAAATTCTTTTACCTTGTCAATAACTTTTGGCATTCTAGTCATACCGCCAACTAGCACTACTTCCTGAATATCCGAGGCTTTTAGCCCAGCATCTTTTAAAGCTTTCTTACATGGTTCTATTGTATCATCAATTAGCGTTGCCACTAAGGATTCTAATTTTGCTCTAGTAAATTTTATATTTAAATGTTTAGGACCTGAACTATCAGCTGTAATATATGGTAAATTAACATCGGTTTGCGGTACAGATGATAATTCTTTTTTAGCTTTTTCTGCAGCTTCTTTCAAACGTTGTAAAGCTAAAGGATCTTTGCGTAAATCCATACCACTTTCTTTCCTAAATTCATCGATTAAATAATCTAGAATTCTCGAATCAAAATCTTCCCCTCCAAGGAAAGTATTACCGTTGGTAGATTTAACTTCAAATACTCCGTTACCTATTTCTAAAATTGATACGTCAAACGTACCGCCACCAAGATCATAAACTGCAATTATTTTGCTTTCAGCTTTATCGAAACCATATGCTAAAGATGCAGCTGTTGGTTCGTTGATTATCCGTAATACGTCCAAACCAGCAATTTTTCCAGCATCTTTGGTTGCTTGACGTTGTGCATCATTAAAATATGCTGGTACAGTAATAACTGCTTGCGTTACCTTTTCACCAAGATAATTTTCAGCTGTTTCCTTCATTTTTTGCAGAATATAAGCACTAATTTGACTAGGTGAATATTTTTCTCCGTTAACCTCAACCCAAGCATCATTATTAGCAGCTTTTACGATTTGGTACGGGACAAGGTCTTGATCTTTTCTAACCATAGGATCAGAGAAACTTCTACCTATCAATCTTTTAATGCCATATAAAGTATTATTTGGATTGGTCACAGCTTGACGCTTTGCTGGTTCGCCAATTAATTTTTCACCACCGCTAGCAAATCCTACCATTGAGGGAGTCGTTCTAACTCCTTCGGCATTTGCTATAACTTTCGGTTCTTTCCCTTCCATTACTGCAACGCAGGAATTTGTTGTTCCCAAATCTATACCTATAATTTTCTGACTTGCCATATACACTCCTAATTCCGATTAAACAATTCAACTTAACAACTTCTGATATAGTAATTTACAATCTATTTTACAAGAGGTGGTGATGAAAAAAATCATGAGAATACCCACTATATGGGAGTAGGGTAGGGCATTTGGACGAATCACCTATTTCACTTTGCACATTTCTACGATTTTGAATTCCCCTAATCTTTTCTTTATTAGAGCCTTCTCTTACTTCGATTAATCCTTGCTCTAGATATTTTAACTTAGAGCTTTCAGCATAAAGCATCATATGCTGAAAAAATTTTGTAAACTTACCAACTAACTTATTACCACCATTCCAATAAAGATCCTCAATCATTAGCATCTCGTTAGGTTTTAGCTTATCCCAAGACTTACCATAAATATTTTTTAGTTCGATGCGATTAGCAGCACTCTTATAGTCGTATATCATTCGAGATTGTTGAGTTGTAATAGTTTGCTGACCATTATAAACTTTATCAAATGATATCAATCCCTGAAATATTGCTTGCCAAACAATTTTTGCTTCGGGATTATCCATATTAAAACCTATCCCTATAGTCTTATTTCCTTTAATATCTTTATATATTTGTAATATTTCATTTTCATTGCCTTTAATAAAAGCAAGTGCCATTTCTTGATAAAATTGTAAATGTTCTGGCTTAAAAAGATTTAGACCATGTAATTTATCCCGTAACTCAGCGGCAAATTTTATACTTACTACCATAAATTTATAACCATTATTATCTTGAAAAAATCAATAATAACAGATTTTTAGCTAGCACTAAGAGTGTCAGCACAATTTTTTATTAGAACGATAATTTTAATGATCCCTGATGGCTGGAATAGTTATTATTAGAAACTAAATAATTATATGTTGTCATAGTTTCTGTTGTTCCACGTTTTATAGTAATACTGTACCAACAATCATAATAATCAGGCAGAAGACGCTATTGACAACCTGTTCTAACAATAAACCATATTGCTTCAATAAACTGTCTTATTTTCTCCTCATTCTTGTTGTGTATAGCTTTTTTTTTCTTAAAAAATGATAAAATTGCTTCCCATGCTTGCTCTTCTATGTAATACTTCATACTGGTAGTTTTTTGGTTTCGATAACTAAAAACTACCATTTCTTCTTACTATTACAACTTCTTTATTTTCCTCTGATAACTTAACATAAAATTTTATCAACAGAACCTAGATATTATAGATATATATAGATGTATTTTTTTTTTTTTGATTTTTTTACAGTTGAGTGGTAATTTTTTTTACAGTTGAAGTGAAATATTTTTATGGTTAGATTGAATATTTATACAATTAGAGTGATAAGAATTATCATTAGCTTATTGTAGGAAAAAATTAACGATTCTGTCATATTTCCTCCCCGTGAAAAACGGTCAAAAATAGACTGTTTTGTAGGCTAAATTTTGGGGAGTTTTGTTGGGAAACCAAAATAAAAATGCTTTTGAGAAATTATAAAATCTCTGAAATGGTAATACATATCTGGTGGAGCCAGGGGGAATTGAACCCCCGACCTTTTGAATGCCATTCAAACGCTCTACCAACTGAGCTATGACCCCTAAAATATCCCATATATAGTCAATTGATGAGAAATTGGGGACGTCGTCACTCGTCGGCTCGCCTATTACTTATAGGCGTCGCTCCATCGTTCCTAGCCCCAAATTCTCCTGAATTAACTATAGATCCTCTTGAATTGACATATATACTCACATTTATTTGCAGAATATACTTATTAGTCCAGTTTTATACTATAATTATAAAGCTGAATCCATAAATTTTTTGAATATTTCGCTATTTTCTAATATTTTAAGCTCTTCTTTACACCAAGGAGAAAAGTTGGCTGAGTATTCCTCTGTGTATAACTTAAAATCTTGCCATTTAAGTAATTTTACTTCTGCTATTTCTTGTTCATTTATTCTGATAACATCATCTGATAAAGCTAAATATATCGGACATATCTCATTTTCTACAATATTATTTATAGCAAATTTATAACGATAATTAGCAATAAAATATACTTTCTGCAAGCTGACCAAGCCTAATTCAAATTTTGCATGCCTATAAACAGCCTGCTCGTAAGTTTCGTTAATTTGTGGATGTCCACAAAAACTATTAGACCAAAATCCACCCCAGGTTTTTTTGAGTAAGCTTCTTCTTTGTATCAAGATGTCCTTTTGACTATTGAAAAGAAACACAGAAACCCCTCTATGCAATGGTGTATTAGAATTATGAACCGTCAATTTATCCTCTGTTCCAAGAATCTTATCTTGTTCATCAACTAATACAACATGCATACTTTGCTGATTTGAGTATAACATTAATTATTTACTCCTACTAACAAATATTTTTCTATAATAGCTAAATAATTACCTAAAATCTGTTGGTTTTTATTAACAAATTCTAAGGCATTAGTCTGATAAATTTTAGCTTCCTCGATACCAGTTTCAGATAGCAAATATTCCATTTTATTCAATAAATCACTTTCGTTTTGAATTTGCGTAGCAGCTTTATTTGCAAGCATTTCATTAGCAATATTAGCAAAATTACTCATATCTGGTCCAAATATAATATAATTAGCAAAATATGCTGGTTCAAGTACGTTATGTCCACCTTGTTTAAATGAACCGCCAACAAATGAAATATAAGATATGCTAAAAAATAATCCTAGTTCTCCAAATTTATCAACGATGTAAAGATCATCAGTCAGAATAGGTATATTTTGTTCAGACTTGATACTATAGGTTAAATTTAGTTGGGTACACGCTTTTCCTATATCATTTTTACGTTCAGGATGGCGTGGAATTAGAATAAAATAGCAATTTGGATATCGTTGTTTTATTGGTTTTATAATATTCAGTAATATTGTTTCATCTTCCAGATGAGTGCTGGCAAATACGATGATTCTTTTATAGTCAATTGATGAGAAGTTAGGGGCGTTGTCACTCGTCGCTCGCCTATTACTTATAGGCGTCGCTCCATCGCTCCTAGCCCCAAATTCTCCTGAATTGACTATAGCACTCATATGTTGTGCTAAAATTGTTAATTCTTGTTCATTTACCGGTAATTTTTTGTTGGCAAATTTGATATTGCCTAAATTATTTATATTGGTCATACCAAGTTGCATAAATTTTTCATAATCGATGTTACTTTGAACAATAATTTCACTAAAATTAGAGGTGATTGCCCTAAAAAATGAGCTTATTTTTTTCCATGATGCAAATGATTTATCAGAAATACGAGCATTCAGTAATAATAATTTACAATGTTTCTTTCCTTCGCTAATTAGACATGGCCATAATTCTGATTCAATAAAGATTCCTAGAGTTGGTTGCCAATTTCTAAAAAATTTCTTAACAAAAATAATATTGTCTATAGGAATTAGTTGATGAACAGCATTTACAGGTAACTTTTGTTGTAATATTTTTGCAGAAGATTTAGTTCCTGAAGTAACCAAAAATTTTAAGGCGGTTTTTGGCATCGTGCTTTTTAGCCAAAGATCATTGATATTTTCAACTAAGGTAAGAGCTATCATAGATTCTCCTACACTGGCGGCATGTATCCAAACTAAAGTTTCATTTCGTTTAGTATGTGTATGCCCAATAGCAAAACGTTCCCCTATACGCTTTATATCTTCTTTGCCAACAATAACTCTCAATACCAGTAAAAGAACATATATTGGAAGAAATAGGAAACTTAAGATATGATATAAATAGATCATGAGTTTATCTCACTGATGTTTAATGCTTGGGCTAAATTAATATCATCTTGATTTTCATTGCCTATAAAAATTAGTGGCAAACCTATAAAAGCCGTTATTTTACCAAAAGGTAGGGGCATAATCAGTTTATCCCAACTTTTAAGTAAAAAATATCTAGAAACCTTACAAGAAACCGGTATTAATTTTATATTATATTTTTGAGCCACTTTGTTAATATTACTATTTATTTTGTAAATAGGTCCACGCGGACCATCTGGGGTAATTACTATATTACTACCATTATGTAATTTTTTGATAATGGCTTTTAAAGCTACCACAGAATTTTTATTAGTAGAGCCATTTATTACCCCAAAGCCGAATTTATTGACAATATCACTAATTATTTTACCATCAGAATGAGGAGAAACAAGGGCATGAATGTCTTTATGACCGGTAAATATTCCTGGACCCAAAGCGAGCCTATTATGCCAAAAAGCAAAAATTGCCCCTTTTTGTGCTAAAAATTGCTGTTCATTGTAACCATCTGAAAAAACAAACTGCCAGCGACAGGTAAAATAAACCACTCTCAAATAACTATACAATAATTTAGTGACTACACTAAGTGCAAAATTATTCTTTTTAAGAAGTTTCTTGATCATTTTAATTGATGACAAGCATTTTTTATACGCAAGCATGCTTGCTCCAAATTTTTTATCGAAGTTGCGTAAGAAATTCTGAAATAATTTTCTAAACCGAATGCAATACCAGGAACAACTGCCACACTACACTCTTCAAGCAAATATTCTCCAAAATCGTTACTATCTTTGATAATTTTATTAGAGGGGGTTTTAAGCCCAAATAATTCATTACATTTAGGAAATAAATAGAATGCTCCTGCCGGCTTATAACAACTAATACCCTTGATGTCATTTAGGATTGATAAGGTTAAGTCACGTTTTTCTTGAAAGTTTTTTGCATTAGACTTAATAAAATCTTGAGGACCAGTTAAAGCTTCAATGGCTGCCATTTGGCTTATAGAGCAAGGATTAGAAGTGCTTTGTGACTGAATAATAGCCATTGCCTTAATTAAAGATTTAGTACCAGCTCCGTATCCTATACGCCATCCTGTCATAGAATAAGCTTTTGATACACCATTAACCGTAAATATTCGATCTTTTAAATCCGGTGCCACTTGAGCAAAAGTATAAAACTTAAAATCATCAAAAATAATATGCTCATAAATATCATCAGACATAATATTTACGTTGGGATATTTGCGTAATAATTCAGCAATATCAGCTAATTCTTGATAAGAATATGCCCCCCCTGTTGGATTACTCGGCGAATTAATAATTAACCATTTAGTTTTTTTGCTAATTACTCGCTCTAGAACATTAACAGTAAGTTTAAAATTATTCTCCATGTTACAATTAACAAACACCGGAATGCCGTCAGCTAATATTACCATATCTGGGTATGAAACCCAGTATGGACTAGGAATAATTACTTCATCACCGGGGTTAAGGGATGCCATAAATAAATTATAGATTACTTGTTTTCCCCCACTGGATACGATTATCTCGTCTAAATCATAATCTAAATTATTTTCATACTTGAATTTCTTCTGTACTGCTTGTTTAAGCTCCAATACACCATCAACATTAGTATATTTTGTTAAACCATCTCGCACAGCCTTAATTGCAGCTTCCTTGATATTATTTGGCGTATCAAAATCAGGCTCACCAGCCCCAAGAGAAATTATGTCTTTGCCTAGTTTTTTTAGTTCAAATGTTTTTTTGACTAATGCCAAAGTAGGGGATGGCTTTATTAAATCTAATCGTTTAGCAATAAGTGACATAGTAGAACCTATATAATTTTATCAAGTATACTCAAATCATTAGAATATATACTATATTTGTTTTCGAAAAACAATTCTTGAACGAGTTAAATTATTATATTATTATTTTATATATAAATTGATATGAAATAACAATATGACAAGTTTATCTATTACTTTATCAGCTGAACAAGTTGCTATCGTAAAAAGTTTTACTGCTATGAAAAAATCTAAGAAATATATTGAAGAAATGGTGGAGATAACAGAAACCTTAAATTCAGAATTACCACAAGAAGAGAAAAAATGGTGGAGCAAAGAGAGATATTAGATTTATTTTATATAATTATATACAAAGTCATTAGTGCTAGTTAATATATATGCTATTATATACATTAACAAAATCAAATTCCATAGACTTTATGTTTGGCAGCAAAATTATTTATAACAGTTACGGTTTAATAAAGGATAAGATGAAATCATGCTATCATTTTTGCAAAAATTTTCCATCTTGGTATATGGAGAAAATTTTTACGTTCATCAATTATTTTACCGATGTAAAATACAAGGTAACACACTTAAAAGAAACTAATTTAAAGCTTGGTATAGAACATTTATATAAGAATAACTTAAATGACGCTATATTAAGGTTTAAATTGGTTGATAAATTTTTTTCTAATTCAGACCAAGCTTTAGTCAATTCAGGAGAATTTGGGGCTAGGAGCGATGGAGCGACGCCTATAAGTAATAGGCGAGCGATGAGGGACGACGTCCCCAACTTCTCATCAATTGACTATAATTTTTGTCAAGTTAATTACTGGCTTGGTTGGACATATTTCTTAAAAAATAATTATCAAAAGGCTTTGTATCATCTACAAAAAGCTTCTGAATCTGATCCAGTCAAGTTAGGGACTTTTTTACAAAATTATAATAATTTGTCAGATATTCCTCAGCAAATTTGGCATCAATATAGAAATCTTACGGCTGAATATTATAACAACAAATTTTGTAGTAATAAGCAACTATACCTACCTCATAATTTTGTTAGTAGGATTATGAGTGGCATAACAGATTTGCCTGATAATTACCGCATTTTAGAGCTAGGTAGTAATACAGGTTTAGTGGGGGCTGAGGTTAAAAAGCGTTTTCCTGATAGCTTTACTTTTACTGGTGTAGAAAGTTCAGAAGCCATGAATGTTTTTGCCCTAAATATGAATAGACCTCTTGCAAAACTCGCTTATGCTGAGAAATTTGAAGGAGACGCGGAACGCAGAACCGCAGCGTACTCTAATGTACGTGAGGATTCAAGTACCGCATCGACGTCCAAATTACCAGCAGAAGTAGAGTTTTGTAAGAGGTCTAATATCTATGATAATATACTAGAAGTTTCTATACCAGACTTTATTAAGCAACATTCTAATAAATATGATGTGATATTAAGCTTTAACTCTCTTTCTTTTACTAAGAATCTGTCAACTTACTTTAATGATATTTATTCAATAGTCGATAAATTAGGATATTTTGCATTTTGTTTGCCAATAAATAACGTTACAAATCTTTCATTAAAAAGAAAAGAATTTATTTTTGCTATAACAGATATCAAGGAAGCTTTAAGTCAAACTAAATTCACGGTATTAAGTAGTGAGGAATTAGTTATAGAAAAAAATGATAAATACTATATGGTGGTTTGTAAGAAAAATCATTGATGAAACCTATAATGAAGAGATTTATATTACTAGCATTAGTTATACTTAACTTTTTTAACCTAACCGTAATAGCGGACGTTCAAAATACTCAAGACAACGATGATTTTCAGTATGTTTATAGTGCCAAGAATGGTTGTATGCAAGTCTATGATCCTTATGAGAAACTGAATCGTAAAATTTTTGTCTTTAACTCCATTTTAGATTATATGTTTTTGCGACCTATTACTATAGGCTATAGACAATTTACTAATGATTATACCAAAGCTAGAGTGAGTAGTTTTCTAGATAACATTACTATACCTTTGACTGCTGTCAATTATGGCTTACAGATGAATTATGATCAAACTATGAAGAGTATATGGAGATTTCTTATCAATAGTACATTTGGTATAGGCGGATTATTTGATGTAGCAAGTAAAATTGGCTTAAAAGTTACCAAACAAACTTTGGGGAATACTTTAGCTCATTATGGAGTAGGGCCTGGACCATACTTAGTCCTACCATTTATTGGTGCTACTAATGCAAGAGACTTCACAGATCCGGTATTTACAAATAGTTATTTAAATCCTATAATGTATGTGGTACATAGGAATTTTGAAATGGTAGTATCTAGTGTACAAATTATAGATACTAGGTTAGGATTATTACCATTTACTGACTATATAACACGTAGTTCTACCGATCCTTACATAGCTGTAAGATCAGCTACGCATCAAAATCGGGAATCTTTAATTGCCTATCCTAAGCAATTTAAATGCCCTAAACCTAACTAAATTATAGAAAATTATGAAAAAATTTATTATTTGCTTAATTTTAAATTTCCTGTCTTTGCCAGCCTATTCAACTGTTAATGATAATAATGCGGGGGTTGATAACTATGTTAATCATCTAATAAAAAATGGGCTAGAGGTATTTAATGATCAAAATTTAACTCAAGATGGCAAAATTGCTAAGAGCAAGACGCTAATTTTAGCTAACCTGGATTTAGATTGGATGGCTAAATTTACCCTTGGTGTTTACAGAAGAACTTTAACTCCTGAACAAATCAAACAATTTACAGAAGTTTATGGTAATTATGTCAGTACAGTCTATGCTGATTTGGTGAAAAATTATCATGGTCAACAGCCTAAAGTTGAACAAGTGCGTATTCTTGATAAAGGTGAGTTTATGGTAGAAATGTTGATAGGAACAGCTAAAGTAAACTACTTGGTACGTCAAAAAGATGCAAGCGATAATTCTAGTTTTAAAGTTTCAGATGTTATTACGGAAGGTGTTAGTATGATCAGTTCCCAACAGTCAGAGTTCATGAATATTCTCAGTAATAGTGGTTTTGATTCATTGATAGATGAATTGGTAAAGAAGTCATAAGCTTTTTAGTCATTGCGAGTGAATGTATATGAGCGTGGCAATCCATAAAGTTTATTAGACCTCTTGCATAACCTAATTGGTAATTTTGTTGTCAAAACTCGTCTCCGTTCCTCACGTATATCTTAGTACGCTGCGGTACTCGACTTCGTTTTTCCTAAAAATTCCTCAATTATCTTTAGGTTATGCAAGAGGTCTATTGGAAGCAATCAAGAAAAATGATTAAAATAGATTGCTTCGGAGGCTTAAGCCTCTTCGCAATGACGGTAGTTTGCATCGATAAATACTAATCGCGTCTATAGCTTTTTCCATATTAAAAATGCGTAGAAAACTTTATATGGAAAGTTTGCTTCTCATCGTAAGGTTGCTTCTTAATTGGCCAAGCCCAGTCCATCCTGATAGGGGCAAAGCGAGTGACCCAGATAAAGCCAACTCCAACAGAAGCTCGAAGCGATCTATCATTATAAAAACTATTAGCTTTATAGGCACTTTTAGAATTTAATCCCATCCCCCACAGACTACCAGCATCTATAAAAACAGCACCAGTCAAATTAAAGTCTTCTGGTAAACCAGTCGGAAAATTAAGTTCTGTTGAAACTGTATAATATTTTTCTCCACCAAGCCCTTCATTTGTTGTTTTTTCTCTAGGACCTATTCCACTGGCAGCAAATCCTCTAAGACTATAATCACCCAAATTAAAGCGATCAGAAATTCTAACAGCTTTACCTCCTACACCCATGACATTACCGACACTACTAGCAATTTTCAAAGTAAATTTATTATTGATAAAAGATTTAAAATACTTACCGTCTAGTTCATGTTTTAGATATTTATTATTACCTCCAACACCAGCAAATTCCTGGGTACCACTGATAATGTAACCATTTTTAGGAACAATCTTACTATCAAGCTGATCATAAGAGATAGTATGTCCGATGGCTGATATAATGAATTTTCCCATTTGTTCATTTAAGGATATAGAATCCGGGTTGCCTGGAGAGCTTAACGTTTCTCTTTTAATAGTATGGTCAAGTTCATGACTTAAATCTTCGGCAAGATAATAACCAAGAGAGGTTTTGAGTCCTATAGATTTTAACGTATAATTTTGATCTCCTTGTGAAAGGATTGAAGTACCACGACCGCTATAATTATTGAAAGCATTGAAACCTAGCGATAAGTCTTTGTCAAGAAAATGAGGCTCGGTTATGCCAGCATAGTAACTAATACTTTTTTTTCCTACTTGCACTCCAGCATTTAACAATTTTCCGGTACCAATTAAATTGCGTTCTAATAATGATATACGTCCAAATAGTCCACCTGCTGTGTTATAGCCAGCATCAAAACTAATTGATGACGTTGATTTTTCCTCAACATCAATATTAATATCATATTTATCTTTTCGTTCTGTGGGCGTGACGCTAATAAGTACTTTTTCAAAATAATCTAAATTACGTAAATTTCGATCACCTTTCTCAATATAAGAACGATTAAATATATCTCCTTCAGAAATTTTAAATTCTCGCCTAATAACTTTATCTTCAGTTTTTAGATTATTAGTAATATTAATTTGATTAATATATACTTTATCTGCCTTATCTATCACAAATTTAACATCGACAGTATGATCTGGATTTTTACCACTTATATCAGGATAAACACTAATTCCTGGATAACCTTGACTGGCAAAATATGCAGTAAGTTTATCGGTTATTCTATTTAAACGATTAATATTGAATGTCTCACCGGAAGTAACATTAATATATTTGTTAATTTCATTTAGATCAATATTAGGCAATTTATTGTCAATAGTAATGTTGCCAAATTTATATTTTGCTCCTTCTTCAATAGAATAAGTGATGGTAAAATATTCCTTGGTTGGATTTAGCTCTGCTGTAGCAGAAATAACGCGGAAATCGGCAAATCCTACTGATTGATAAAATTCCTTTAGCAATACTTCATCATACGCCAAACGTTCTGGATCATAGGTATCATTAGTTTCTAAAAAACTAAACCATTTCGATTGTTTGGTTAGGATAACAGATTGCAGTTCATTAGTACGATAATTATTATTTCCTTGGAAATAAATTTGTTTAACTGTTGTTTTAGGTCCTTCTGCAATATCAAAAGTAACTCTTACTCGATCATTCTCAAGCTTTTCGATTTGTGGGGTGACAGTTGTCGAATAACGACCGGAACGTTTGTACATCTCCTTAATCTTCTCGACATCCAGTTGGATTTTAGCCCGACTCATTGATTCGCCAGACATAGTAACTGTTTCCTTCGATAATACAGAGGTTTTGATTTTAGAATTACCTTTGAATATTACCTTAGCAATAAAAGGAGTTTCTGAGACAGTAACTATCAAATTGCCACCACTTGCTAGTTTAATAGTTATATTCTCAAATAAAGATGTTGCGTAAAGATTTTTGATTGCTTCATCTGCTCTTGACGAACTATATTCTTCTCCAACGTGAAGCTTTAAATAATTTTCAATAGTTGAGGTTTCAATCCTTTTGTTACCTTGAATAGTTATTTTTTTAACATACTCAGCTGATAAAGCGGAGATATTATATAAAATAGTTGTTGCCAAAATAGCTATTTTAATAGTTGATTTGACTTTTATTTTCACAAGAACCTTCTTTTCTTTAATATTTTAATTTTAGACTAACGGGTATGGTTAACTTAATCATTTAAAAACTAAGTTTTTTATATCATTTGACAGGGAAATTACAATAAGAAAAACAATTATCCCCATACCTAATCTTAGTATAACATTTTTTATTGCCCCACTAAGTGTTTTTCCAAAAATTATTTGATATATTATAAATGCTAAATGTCCGCCATCTAGAACTGGGATCGGTAGCAAATTAAGTAAACCTAGATTAATTGATATCATAGCAATAAATAATGCAAAATTTGCTACCCCTTGTTCTAAAGATTTTCCTGATTCCTTGGCAATGGTAATTGGTCCACCAATTCCATTTAACGATCTTGTCCCCATTAACATTTGTCCAAAATGTCCTAAAATTAAATTTGAGATATAAATAACGTCTACAGATCCTTGATAGATACTTTGGAAAATATTCATTTTAATGTAAATAGGCTCATTTTTAGCAATAATTCCTATATAAGGTCTTTTTAGATTAGGTTGATTATCCAATTTTTTCTCTGCAGGAATTATAGAAATATTTATAACCTCACCATTTCTGTCAACTAAAAGATGGAGAGGCTTGATTCCATTGGTTAATAGGTTGTTTTGTAAATCGGCGATATTGTTAATTTTATTATTATTTACTATAATAATTTTATCGTCTTTTGCAAGTCCAGCTAGTTCTGCAGGGGAATTAGCTACCACTTCACCAATTATTGGTGGTATCTCTATTTGACCGTGAGAAAAATAAATAGTTGTGAATATTAGAATGGCTAACAAGTAATTAGCTATAGGTCCAGCGGCTATAATTAAGAATTGGGCATAGAGAGGCTTGCTAAGAAAGGCGTAATGTGCCAAACTTGAATGCTCTAAAGAACCAATTTCCCAAGATTTGGGTTTTTCAGATGTTGCAGGGTCAAATCCATAAATTTTAACGTAACCACCAAAAGGTAAAGCACAAATTTTCCATTTTACGCCATTTTTGTCTATTTTAGAGAATAGTTCTTTGCCAAAACCTATCGAGAATTCCTCGACCTTTACTCCAAACATTTTAGCTACGTAATAATGACCAAACTCATGAATAAATACTAATGAACTGATGGTCAGAATAAATCCGAATATTGATAACATACAACTCATTATTTTTTTAAGAGGTTTACTAAGTTATACTTTTTTGCTATAGGTAATAGATTAAATATGTTACAATACTGTTGAAAAATTTTATGACCTCACCCAAGATTAACACCAAAACAATAGCACGTATTGCTGCGGTACAAGCAATCTATCAGTATAAACCAGAAAGTTCTGATAAAAACATAGATAGAATCATACAGCAAACTATTCAATTCTATCAAGATGAGCGAGCAGCTAATAATTTAAACAAATCAATAAAAGTAAAATTAAGTATAAGCTATTTTGAGTTGTTAGTAAAGTCTGTAGTTGTAAAATTACCCCAAATTGATAAGATGATATCAAGGCATTTAACAGCTGAATGGCAGATTACCAGCTTACCTGTTCTACTTCTTGCTCTTTTGCGTGTGGCAATTTGTGAATTACAATTTTTTCCAAATGTGCCAAGCAAAGTGGTAATTAATGAGTTCACCGATATTACAAGTGACATGTTGAGTGAGAATGAGGTTGGTTTTGTTAATTCTGTATTAGATAGAATTGCTAAAGAACCTAGTGAGGTTATCTCCCATGACATCTAACATATTAGGTTTTAGAGGTAAGTTTGTTGCGGTTAAAACTGCAAAAAGGCAGAAAAATTCATCAAAACAGTGGCTTGCACGCCAATTAAATGATCCTTATGTTGCTAAAGCTAAGATTGATGGTTATAGATCCAGATCAGCTTATAAGTTACTAGAAATTCATGAAAAATTTAATTTGTTAAAACCAGGGATGAAATTAGTTGATTTAGGTGCTGCCCCAGGGGGATGGAGCCAGGTTGCTGCCAAAATTATTAAATCTGATGAATCTGCTAGTAATAATAGTATGATAATTGCCGTTGATTTGCTTGAGATTGAGCCAATCATTGGTGTAGATTGTCTGCAAAAAGATTTTTATGCTGAAGGTACAGAAGAGGCTATTATAAAAATGCTAGATGGTAGTGCTGATATTGTAATGAGTGATATGGCTGCGAACACGACTGGTCATGCGAAAACTGATCATATTCGGACTCTTGACTTATGTGAACATGCCCTTGATTTTGCCTTAAAAGTTTTAAAGCCGGGAGGGCATTTTATTGCTAAAATTTTTCGGGGTGGTACAGAAAATAGTACACTGAACAAAATTAAGCTTAATTTTCACAAGGTTAAGCATTTTAAGCCATCTTCTAGTCGTAAAGAGTCAGTAGAGATTTATTTAATTGCTTTAAGCAGGAAATCTGTATAATTTTCGTTTTAAAAAATACCAAGAATAATAAAGTACAAAAGTTCCAACAACGGTATATGTAGAAAATAGAAAACCTTGCCCATCATATAGCCCATGAGATATATAAGAAGATAAAGCCCCAGAATACATTCCAATAGCAGACATAGTGAAATATATTGCCAGTGCGGTTCTCAAATCCTGTGCTTCAAATTTACCGGATAATATTAATATATTACAAATAAAAATAGCACATAAACATACACCAATTGTAGAGAGGAGATAGATGTTGCCTATTAAAGTGACCCCATAGTGGGGTAAAAGAATAAAGCTGGCTAAGAGGATAATCATCAGTATTAAGTTAGCAAGATATTTATTGATTATTTTTAATGATAAAATAACAGGTGATATCAAGAAAAATATACTCATAAGAGTATAATGGGAAATAGTGTCTATCTTTGATACAGGAAAGTGTTTTTCTAAAGCAAATTCCTCATAATACCACAATATATCGAAAGTAATGTAAGATACCATAAAGCCTGTTAGAACCTGTAATTCTATGTTCTCAATTAAAAATGAAAATCTAGAAACTAAAGTTGTATTTTTGTTAATATTATCTCTTTGTAAGCAAGTTATAATAATAAAACTATAAAGTGATACGCATAATAATAACCCATTTGTCGCTGATTCTAGAAATTCGGTTAATAAATCAACGGTAAATTGTCCAGCTATCCATAGCAAAGAAAAGATAATAAGAGCAAAATATTTATAGTATTTATAGTTATTGGTTAACTCCACTATTTTGATGATAGTAGTGGTTATGTAAGTGTAGTAGGCGGATGCCATTATAATAAAATTGATTTTAAGGATGGTGTAATCCTTAATCATAATTAGGTTTAATATACCTATTATCAGTAAGATTAAACTAATAATGGTAGTTTTGTTGTCACTAATTTTGTTAATTAATGGGGTTAAGAATAAACCAGCTATTATATAACCTAACATTTCGATTGATTCGATATGATCTAGCTGCTCTCCAGATAGACCTTTACTTGTTAAAAAATCTGGTATTACTAGTGTATTGATGTAAGTAATACATGCGAAAAGAAATACACTAATAAACAATAGCAAAGCTGTTTTTAAATGATTATCTTGGGTCATAAATAATTGTTTGCTAAACTAGATTACATCGTATATAAATTTCTTAATAGAGAAGCGTTTAAGAAGTTTGTGTAATCAAAAGTACATTAGCTTATTCATTAAAATTTGTCTAATTAATTTTATTATGACCATGAATAAAATTTAGGTTTATAGAACAGCGAATTTGCGTAAAATGGCTAAGAAATTTCTAATGGTAGTTATTTATTAGGTTAGTGTACTTAAAAAGATATGAATGTTTTTTAAATTTGTCATAATAATTCACCTTACGCATGGCATTTAATAAGTTATATAGAAAATAGCTTGGCGTCATTGCGAGAAGCTACTTTAGTAGCATTGAAGCAATCTAATGAATGTGGATTGCTTCGACCACGTAGTGGTCTCGCAATGACGTTTTGTACTTTTCCGGAATTTTTAAATTGTCATGGGGTTTATGCGTAAGGTGAGATAATAAATAGATATTGTTTAATATTGCTAGGTTTACAAGATATTAGAGATGTACCTAGAAATTTACGAGTAAAAAATTAATGAGTAAGAAAATTATAGTTGATGCTAACTTTCCTAATGAAACAAGGGTAGTATTACTAAATCAGAATAATAATATTGAAGATATTGAATATGAAACTGCGATAAAACAGCAAAACAAGGGTAATATATATCTGGCAAAAGTTATAAGAGTTGAGCCAGCCCTGCAGGCTGCCTTTATAGATTATGGTCCTGACAAGAGCGGATTCTTACCTTTTACTGAAATTAGCCCATATTATTATAATATACCAGCATCTGATCTTAAATCTTTGCCTTCTATAAACAGATTACAAGAAATCTCTCTTTCAGATATTACTCAAGATGATCTTGTGGAGTCCGAAACAAAGAGAAATTATAATTTGATAATAGATAGTGAAGAAATTGATTTAAATGCTATAGAAAGATTAGTGGACGAAAAAATTCAGGTAGAATTTAATTTAGATGTTCTAGATAATGACATTGAAACGATAAATGTTGAGAGAAGTGATAAAGATGAAGAGAATAAACAAAAGCAATACAAAATTCAAGAAGTAATAAAAAAAAGGCAGGTTCTGCTTGTGCAAGTTACCAAAGAGGAAAGAGGTAATAAAGGAGCATCGTTTACCACCTTTATGTCTCTGGCTGGGAAATATTGTGTTTTAATGCCTAATACTCCTTTGCAGAATGGTGTATCGCGTAAGATATCCAATGCTGATGAACGAAAAAGGCTTAAGAATATTGTTAGTAAAATAACTTCAGGTAATAGTAGTAATGCGTCAAGCATCATAATTCGCACTGCTGGTGCTGGCTGTACTACTTTAGAGGTAAAAAGAGATTATGATTATTTAGTAAGATTATGGAATAAAATTAGAGAGAGTACCCTTAAATCTATAGCCCCATGTTTTATACATGAAGAAGATGGGCTGATTCAAAAGGTCATTCGGGATATGTGTGATCATACTGTTAAAGAGTTGATAATACAAGGTAGTGATGCCTATCAAAATGCTGTAAAATTCATGAAGGATATATTACCTACCGATATTGGTAAGCTTAAAGAATACAAAAATAAAGTACCAATTTTTACAAAATTTGTTGTTGAAGAGCAGCTATCTAAGTTATATCAACCTGTTTTTGCTTTACCTTCTGGTGGGTATATAGTAATAAACCCAACAGAAGCACTTATTTCAATTGATGTTAATTCAGGAAAAGCAACTTCTGAAAGAAATATTGAAGAAACGGCATTAAAGACCAACTTGGAAGCTGCAAGAGAAATTGCTCGGCAAATTAAATTAAGAGATCTATCAGGCTTAGTAGTTATTGATTTTATCGATATGTATGATGCTAGAAATCGTAGAATTATTGAGAGATCTTTTAAGGAATTTCTAAGTCGAGATCGGGCAAGAATTCAAACTGCTAATATTAGCCAATTTGGTTTGCTTGAGATGTCTCGTCAAAGATTAAGACCATCATTTTTGGAATCGAATTCATCGATTTGCTCATATTGTAATGGTAAGGGACTTGTTAGGGCAGATGAATCAAATGCTATGTTAATTTTACGTACGATAGAGAATGAAATTTTTAATGAAAATATCGATTTAGTAAATATTTTTGCTAATATTCATTCAGTCATCTATTTAATGAATAATAAGCGTTTAGAAATATCTCTAATTGAAGAAAAATATAATTTAAAGTTAAGGTTCCATGTTGATCCATCTGCCACTTCTGATAATTATTCAATTGAAAAAATAAAATTGCCAAAAAAATCTAACCATGCTGGGACTACTAATAAGCCATTAATTCAAAATCAGTCCTCTAATTATCAAGAAGAAAAGAATAATAAAGACTCTTCTCATCCTAATAAGAAGAAGCAAAAATGGAAAACATCTGACAAGTTAGAAACTAGCAGTGAATTAAATAAAAATATAGAAGTAACAATTGATAAGGAGGAAGTTAATTCTAGTCAAGAAACTGATAAGGCATTAGTGGTAAATGAGTTGGACAATGAAAATGTTGTTGATACCATTAAGTCAAATCGTAAATATATTGATAAGAAATCAAGTTATACTCGTCCCCCTAGAAGGCGTAACTATAATAAAAACAGAGTGGATGATAATGGACAATCTCAGGATGGGGCTAATAGTTGATAAGGAGTAGCTTGAATTTATTATTAATCGTCACTTACTTGTTTTTATATAGCTCTTGTAGTTTGAGACCTGTATATAGTAATAAATATAGTTTACAGGAATTAAGTCAATTAAGTACTATTGAAGTTGAGCCAATAGAATCTATTGAAGGTGCAGAATTTTGTTACTATTTGTCTAGTATTTTACCAAAATCTACAACAACAAAGTATTTATTAAAGGTAAAATTTACCAACAAAAGGTTACCACTTATTCTTCAAAAAAATTCTGATATGTTAAGAGAAACAGTAAGTCAAACTGTTCAGTATAGGTTAGTTGATACTGTAACTAATCAAGAGGTTACTTCAGGAACATTTCGCCATGTAACCTCTTATAGTACAGCTTCTTCACCTTATCATAGCTATATAGATAATGAGAGGACATTAGAAGACCTTACGAAACAAGGGGCGAATGAAATACTTGAAAGATTAATTTTATATTTTAAACAAAATAGCATTAAGGATGAAGTTTTACCTATCACAAATTATTCAGCTACTTGATAAGGTAGAAAATGGACAAATTAAGGCTCTGTTACTTTATGGTCCAGATAAGGGATATATAGATAAAGTTTGTAAAACTTTAGTAAAGAAATTTGATTTACTAAAAACCTCTATAGAATACTCAGAGATTAAATCTCGGTCGCTTGAAACTTTAGTTAATACCCAAAATTTCTTTATGCAAAAACAATTGATTATTGTAAGGTCAGTTGGTGAGTCTATAGATAAGTCTTTAAAACTTGCTCTTAGCAAAGATTCATTACATTTCTTAGTGTTTATTGCTGATGAATTATCGACTGCTTCTAGTACACGTAAATTCTTCGAAACTGAAACTTATTTGGCTTCTCTAGCTTGTTATCATGATGATGAACAAAAAATTGCTAAGATAATTTTGCATAAATGTAATAGTGTCGGGAAGGTTATAAAAGAAGATGCTGTTAACTATTTAACAGCTCATCTAAAAGGTGATCACCAAATGTTAGTTAGTGAAATCGATAAATTAACATATTTTACATTTGATAAAGAGCAAATTACTTTAGATGATGCACGGCAGGTAGTTAGTGATGATTTTATGGGAAGTGGGGATAATTTATGTGCTTATTTTTCCTCAAAAGATGCTGATAATTTTTTACAAGAATTCAATAAATTAAAACAACAAAATATTAATGAAGTGCTAATTATCAGAGCATTAATCAGATATTATCTAAATTTATACATTGTATTGAGTAAATTAGAAGCTGGTGTTGATATAGATATGGCTATAAAATCATTATCTCCACCAATTTTCTATAAATATGTGGTAAGTTTTAAAAAAGCTGTAAATAAGCTTAAATTAGAGGATTGCATTAAGACACTGAAACATTTGCAGCAAGCAGAAATTGATTACAAGCTAAATCCAGTTGGCTTTGATATATATCAACAAATTTATATTAAAATACATTTTAATATAAGCAAACAAGAGGAAATATTATGAAAATGATTAATATAAAATAACTAATAATTTTATGTAAAATATTGGATTTTTATGCAATTAAAACATTTTTTTACTTAGTGGCAGAAATTTTTGTGATATATTGCTTAAAAAGAGTATAAACCCTAAGAAACTTTTGTCATTGTAGGGAGTACTTAATCCGGCGAAGTATATAAGCTGTAATTCCCTCGGGTTCTTTTCATTCTTAGCAACGGCGGGAATCTAGATACCTCCTTACGTAGGTATGGCACTGAGTCGAGCAGGGATCGTGATACAAAACAGTATTGCTTCGTCGTGTGCTTTACTAATAGACGTATAGTAATACTAATCGGGATAGCTGTATTTGCAATAAACTTAAAATTTTGAGAAATGGATGTATCCAACAGTAAGATTAAGAAGAAATAGAAAAACTCGGTGGCTACGAGAATTAGTGGCGCAGAATAGGCTTAGTGTTAATGATTTAGTGTTAGCATTATTTGTTGTTGAAGGGGAAAACCAGCGTCAGGAGATTAGTACCATGCCTGGTATATATAGGTTGTCTATTGATCAAGTAGTATTGACGGCTAGGCAGGCTTATGAGAATGGCATAAATGCCATAATACTTTTCCCCTGTATAGAGGCAAAGTTAAAAAGTGACAATGCGGATGAAGCATATAATCTAGATAATTTAATGTGCAGGACTATTCGAACTATCAAAAAGGCTAACATTGATATTGGTGTAATATGTGATGTTGCACTGGATCCTTATACTACGCATGGTCATGATGGTATTTTACATAATGGTAATGTAGATAATGATAAGACGGTTGAAGCTTTGGGTAAACAAGCTTTAGTTTTAGCAAAGGCTGGGGTAGACATCGTAGCCCCATCTGATATGATGGATGGTAGGATTATGGCAATACGTCAAATGCTAGATTCAGAAGGTTTTATTAATGTTAATATACTATCTTATGCCGCAAAATATGCTTCAAATTTTTATTCGCCATTCAGAGATGCGGTGAGCAGTAATAAGGCAGTTTATCTAGATAAAGCGACCTATCAGATGGATGTACGCAATAGCAGAGAAGCTATGTTAGAGATAGAACATGATCTGGCTGAAGGGGCGGATATGATTATGATTAAACCTGGTATGATGTTTTTGGATATCATAGCTCAGGCGGCAAATAGCTTTAATACTAATATATTTGCCTATCAGGTCAGCGGCGAATATGCTATGTTGAGACTTGCTGCGGATGCCAATGCCTTAAATTGGCAGGCGGCTTTGATAGAATCGTTATTATGTTTTAAGCGAGCTGGGGCTAATAACATTGTTACTTACGCCGCGTTGGAAGTGGCTCAGATATTGAATAAACAATAGACTTCTTTCATAACTCTACTTCTGCTGGTAATTTGTGCGTGATACCGGTACTCTGCTCCTCACGTACACTTAAGTACGCTGCGGTTCGAGGTGAAGTGTCTCCTACAAATTCCCTAGCAGAAGCGAGTTATGAAAGAAGTCTAATCAATTAATATTGTAGAATAAATAGGATATAATGCAAGAGAAACGTCAGGCTAATGTAATAATAGGAATTGTTATAACATTAGGTTTATTAATAACTATTACGTCATTTTATCTGTGGTTATCCTTTGAGACCCCGCAGAAGCCTCTTGCTGGTAAAGGAGGGGGGTATAATGATGATGTGCAAATTGGTGGAAAATTTGAGCTAACTGATCAAGATGGCAAGATTTTTAATAGTGATAATTTGAAAGGAAAATTGAGTTTAATTTATTTTGGCTTCACTTATTGTCCTGATATTTGTCCTACTTCTTTGCAAAAGATAATGGAGGTCATTAATACTCTTGATAAATATAAAATTGATGTTGAATTTGTTTTTATTACTATCGATCCCAAACGTGATAGTTCGGATGTTCTTAAGGAATATTTAAAGCATTTTAATTCTAAATTTATTGGTTTAACAGGTAGCGAACAACAGATTAAAGAAGTGGCTGATAAGTTTAAGGTGTATTATGCTAAAATAGATAATAATAATGAAGATTATATGTTAGATCACTCTTCTTTTTGTTATTTGATGGATAAACAAGGGAAATATGTAAAGCATTTTTACTTAAATAGTTCAGCTCAAGAGATTATAGAATTTATTAGAGTAATGGAACAGCAGAAAAAATATTAAGATGAATTTATAAGATGAATTATTTACTAGCTTCATACTTGTTTGCCTTCTTGGCTCTTGGCTTATTGTTGGCAGCAAGTTGGATAGGTTATAATAAGGTTAAGGTTAGGTTAGTTAATGCAAAAAAGGGTAAAAAATAGATTAAAAATTATATTATTTTACCTATTATGCAGTGCCGGAGGGGTATATATGATATTATATAATCTTGAAGATAATATAGTATTTTTTTATCCTCCATCAAAGGTTAATGAGTTAAAACTTGGCAAAGAATTTAGGGTAGGAGGGTTAGTTAAAGTAGGTTCAATTAAAAAAATTACGGCTGATAAGGTGCATTTTGTCATTACCGATGACATTAAAGACCTAGAAATATCTTACCAAGGGGTTTTGCCCGCTTTATTTCGTGAGAGGCAAGGGGTAATAGCTGTCGGTAAGCTATTAGACAACATATTCATAGCTCGTGAATTGTTGACTAAACATGATGAGAATTATTCTCCAGCCCAGTATAGTGAACGTTCACGGAAAAAAAGTTAAAGTATAAAACGTCATTGCGAGACCACACAAGTAGGTTGTGGCAATCCATATTCTTATAGATTGCCGCGTTACTAGTAAAGTAGTTCCCCGCAATGACGGCGGGTTAGCTATAACTTTGTTTAGTTAAAACTCTATGTAAGAAAATAGAGCAAAATATGGTGAATATAACAACTATGCCTAAATTAAAGAAGGATATATATAAAAAACCTTCTTTATATATAGATAGTGACTCCATAAAATCTACTTCTCCTCCGATAGATGATACCGACATAAATTTTGCTATTACAGTGCCTAGTAAATTTGAAAATGCCAGTGATAGCATTAATATACCCATTATAAATCCACGTAAGTGTTTTGGAGCAAGTAAAGTTGTTTTGGACTGTACTAATGGTCCTATGCAAAGCTCTCCTAAACTCATAAAAGAAATAGCAATTACTAAATATAAATATCCTACTTTACCATTACTATCAGCGTTTACGCAACCGATATAAAGAATAAAGAAACACACAACTAAGGTCAAAAGACCTAAAATTAACATTAAAGTTGCATATTTCTTATCAAACTTCATGTAAGTGCCTAACAAAGAACCAAATATTATTATAGAGAAAGGATTTATTGCTTGTGATACTGAAGCAGGAATCATGATGCCAAATACTTCTTTGACCACGTTCCTTTCAGTAAATAAGTTAATAAGAGACCCAAGTTGCATTTCCAACGCAAAAAAGCACATTAATAAAAAAATCATCATCGATAAGGCAATTAGATTTTGTCTTTGAATTGTTGGAGACTTAAATATAATATAGCCAAATATCCCAAATACCCCTAAACCTATAATGCTAAGCATATTAGCAAAAAATTCAGCAAATATTAACATTTCAGAAACAAGAAATGCTAGGAATATAGTGCTTACTATTATTATAGTAAAAGGATTCAACCTTAAGAAAAATCTTTTTTTCATGAGGTGTGGATAAGGTGATAAACCATTATTACCTAGTAAATTCTGAAATTTAACAAATATAATAAGTCCAATTAACATACCTAGACCAGCTAAACCAAATCCGTAGTCCCAACCAATAGTACTTGCCACATAACCACAGGAAATAGAAGCTAAGAATGATCCTAAATTTACCCCAACATAGAATAAGGTAAAGCCCCTTTCTCTATCTGGATCATTAT
>JAJIYQ010000087.1 GCA_020881075.1 Rickettsia endosymbiont of Labidopullus appendiculatus
ATTTAGCACAGCAAACGTTACGTAATCCATATTTGTTTGATTTTTTGAGCTTAAATAACAATGCACATGAACGAGAGATTGAGAAAGCATTAATTGTACATATTGAAAGGTTTTTACTAGAGCTAGGTGAAGGTTTTGCTTTTTTAGGACGTCAATACCATCTCCAAGTTGAAGATGAAGATTTTTACATCGATTTGCTCTTTTATCATGTAAAGCTTAGATCATTCATTGTTATAGAACTCAAAAATGGAAAATTTAAACCAGAATATGCCGGTAAAATGAATTTTTATCTATCAGCTGTTGACGACTTATTAAAGCAGCCGGGAGACAATCCATCAATAGGTTTAATATTATGTCGAACAAAAATGGGAGTACTAGCAGAGTACGCACTGCGGGACATGACTAAGCCGATTGGGCTTGCTGAATATAAGTTGACTGAAAGCTTGCCAGAAAATATTAAAACTGCTCTGCCAACCATTGAAGAACTGGAAGATGAATTGTCCAAGGATATTTATAATACTATTGAGTAGGCAACTGCTCAATATCAAACAATCTTGGATAAATTACAAACTTACCTACAATTACAAGAGCAAGAAAGAAAATTATTGCAAAAATTTGCTGAGAAAGATGCTACTTTAGCCGCCAGATCAGTAGCAATACATTACTAATCAGCTTAGCTATAACGCCAAGGTGGAGCAGCCAAAGAAACTGGTAAGTTTCTTACAGTAATAACTGTATCTGCTAATGAATAATAATCATCCACCCTAATTAAAGCTATTGCCATGTTCTGATAAGCTGAACATACTACGCCAATTTTTGTATTATCAGCGATAATTTCATCGTCTTTCGCGATATAGTCAATTGATGAGAAGTTGGTGACGTCGTCACTCGTCGCTCGCCTATTACTTATAGGCGTCGCTCCATCGCTCCTAGCACCAAATCCTCCTGAATTGACTATATCTAAACTACCAACATTACCAAAATCTGTGTTAATGGATAATTTAAATATTTTTTTTCTTACAACTCCTTGGTATTTTGTCCTGGAAACAACTTCCTGCCCAATATAACAACCCTTACTGTAACTTATAGCATTTAACTCCTCAGCCCCATATTCGATGGGAATAGACCTATTAGCAATTAAATCATCATAGCCATCAACTATGGCAAAATTATATTTATCCTGCTGATATAAGCCTTCTATTCTGGTGGTTGTTAAAAAATCATCTTTATTAATAATTGAACGAAAACCAAGTTGGTTATAACGAGGGTCTTGGTGGCTATTAAATGGCAATTGCTGATTTGAGTAAATAACCTGATAGGCGTTAGTTAAGTCATTCACTTCAATTTTAGCACGTAACTTGTACTGCACTAAGTGATTTTTAAATAAATCAGACTGATTAATATTTATATCAATAAAAAACCTCGTTGCCGATAGTTTCAATATAAAAAAATCAAACAAATATCTCCCTTGGTTAGTTAGAGCATAGCTATAACAATAATCGTTATTTTTTATATCATTAGTGATCAAATTATGCAAAAAATTCATCGCATCATCACCAGAAACTTCAATTATTGATCTGTTTGTTAATATTTCATACATAACTACCAACTATTACATTTTAATTGACTTTGTAACTTTTATAACTACTATAGCATAATGAAGCAACAATTTGTTTGCCATAAATTATTTATTATATGAGATGCACTTCCTACTGTACTACTTCTGAATACAAAATGAACGATTTAGTAATAAACCTCAATAAAATCGGTCTTGAACCTAAATATTTCGATGATGTACTATATATTCAAAAAGAACAAGGGGAAAATTTAAATCCTATCGATGTTTTCTTTTTCCCTTTCGGTTGCGTTACTATATGGGGAGCTGAAGAAAGCCAAGAAAAAATGCTCCTTGCAGAAATAGCATCTCTTAAAACTAATCAAAGTGACGAGCTAGTTTCCGACTTTATTTATTTTGATTATGATGAAACTACTGGTAAAACATTTATCGATGAAGAAAAAAACCAAATCATTCTTGCCGATAAATCAACTTTTATAAAGTTATCTATCTCACATGCTTTAGCTCAGTCAGTTAAGCTTAGTGTACTAGAAAAATCGGTAAGTAATCTAATTGTAAAAACCACCCCAATTCAACAAGAACTAGCCAGTACAGGTAGTGTATCACTTTCCAAAAAAGAAATATCTCAACAAATTGGGATATTATTTAACGAACGATATTCAATTAATTTACACAGCGATATATTGGATACTCCTGAATTCTTTTGGCGTCGTCCTAGTTACGAACCTTTATACTTAATGACCGCAGAGTTCCAAGATATTCAAATTCGTCAGAATATTCTTAATAATCGACTAAATATGATTCATGAACTTTACAATATTTTGTCAAATGACTTAAACTGTAAACACTCTACTAGACTTGAATGGATCATTATAATATTGATTACTATAGAAGTTGTGCTATCCCTTGCTCATGACAACCTCTTTTTCAAAATCATTTCCTATCTTATAGATAAGATTTGAGATTTTATCTATAATAAAAAATAAGTGATGCAACTTATACACAAAAATAAAAATATTCATCTTTTTATAAAAAAAATATAATAAACACTTAGTAGTAACTTAATTTTGAGTTATAATTCATATTATATAAAGTAATATGGTAATTCTTATGGAAATTCTTGATCAGGAATCAAGGTATAAAAACTGTCAATATGCTGATAGGTTACTCAAAAAACTATCTCAGCTGAACCAACAAGTAAGTTCACCAATAGATATTGAAGAGATTAGAAAAGGTATCTGTTACGCAAAAAAATATCATGGTAGCCAAATGCGACAATCCGGTGACCCATATTATTCTCATCCAATAGAAGTAGCATATATGGTCGCTGAATATACAGCACAAGAAATGCCTGAATTGTTTAGGACTGATATGATTATTACCAGCTTACTACATGATACTATTGAAGATACAATACTTACTGAAAATATTATTGCTAATGTTTTTGGTACGCAGATTGCCAGCCAAGTGGCAGATTTAACTAGGATCAAATCTTATGGGAAGATCAGCTCAGCAGAAACATTAAATTTATTATATAGTCAAAAGAAAGATGATGTTTTATTGATTAAGTTATTTGACCGACTTCATAATATGCAAACTATTGGATATAAAACCCCAGAAAAGATTAAGAAGATAGTTGATGAAACAGTACAGAGTTTTCTAGCAGTATGTATTTATTTTGGTTATATAAAGTTGGAAGAGTATTTGTTCAAATTATGTTGTAATTCTACATCTTTAGGATATAACACAAATGAGCTAGAAGTTTTTTAATTGAAAATTTAAACATATACTAAACATTGCGTAACTTCTCCAACATTTCAAAATGACGCAAACCAAATCCATAGAATACAATGAATGGTATAAATAATATTAGTAATCCCCAATTACCAAAACACTCTATTAAATAAACTAATCCAAAAGAAGTAACAATAAACATTATCGCCCGTGCCACAGCAAATGAGATACTAACACATCTAAAACGTTTAAATACAGGAAATTGCTTATAAAATATTGGAGTCGCTGGAAATACCCTTGGTCCAAATATCACTATAAAGAACTGTAATAATAATAAATGGACAAAAGATTGAATATTATTCAATAAATACGGTAAGAATATAATAGTACTAGCAAAAATTACTAACCTTGTCTTTGAAATTTTTAATGGAGATATCTTATAACTTAAATAAGTATATGCAATACCAATAAGTAGATATGCTATTGCAATAATCAAGTTATGAGCAATAATTTGCTGAGAAGTATAATTGAAGATGGTTTTAAGTATAGTACTACAATGCATATATAGGAAATAAAAACAAATTGGTCCTGTAGACTCAATTGATAAATAAGCCAATATAGTTTTTATATTAATTTTTTCATTTAACATTTCTTGATTAGTAACATCCTTTTTCTCTAGACCGAAAGCGTTAAGTTTCTTTACCAATCTTTTGGTTGCATCAGCAAATTCTGGAGTTTCTCTAAGTCGTGTCCTTGCTACAACTCCAACCATGGCAATCACTGCACCAAACAAAAAAGCATATCGCCATTTAAATCTATATGAAGTAACAAGCGTTGCAACACCTAAAGCGAATACTGCCCCTAGATCAGCAAATATTGAAATGGCAGCAACAACAGGATATTGTATTGGTGGTTTGGTTACTTCTGTTAAATATAATTCTGCCCCTACTACTTCTCCTAAAGATGACATGCCTTGCACTATCCGACAAATGGTGATTAATGCAGAAGCGGTAATACCAATTTGGGCATAAGTGGGCAAACTAAACATCACCAAGCAACAAAATGCCATCATGAAAGTTGTAATAACTACCGTAGCTTTGCGACCTACTTTATCGCCTATCCAACCAAATAGCACCGCACCAATTGGTCGGAAAACAAAAGTAGCACAGAAGGCAAAAGCCGACAAAATACTAGCTGTATGCGGATCACTTTTTGGAAAAAATAACTCATTCAACAATACTGCCATATGTATATAAAGCATCAAGTCAAAATACTCTAAAAATGTACCAATTGACAGCAAACCAACAGCTTCTACTTGCTCCCTAGTTAGATTTCTTTGTTTTCCTTGATATTTTATTCCGGCAGAAACCATAATATTTTACTCCATAAGTAAGGCTAGCTAACTCTGTTTAATCTTCACATCAGCTAGTCTAATATATAATGGTTCAATAGAGTTAGAAAAATTACATTTTTTAGTTATTTTATCAGCTATATATTGACATATATGCCATGCCTTAATTCTAGTGAAACGCGGTAAGATTATTACATTTTCTAAATCCTTAATCTTGTCGTATATCATCTCTAACCCACTACCAGCACAGACTTTAATAATATTATCTTCTGTATTTAATAACTGCCCAACTTGGTCATAATTTATCAATAAAGGAATAGACGACTGCCCATCTTGATCAAAAACCTGGCTATATAATTGCTCTCTATATGCATTAAGAAAAATAAAAAACTTAAAAGTGACCTTTTTATTATGGTTATTTACTTGCCTACTGGCTCTCCGCCAAGAATACTCAAAATTAGATATAGTAGTACCTATGATATTGGTACTTAGCAAAAGGCATTTTGCTACTGACAACCCTACCCTAATACCGGTAAAACTACCTGGACCATTCGTAACAGCTAGGTAATTTAAGTCATGGTAAGAAAGCTTTGCTATTCTCAGAGCTTCTTCAATCATTGGCACTATTGTTTCAGCCTGCATAGAGGGTCTTAAATCCTCGATATAGGCTAAAATAACTTTATCTTCAGAAATCGCAACAGATGCACTATTATTTACCGTATCCAATGCTAAAATTTTCATTTATAATATCAACTCTTTAAATCATTTCAAGTATACTAAAATAGTAATGACAATGGAAATAAATAGCACAATTTTTAGATTGTACGATATTCGTGGAAGCAGTCTACTGGATATTAATACAACTATTGCTTATAAAATTGGATTTTGTTTTACTAAACTGAGTATATCTAAACAAGGGAACAAAATATTGATAGGGCGAGATGGTAGATTAAGCTCCCTTGCCCTTTACCATGCTTTGGTTAAGGGCATTATCTCAGCTGGTGGACAAGCTATCTCAATAGGAATCGCCCCTTCCCCTATGCTATATTTTGCTGATAAGATATTTAAGCCACAAGCTAGTATAATGATCACAGGTTCACATAATCCCAAAGATGATAATGGCTTTAAAATGTTATCACAAGGAAAGTCTTTTTTCGACCAACAAATACAACATTTACTAAATAGCATTCTAAATACTGATTGGTCTAATATGCCTGATAAGTTTATAGCATCATCTATAGCGAAAGAGCTGGATATCACAACTCAATACATAGATAGGATATTACAAGACATAACTATAGAACCTAAAATAAAAGTAGCATGGGATCCAGCTAATGGTGCGGCTGGAAATATTACTGATCTATTAGCATTAAGGTTACCCAACAAAAATATCGTTATCAATTCGGAAATTGATGGTAATTTTCCTAATCACCACCCAGATCCGACTATTCCTAAAAATCTAGAACAACTAATAGAAGTAGTGAAAACCCAAAATTGCGATATCGGTATTGCATTTGATGGAGATGCCGATCGTATAGCCATTATAAGTAAGAAAGGACGAATAATTTTAGGCGACCAGATTCTTTGTATATTAGCAAAAGATATAATTGATCAAAATCCACAAGCAACTATTATCATGGATATTAAATCAAGTAGTGCCATATTTAATCAGATTAAGTCATATGGCGGAAGACCGATAATATGGAAAACAGGTCATTCCTTTATTAAAGACAAGATGCAAACAACTAAGGCATTACTTGGCGGCGAAACTAGCGGTCATATATTTTTTGCTGATAAATATTATGGATATGACGATGCAATTTATGCTGCTCTACGGTTTCTTGATTTACTATCAAGATCAGAAAAAACCTTGGACGATATGATAGATGAGCTACCTAAATGTTACAGCACTCCTGAAATTAGCATCCCGGTACCAGATGATCTCAAATTTGATATTATTCAACAAATAAAAAAGGATTTAATCAACCAAAATATTGCTTTCAATGACATTGATGGTATAAGGATTGACTCATCAATTGACTATAGATGGTGGTTACTCCGAGCCTCTAATACCGAAGGCAAAATTATCGCTAAATATGAATCAGATAGTTTGGAAGGAATGAATAGTATAAAATCTGAACTTTCCTCTTTACTAGCTAAGTATGGTTTGAAGCTAGGAGTCTGCCTGCGATAACTAATTAATTATATTTTGAGCTATTTTTCGGCGAGAATATATATGATTTTTGCAGAAATAGTGTACCTATTTCAAGAAAATCATGTTTATTCGCAGCCAAAAAGAGCCAAATATAGAATTACTTTCGTTATCGCAGGCAGACTCCTAGGTTAATAATATATAGCACTAACCTAATTGTAAAATTGATTGGACAGAGAATTTTGGACTACAGCTTGTAATCCTTAAAGTTAGGTGGTAGCGAGGGAGGGACTTGAACCCCCGACACGCGGATTATGATTCCGCTGCTCTAACCAACTGAGCTACCCCGCCATGATGGAAAGAGCTTCAATACAAAAAAGTAAGCCCCTTTCTTCCTCGCAATAACGCTAACCACATACGATTTTTAAAATGTATGCCTAGGAGTCTGCCTGCGATAACGAAAGTAATTCTATATTCGGCTCTTTTTGGCTGCGAATAAACATGATTTTCTTGAAATAGGTACACTATTCCTGCAAAAATACTATATATTCTCGCCGAACAATAGCTCACAATATACTTAATTAGTTATCGCAGGCAGACTCCTACTATAGTCAATTGATGAGAAGCTGGTGACGTAGTGGCTC
>JAJIYQ010000088.1 GCA_020881075.1 Rickettsia endosymbiont of Labidopullus appendiculatus
ATCATAATAAATATTTTTTTAATCATCTTAATTGGAGAAATTTAATGCAAGTGTTCGTTGGAAAAGCTGCTCCGGATTTTACAGCTAAAGCTATTATGCCTGATAATAGTATAGAATCTGAATTTAATCTTAGAAATTATGCTAAAAATCATAAAGTGGTGTTGTTTTTTTATCCGCTTGATTTTACTTTTGTTTGTCCATCAGAAATTATAGCCTTTAATAATAGGTTAGGAGAATTTACTGAGAGAAATACAAAATTAGTAGCAATAAGTGTTGACTCGCATTTTTCTCATTTAGCTTGGAAAAATACCCCTTACAATAAAGGTGGGGTTGGTAATATCCAGATTCCTATGGTGTCAGATATTAAAAAGAGTGCATCACATAGTTATAATGTACTACATGATGAAGGAATATCGCTGCGTGGTACTTTTGTTATTGATGAAGCATTTATAGTACGACATTTGCTAGTTAATGATTTGCCAATTGGTAGAAATATTGATGAAGTAATAAGAGTGATCGATGCTATAGACTATAATACCAAACATGGCGAAGTATGTCCAGCTGGATGGCAGAAAGGTGACGAAGGTATTACTCCCTCACATAAAGGAGTGGCACATTACTTAGCTTCTAATGCAGAGAATTTATAGCTATATAGTCAATTGATGCTGAAGGAGCTATTTTTGGATACTAACCCAGTATCTTATACAAAAGAAACTATTGACATCCTAAGATTGATTAGGAGTGAAAATGTTGGCTCAAGAACTTTTTGGAGCTTAATAAAGCTATTTGGTAATAGCAGTGCTGCAATTGACAGAATACAAGAATTTTCTCTGAGGGGTGGACGTTCTAAGCCGGTAAGGGTATTTTCTCAGAGTGATGCAAGTAAAGAACTTGAATTGTTGCAAAAGCATAATGCTCAGATTATTACCTATAAATCTCCAGGATATTCAAGGTTATTGTTAGAGATTTTTGATTGCCCGCCAATATTAAGTTATAAGGGCAATATTGGGTTATTAGCACATGAAAGATGTTTAGCAATTGTTGGAGCAAGAAATGCTTCAGTAAATGGTCGTGCCTTTGCTGCTAAAATTGCTAAGGAATTGACTGATGCAAATTATATAGTAGTTTCTGGACTTGCAAGAGGTGTTGATACATCAGTGCATCAAGTAAATACCTCTAAAACAATAGGAGTTATCGCTGGAGGAATTGATTATGTTTATCCCCCAGAGAATGTTAGATTATTTGAGCAAATCCAACAAAATGGCTTGATAATTGCTGAATTACCAGTAGGTTCAAAACCACTTGGGCAACATTTTCCGCAGCGTAATCGATTAATTTCTGGTATATCTCTTGGAACAGTAGTAATTGAGGCAAGTCTAAAATCTGGATCGTTAATAACAGCCCGATTTGCTTTAGAACAGAATAGAGAAGTATTTGCCGTACCAGGATTTCCGCTGGATCCTAGGTGTCAGGGTACTAATAAACTTATCAAGGAAGGAGCTCATATGGTAGAATCTACTGAGGATATAGTAGCTAATTTACCACCTTTTACCAAAATTATCACTAAATCTAAGGATGTAGCAAATGATTCAACTGAAAATAATCAGTTTAGAACATTAGATATCAAATATGATAATGTAATTACCAATGATATGCGTATGAGGGTTAAGGAGCTTTTATCTTCAACTCCTATAGATTTTGATTGTTTACATCAAACACAGCTACCTTTGCCGGCTATATATATGATAATATTAGAGCTAGAATTGGCTGGAAAAATAACCAGATATCCTGGCAACAAGATATCTTTAATTTATAAATAAATATGAAATTAGTAATAGTAGAATCGCCGGCAAAGGCGAAAACGATAAATAAGTATCTGGATAGTGATTTTAAGGTTATTGCTTCGTTTGGACATATTAGAGATTTACCATCTAAAAATGGTTCAGTTCTGCCAAATGAAAATTTTTCTATGAAATATGTTATATCAGATAAAGCAGAAAAATATGTTGAAGCAATAACTAAGGATGCTGCCAAAGCTGAAATGGTTTATCTAGCAACAGATCGAGACCGAGAGGGAGAAGCAATTGCCTGGCATGTTGCAGAAATAATAAAAGAAAAAAACTTGATTAAATCTAATGATTTCTTTAAGAGAGTAGCATTTGATGAGATTACCAAAAAAGCTATTTTACATGCAATGGACAACCCAAGAAATATTGATATTGATTTGGTTAATGCTCAACAAGCAAGGAGAGCATTGGATTATTTGGTAGGATTTACTTTATCACCGATATTATGGCGTAAATTACCGGGATGTAGATCCGCAGGTAGAGTTCAGTCTGTAGCACTCCGACTTATTTGCGAGCGAGAAGATGAAATTGAGCATTTTAAATCTCAAGAATATTGGGATATTACCCTTAATGTTCTGAATAGTAATAACGAGCCATTTTTAGCGAGATTAACTCGTGTCAATGGTAATAAATTAGAGAAATTCTCAATTATTAATCAATCGGCAGCTAATGATCTAGTCAAAGAAATAAAATCAAAGAATTTTCACATTGCAGCTTTAGAAAAAAAGCAGCAAAAACGTCAGCCTCAACCGCCTTTCATTACTTCTTCGTTACAGCAAGAAGCAGCTCAAAAATTAGGGTTTACTGCTAAAAAAACTATGCAAATTGCTCAAAAGCTTTACGAAGGCATGGATATAGGTAATGAAACGATAGGTTTGATTACCTATATGAGAACTGATGGTACTACCCTTGCTAGCGAGGCTGTTGAACAAATACGTCAATTGATACATAAGAATTTTGGTGATAAATATCTACCAGCTAGCCAGCGAGTTTATAAATCTAGAGCCAAGAATGCTCAAGAAGCTCATGAAGCTATTAGACCAACCGATGTTACTCTGTTACCAGAAAAATTAAAGGATACACTAGATAAAGATTATTATAGGCTTTACGACTTGATTTGGAAAAGGACGATAGCCTGCCAAATGGAAAATGTTATTATTGATTTGGTGGTCGCTCAGCTTGATACAGAAAATAAAGAATTCACCGCCAGGGCAACTGGTTCAATTATTGCCTTTGATGGTTTTTACAAAATTTATCGTGAGGGTCTAGATGATGAAACGGAAGAAGAAAATAGGCTACTACCATTACTACAAGAAGGAGAAAAATTAACTACAACTTCAGTAAATCCAGCACAGCATTTCACCGAACCACCACCAAGATATTCTGAAGCCAGTCTCGTCAAGAAGCTTGAAGAACTTGGGATTGGTCGTCCTTCTACTTATGCTTCTATTATATCAGTATTGCAAGATAGGAACTATGTGGTTGTTGAGAAAAAACGTTTCTTTCCAGAGGAATTAGGGCGTTTAGTGACAACATTTCTGACAGGTTTCTTCAAAAAATATGTTGAATATGATTTTACAGCTGATCTGGAGAATGATTTAGATGAAGTGGCAGAAGGTAAAATAGAATGGAAAAATTTACTAAAAAAATTCTGGGATGGGTTTAATAATAACGTAGAAATAGTTAGTGATAAGAAAATATCTGATATAATTCTTTATGTTGAACAAGCATTAGATTATCACCTATTTGGAGAAAAATCAGAAAGTACTAATTCGAAAAATTGCCCATCCTGTTCTACAGGGCAATTAGGGTTAAAGCTTGGTAAATTTGGAGCGTTTTTAGCTTGCAGTAACTATCCTGAATGTACTTTCAAAAAACAAATTACTTCGAAGAATAGTGATATTGTTGATATGGCTGAAGAGAACAAATTATTAGGAGTAGATAAAGAGGGTCATGATGTTTTATTAAAGAAAGGTCCATATGGTTTTTATGTACAGACTAGCAAACCAGTTGCCAAGGGTGAAAAACCAAAGCGTGTGTCATTGCCACCGTCAGTAGCACAAAATGACGTGACTCTTAGTTTGGCTCTAAGGCTTCTTGAGTTACCGGTTAAGTTATGCCTGCACCCTGAATCTCATCAAGAGATTATACTGGGTATAGGTAGATATGGTCCGTATCTTAAATATCTTGATAGGTTTATTTCGATACCAAAAAGATACGATCCTTTTACCATCACATTAGAAACTGCTGTGGAAATAATTGAGGCTAGTAATAATAGGCTGAAAAATAAACCGGAGAAAGATACTGATAAGCCAGGAGAAGTGGTAACAAAAACTCCTAAAAAGAATATTAGGACAAGGATTGATGCTGCAAAAAAAGTAACAAAAAAGAAAAAAGCAAAATAAGCAGTTAGAAAATTATGAGAAAAGTTATCACAAGATTTGCCCCCTCACCAACTGGTATGTTGCATATAGGTAATAGTAGGACAGCTCTGATAAATTGGTTATATGCTAGAAAGCATAATGGCATATTTATTTTAAGGTTTGATGATACTGATCTTGAACGTAGCAAACAACAATATAAACATGCCATTGAAGAGGATTTTAAATTTTTAGGGCTTAACTGGGATCAAACTTTTTGCCAATCTGATAGATTTGATAAGTATGAAGCAGTAAAAGCATTATTATTACAAAAAAATAAATTATATCCTTGTTTTGAGACTCAGGAAGAGCTGGAATTAAAGCGTAAGTTACAACTATCTAGAGGGCTTCCTCCAATATATGATCGTGCGGCTTTGAACCTTACTGAACAACAAATAAATGACTATATTAGTCAAGGAAGAAAACCGCATTATCGATTCTTGGTATCGCATACTCCAATTATTTGGCAAGATATGATTAAGGGTGAAGTTAAATATGAAGGCAAGAATATTGGCGATCCGATAGTTATCAGAGAAGATAACAGTATGACTTATATGCTTTGTTCGGTTGTTGATGATATTGATTATGGCATTACCGATATTGTTCGGGGCGAGGATCATGTAACTAACACTGCCATTCATGTACAAATGTTTGAAACCCTAGAGGCAGAGGTACCAAATTTTGCTCATCTTAGTCTAGTCATCAGTCGGGATGAAAAAATATCTAAAAGAACAGGGGGATTTGAGATTGCTTCTCTAAGGGATAAAATTGGATTAGAACCAATGGCAATTAATAGTTTCTTTAGTTTACTTGGCTCATCATCGCCTATTATACCATTTAAAAATTTAGATGGGCTAATAAAAGAGTTTGACATTAATAATTTTTCTAAAAGTCCAACAACTTATTTACCAGAAGAGCTAGAGCGTTTAAATCATAAATTACTAATTAGCTTGAGTTTTGATGAAGTAAAAGATCGCTTAAAAGAGATTAAAGCTGAACAAATAAATGAGCAATTTTGGTTGGCAGTTAGAGGTAATTTACAAAAATTATATGAAATAAAAGATTGGTGGAATATTTGTTATTCCCCCTCTAAAGTTGAAGGATTAGATAAAGAGTTTTTAAAACAAGCAGCTACTTTATTAATAGACGAACCAATAACTATCGATAGTTGGAGCATATGGACTAAAAGAATTATGGAAATAACTGGTAAAAAAGGTAAAGAAGTATTCCTACCTTTAAGACTTGCTATAACGGGAATGACATCTGGACCAGAAATGTCAGTAATATTACCTTTGCTCAATAAAGATGAAATTACAAAAAGACTAACAAGTTGATTTTTCGGGTTGTTGAATGAATATAAATCTGAGTGCCAAACGTCATTGCAAGAAGGCATATCCTACGAAGACAATCCATTTATGGTCATTTTTTGGACTGCTACATCACACAAAGCGGCTCCTCGTAATAACGATTTGGTATCACCTCCCTCCCTTCTTTCTTTCAAATACTTTCTCGTCATCCTGATGTCGAACTAAGGTTACATATAGATAAAAGATAATTGCTATGGGAGTATACTCAAATGATTTGGAGAATTGTTTTTTACAAACTTTATTGTAGAGATGGTGACCAGAGCCGGGATCGAACCAGCGACACAAGGATCTTCAATCCTTTGCTCTACCAACTGAGCTATCTGGCCGTTTTTTATTAAAGGTCTAGCTTTTGCAAAAGAGGTAAAGAGACCAAAACTTGTTTAAGGCATGATCTCTACCCTTAGCACATCTTTGAATATAATACTAGGCTATTTTTTAGTCTCATCTGTTACTTGTGACTGTGGTAACATTATTTTGACATCAGCTTTATTCTCAAGATCAGCGACATACTTTAATATAGCATCCCTACTAAGCCTATTGGTTATATTAGCAGTAGCTTCCTCTTTAGAAGGTATCTGTGCAGACCTTTTGTCAAGAACCATAATAATATGCCAACCAAACTGAGTTTTAACTGGAGAAGAGATTTCATTTACTTTCATTGATAATGCTTTATTTTCAAATTCAGGTACTAATTGCCCAGAAGTAATATAGCCTATTTCTCCGCCATTTTCTTTAGAACCTTCATCTTTTGACAAATCTTTAGCAAGCTTAGCAAATTTTTCTCCTTTATTGAGCCTATTTTTTATATTTACTGCTTCTTTTTCAGTTGCAAGCAAAATATGGCTTACTTTTACTTCTTCTTTTCCTTTTAAGCTAGCAACTAGCTTGTCGTATTCAGCATTAATCATCTTCTCATCAACATGAGATTTTACATAACGCTCCATCAATTCTTGCTGAATCATTTGGTTTTTCGCTATATTCAATTTAGCTTGAAATTCTTTTGAAGATTCAATATTAGAATTTTTAGCTTCTTGCTCAAGCAATTTTGTATCGATATAACCACGAACTAACATTTCCTGTATATTTGCATTAAGATCAGAAAATTTCTTACCTTTAGCACTTGGTTGATTATCTAAAGAAGACTGGAATTGCTGCATAATCTGCGATTCTTTTACTTCGCCACCTTTATAGGTAGCAACAACTTTATCTTCATTAGCGAAAGCACTGCTCGCAAGTAAGCTAGCAGATAAAAGAGCTATAGATATTCTTTTCATTTGTTATCCATTTATATTTATTATTATGGCTAGATTTTATAATGATAACCACCTGACGTCAATAGCTATTTACAATTTGTTTGATAAATATTATAAAATACCCTATTTTATAAGGTTATTTACAGAATTTAGGATATAAATGTTTTCTTTACTTAAAAAATTATTCGGCACAGCAAACGATAGAAATATCAAAAAACTATTTTTAGAAATTGAAAAGATTAATTTGCTTGAACCATCGATACAAAAGCTTTCTGATGATCAATTGAGAAATAAAACAGAACAATTTAGGCAAAGATTAAAAGATGGGGAGTCATTAGATGACCTAACCTATGAAGCTTTTGCTGTCGTACGAGAAGCTGCAAGAAGAGTCTATGGAATGAGGCATTTTGATGTTCAGCTAATTGGTGGATTGATATTGCATCGTGGGATGATTACTGAAATGCGTACAGGGGAAGGAAAAACTTTAGTTGCCACATTACCGGCATATTTGAATGCTCTTACTGGTGAAGGAGTACATGTTGTTACGGTAAATGATTATTTAGCAAAACGTGATGCTGAGTGGATGGGGAAAATATATAATTTCTTAGGATTATCTGTTGGGTGTATCGTTGCTAATATCAGTGACAAAGAGAGACATGATGCCTATAGAGCAGATATTACTCATACAACTAATAACGAGCTTGGATTTGATTTTCTCAGAGATAACATGAAATATAGCGAAGACTCTAAGGTACTTCGTCCCTTTAAATTCGCTATTATTGATGAAGTTGACTCAATTTTAATTGATGAAGCAAGAACTCCACTAATTATATCGGGTCCAGTAGATGATCGCTCGGATTTATATACTAAGATTGATAAATTGGTTTGTCAGTTTAAAGATGAAGATTACGAAAAAGATGAGAAATTACGAACCGTTAATCTTACTGAGGATGGTATAACTCATGTAGAATCAATGCTTGTGAGCAATAACCTTATTGAACAAGGTTCAAGCCTTTATGATTTTGAGAATTTAAGTTTGGTTCATTATGTCAATCAATCATTGAGAGCACATATTCTCTTCAATCGTGATGTTGATTATTTGGTGCGTGATGGCAAAGTGATGATTATTGATGAATTTACTGGGCGGGTGATGGAAGGTAGACGTTATTCTGAAGGGTTACACCAATCACTAGAGGCAAAAGAACATGTGCCAATTCAAAACGAAAATCAAACTTTGGCTTCTATTACTTTTCAAAACTATTTTAGGAATTATCCCAAATTATCAGGCATGACTGGTACGGCAATGACCGAAGCTACAGAGTTAAAGGACATATATAATCTTGATGTACTAGCTGTTCCTACTCATAATCCAATCACTAGGGTTGATTATGATGATGAAATTTACGGCAATAAACAGGATAAATATCAAGCTATTATAAAATTAATACAAGAGTGTTATGATCGTGGTCAACCTGTTTTGGTTGGAACGGTTAGTATAGAGAAGTCTGAAGAAATTTCTAAGTTACTTACCATAAATAAAATAACCCATAATGTTTTAAATGCGAAATTTCATCAACAGGAAGCATTTATTATAGCTCAGGCTGGACGATTTAAGGCTGTGACTATTGCGACAAATATGGCAGGTCGTGGTACCGATATTATGCTTGGTGGTAATCCGGAAATGCTAATAGAGCAACTTGCTCTACAAAACCTACCTGAGGAACAATATCAATTAGAAATGAGCAAAATAAAGGAGCAAATCTCTGAAGAGAAGCAGCGGGTAATAGAGGCTGGGGGGTTATTTGTTATAGGTACCGAAAGGCATGAGAGTCGTAGAATAGATAACCAGTTGCGAGGAAGAGCCGGTAGACAAGGTGATCCAGGTAGTACAAAATTCTTCTTGTCTCTAGAAGATGACCTTATGCGTATTTTTGCTTCAGATCGTATTTCTGGAGTCCTAAGAACATTAGGTTTAAAAGATGGTGAAGCAATCCATCACCCGATGATTAGCCGTTCACTTGAGAAGGCTCAGCAAAAGGTTGAAGGACATAATTACGAGATACGTAAAAATTTATTACGTTTTGATGATGTTATGAACGATCAACGTAAGATAGTTTACGAACAACGTACTGATATCATTGCATCAAACTCTGCCCATGATTTTTTAGCTAGCATGACAAAAGAACTAGTAGAAAAAGTGGTATTAACTTTTATTCCTTCCGGCTCTTATAGGGAAGACTGGGATGTAAATGCTCTAACAGGAGAGTTGCAACGTATTTTTGCTGTAAAACTAAATCAAGAATCTATAACCAAGGCTAATGTCACCGAGATAGAGGTGACATCTAATGTTGTGCAAATGGTAAATGACCTATACCAGGCAAAGAATGAAGCATATAGCGTTGACTTGATGAATGACGCAATTAAATATATTCTACTAACAACTTTAGACCAAGTATGGAAAGATCATTTACATAATTTAGATCATTTACGACAAGGTATATCACTAAGGGCTTATGCTCAGAAAGATCCACTTAACGAATATAAAAGAGAAGCGTTCAATTTATTTGAACAAATGCTTGATAATTTGAAGGAGCTATTTATCCAGAAAGTTTGTCATCTTCATATGGATACTAGCCACATTAAAAAAGAATCAATGTCTTTGGCAAACAAAACACTGCAAAAGACCATGCGAGAAACTAGGGAAGACCCTGCTTTTAGTAAATATAATGCAGGGATTAGCATTGAAACTCAGCTTAAACCTATTAAAACTCAAGTCAATCCACAGGATAGAATACCATCAGATCCATCAAGTTGGGGAAAGGTGGCTAGAAATGAGTTATGTCCTTGTGGTTCCGATAAGAAATATAAATATTGTCATGGAAGTAATGAATAAACCTCTCCGACAAATTATTTCATTCCCGCTTTCCATTGTCATTCCCGCTTTGGTGCGGAATCTAAGACCCATGCTTACGCAGGGGTGACACTAAGGTAAGCATGGAAGGCACAAAAAGCTTCTCCGGCTTACGCCTTCTCGCAATGACGATGTGTTGCAACAGTACTTGATAACTAAGATTATATAAACTATACTCTTAGTTATTCCTATTCATTCACTACATAATTTAAATTTTTATGATTTTATGACAATTATACGTAATGTCCTGTTGTTTAGTGTTCTTTTAACTATTAATTATGCTAGTTTTGCGGATTTACCAAGAGCATCGTGGCATTACGATATTACTTATATTAATTCAGTAAATAATGATTTTGGTACAGAGTATAATGGTGTTCCTCATTTAAGAGTCAAAGCAATATTTAAAAATGCGGTGGGTACTTATACAAAATTTTATTTACCATACCACTTTTTAGGTGGTGGATGTCTCATCCAAAATCTAGGACAATTTGTTATAGCAAAAGATTATCACAAAATCTTTAATCCTGAGAAATGTACATTGGAAGTATTCCATCCTAATAATGAGGATATTATTCTTCAATATAATATTGTTACAAGTGTTAGCAGTCTTGTGCCACATCAGTCTCCATTTGGTTCTGTAATAACGGAAGATTTTTTTCATTTCGTAGGAACTAGTCTTTTTCTAGTATCTTCTTCAAACCCAAACAATTATCATGAAGAATATTATGCAGAAACTGATGTGAGTATAAGTTGGTATTTACCTAAGTTAAATAAAATTTCTAATATCTATGGATTCAAGCTACAACAAAATTTCACTACAAATCAATATCAATTAACTAAAAACAGTTATATGGGAGGAAAGATATCAATTACTCCGGTAAGTAAGAAAATAATTTTAAGTACAGCAAATTTAAATAAATTGTCTAACTTTGACTTAAAAATATTTTTTAAAAATAGTTTTCCTTTAATTTTAAAATTATGGGATGAAGAATTAGATAGTGACTATGTGATTAATATTATTGAATCTAATGACTACCCAATAGATGATGGAATGTTTGGAGTTGGTGGTCCAAACTCTCTAGGCGCCTTTGTTTATAATGTTAAACAAGGATTAAAGAATAGAGAGCTTACAAATATATTAATTCATGAAATAATTCATAAATGGATAGTTGGCAAAATAGATTTAGTAAATGAAACTTGGTTTAATGAGGGATTTACAGACTATTTTGCACACAAAATTAATTTACTAACCTTTAAAGATTTAAATGAGCATATAAAATGGCATAATAAAGTATTAAAGTACTATTATACAGTTCTTCAGCCTATGCAAATACGAAATCGTAATGTTACCAACCTCTCAACCTTTGCTAGTCCATATTTTTGGGGTTACTTATTAGCATCAAATATTAATCATCTAATAAAAACTTTTGATAATAATTTTACACTTGAGTACGTAATGAGATCCTTGAACAAGGATACAGAACATTCTACTAAAGAACTACAATTGGTAGATTTTTTGAAAGTACTCGAAAAATATAAGCCTGGGATATCTAGATTTGTTAACTCAGCGTTAGAAGGTAAAATCCAATTATCTGCATTTCAGGGGGAATTAGGGAAATGTGTAAAATTAAATTATTTACAATTTAAAGAAGCTGATTATGGAATAGATTATCTAGAAACCATCAATCGCATGGTTATTAGTGGGGTAAGGAAAAATAGCAGAGTATATAATGCTGGAATCAGAAATGGGCATAAAGTATTAAAGGTTAAATTTATTCAAGAAAATATGCCTGAATTACCTTTAAAACTTAATATATTAACTGATCAAGGTATTAGAACAATAATTTTCCATAGACAAGGTAAATTGATAACAGTACCACAATTCCAACTAGATGATAATTTATATAAACAAAATCCTGAAAGGTGCTTAGAGTATTTTAGAAGGGACTTTACAAGGAGTGTGTAAAAGTCATAGTTAAAATGTACTGAGTTAAGGAATAAAAAAAATAACCAATACAGCAAAAATAATGAAAACAGCTATTAGTGGAACAAAAAAATCTGTTATATATAGATATAACCGAATTTGGAATAATTTGTTATTCTAATTCTTAAACAATAAATAACTCATGCAAAATAAATCTATTATTACATTTTTTTGGCACCATATAAAACCATATAAATGGTTTTACTTGGTTATGCTACTTGTTCCTACTATAAGTAGTTTTTACCCGTCTGCCAATTATTATGCGATTAAATTATTTCTTGATACAATAGCAGCACAAGAGAATCTAACTTATCAGTTAGTTTTACTACCGATTATAATATTTACGTCTGCACAAGTGATTTTA
>JAJIYQ010000089.1 GCA_020881075.1 Rickettsia endosymbiont of Labidopullus appendiculatus
AAAGGTTTAGATAAAGCCGAATATAAGAAAAAAATTCAACTATCAACAGATAGAATTAAATTGAACATTATATTAACTATCAATGAATTAAAACCAAATGCTAGAAAATTATTAAATAAAATAGCTTTAATAAATAATCAAGGTTTTTCAAAAGAATTACTACGTTTTATTACTGATGATCAAAGTACATTGAATGATGCTATTTATCAATTGTCTAAATTTGCCTTAATATCTAACATTGACTCACATGAAACTAACCCTGTCTTTGAAATGCATGATGTTATTGCTCAAAAAATAGCTGAGATTAATGGAAGTATTAATAATAAAGCTTATTTAGAAGATATAGTTACTAAATTAATGAATTACGTACCAAAGAGCATTATCAAAGGCCAAATTTTTAGAAAAGCGAAAACTATGCATGAAAATTTTGAAATCCTTGCTAGGAATGCTGAGAAGTATAACGTTAATATATGTAAAATTATGCAGCTGAATATGCAACTAATAGCACAGTATATTAATTCTTTCGATTACCATAATGCAGAAAAATTAGTTAACTGGTTCAATACAAATGATCAACAGGGTACTGGCAAGTTTAAATTATGGTTGATGAATAATGATGAAAAATATATGTATGCAAGGTACATACAAGCAATAGGTGTGTATCACAGTACACATTTACATTATAGTACGGCAATAAAATATTTTATAAGAACGAAAGAAATACTTGATAATATGAAAGGTTATGAATCTTTCACATGGATTGTATTTTATAATTTACTAATATGTAATGTTGCATTAGGACAGGTTCAAGAAGCAGAAGAAAATATTAAAATTATAGAACAGATGTTTAATAAAGGTTTAATAGATAAAAGTGACATAGGCTATATACAAACTTCTAAGGCAAAATTATTATGTGTACAAGGAAAATATATTGAATCACTAGAACATATTACTACAATTGTAGAAACGTTAATTAAAAATGGATTAAGTCCAAATGACCTATTGCTTGTAAAACCTTACCTATTTAAAGTAGAAATATTAAATTATCTCGAAGAATACCAAAAAGCATATGATCAAGTTAAACAAATATATTATTTGTTTAAAACATACAAAACAGAGTCTTTTGAAATAATATTTAGTACTATTTATAGTCAAATGGCAAAAAGTGAATTAGGATTGGGTAAACTAGACCAAGCCTTAGAGCATATTAACCAATCTATCTCCATATTTTTAGCTGATGAACGTAGGAATCCCAAAAATGCAGATTATTCAGAAGATCCAAATTTAGCTGCTAGTTATGTAATACAAGGTGATATTTTATTTGCTCAAGATAAAATAAAAGAAGCAATAGAGTCCTATAATAAAGCTTATACCATATATTATTACTTATATAGAGATAATCGTAAAAATGTAGCTCAGGTTAGTTATTTATATAGCCAAGGAGCAAAAGCTGCATGTAAAGCAAAAAACTTGCATAGTTATAAATTCTTTGGTAAACCACAAGTAAAGGAGTTTGGCATAAATCACCCTAATACTATATCTATGTTTGAATATTGCAAACAATATGATATGGATTTATGGGCAAAAGGAAACTAGATACCAAAGATAAAAATAGTAATGTAATTTTCCTAAAACTATTAACTAGCAAAAGAAATGAGTAAATATTTTATATTAATAATATTATTAATTATACCCTATAATTCATTTGCTCAACAACAAATATCTAATTTTGTTGCACCAGTTACTTATTTTGTCAATCATGTCAAACAACTAGCTTTGCTTACAAATAACTTAATTAAATATCGACAAGCAAGTATTATAGGCACCAGCGGCATGGGGAAAACCCAACTTGCTAGAATGTACTCTCATGAGAATCAAAATAACTATAAGCTAATATGGTTTATTGACTGTAATTTAGATATTAATCAAGAACTACTA
>JAJIYQ010000090.1 GCA_020881075.1 Rickettsia endosymbiont of Labidopullus appendiculatus
ATTTAGCGGTGCTATTAATAGCTTTTATTAGCTTTAGCAACTCTTGATTAATATCTAAATTACAATCAACAAACCAAATAAGTTTATAATTATTTTGATTCTCATAAGAATACATTCTAGCAAGTTGGGTTTTTCCCATGCCACTAGTGCCTATAATACTTACTTGTCTATGTTTAATTAAATTATTTTTGAGCAAATTTAGTTGTTTGACATGATTGACAAAATAAGTAACTGGTGTAACAAAATTAGATATTTGTTGTTGAGCAAATGAATTAGACGGCAATATTAATAATAATATTAATATTATAAAATATTTATTCATTTTTTGCTCCTAGTGAATGGTTTCAGAAAAATTACATTATTATTTTTACTTAGTGGGGTTTTTATATAGATTAACATGACTGCAACCTATTTTACAATCAAAATTATATTTTTATACTATTAAGTGACATATTCTATAAATTATATCCACTATCAAATTATAATAACAATTGAAATAGTTAAGGAGGTATATATAATATGGGAGTATAAATTTGTGCGGGTACTAAAATGGCAAGAACATTAATATTACCAAAAGGTTTTTATGAGCATGATTTCATATGCCTAATGAAAAACGAGTCGCACAGAAGAAATCGCATACACTTATTAGCAATGCATCACTTAGCAATCAGGCAAGTCATTGAAAACTGTATCTATGATAGTTGGATCGAACTGGAAAACAGTACAATCTTGGCTTAGAAGATTTAGAAACTCTAGCTTTGATGGATTATTTAAATCATACAAATTAGTGCTGGATACAAATCTAAAAATATGTATACTACTCGTTGTAGTGACTCTTTGTTCATAAGGCTTACCTAGCATAAGTCAATCTAACTGGAATTCTGGCGTCGAAACTTGCCTCCGCTCCGTAACAATCGTTTATGTACGTGGAGGTAGCCAACGTTTCTCCTAAGGATTTCGGGGCTATCTTTGACTTATGCAGGAAGTATATAATATACTCTTGTTGAATAGCTGGATATTTATGAATAAAGGTGCATTCATTCAAATTCTATCTTTAATCTTTTTTCAAATTTGTGGTGTACTATGAATCGTTTAATATTAGTAATTTTTTTTAGTATTTCTTTTTGTTTAACTGGGCAAAGAGTTTTAGCTGATGAAATAAGAATAGGAATACTAAAGCACGACATAAATGTTAGGTTAAAACACCGTTATGAGAAAGGATACGACGTTAATTTAGAATATCTTTTTGGTGAAGAGTACGAATTTTTGCGTGGCTATCCTCATATAGGCGTAGATATTAACAATAGTAAATATGCAAGTAGTGCTTATACTGGGCTTACTTGGCATTTTGATATGATGGAATTTATGTTTTGTGAGTTAAGCTTTGGAGGGGCGATTCATAATGGTGAATTGAAAAAATCAGAGAAACAACGAGCTTTAAGAAAGCGTCCCTTAGGATCAAGGCTTTTATTTAGAGAAAGTGTTAGTTTTGGTATAAAACTTAATGAAATACATGCAATTACATTAATTCTTGACCATATCTCTAATGCTGATATCGTAAAACCTAATGCGGGTCTAACTAATTTAGGTATACGGTATGGTTTTAAATTTTAAGTGGTTCTGTTGCATCTGTTTTGTTTTACAAGTTATACCAATTCCCGAAATTAATTTATGTTGGTAATTTGTGCGTCGATCCGGTACTCGCATCCTCACGTACACTTGAGTACGCTCCGGTGCTGCGTTCCGTGTCTCCTACAAATTCCTCAACCTAAATTAATTTCGAGAACTG
>JAJIYQ010000091.1 GCA_020881075.1 Rickettsia endosymbiont of Labidopullus appendiculatus
GAATTAATTAAGAGTTATGACAAAGTAGATGATAAGCTTTCTAAAAAGCTTACAGACCTTATATGTATCAGCAAAAACTCCTATAAAACTTTTAAAGGTTCGACAATTGCTGAAAAAAGGGAATTATTAAATTTTATATTTTCGAACCTAACACTCGAGGGCTGTAAGCTGCATTACGTTCTGGCTTTTCCATTCACAGAAATGCAAAAAGTAGCAAGTTGTACTGAATGGCTGGGGCGGATGGATTCGAACCACCGAATGACGATACCAAAAACCGTTGCCTTACCACTTGGCTACGCCCCATCACTCTAAGAATCTTATAGCAACAAACAATTCTCTAGTCAAATAATTTATACAATTACCTTATACTTGATGCAATTCACAATGATATAGTATAACATAATTATAGCTAACCCTAATAATGCCAGTTTAGGATAAGTGATTAGAAAGTATGAAGTTTAAATTAGATTTTTTAATGGAATAGCTAGTCAAACAAGCTAGGTTCTTATATCTTGAAAATGTGATATAAGTAATTGTAATACCAATTGAAATAGTTAAGGAGGTATATTATAATACGGGAGTATAAATTTGTGCAGGTACTAAAATAGCAAAAACATTAATATTACCAAAAGGTTTTCATGAGCATGATTTCATATGCCTAATGAAAAACGAGTCGCACGGAAGAAATCGCATACGCTTATTAGCAATGCATCACCTTCAATCAGGCAAGTCATTGAAAATTGTATCGATAATAGTTGGATCGCACTGGAAAACAGTACAATCTTGGCTTAGAAGATTTAGAAACTCTAGCTTTGATGGATTATTTGAATCACATAGGAGTGGTGCGTTTAGAAAATTCAATAGCTTACAAGAATCTTTTCTGTCTGATAAAATAAATATGTTGAGTGAAAGTAAGACAGGTGGTTATATATAGTCAATTCAGGGAAATTTGGTGCTAGGAACGATGGAGCGACGCCTATAAGTAATAGGCGAACGACGAGTGACGACGTCACCAACTTCCCATCAATTGACTATAACAGGAAAGGAATTGCATAATATGTTATTTGAAACATATGGTATTAAATGTAGTTTAAAAACAGTTTATAACACTATACATCGACTTGGTTTTACCTGGATTACTTCTCGTTCAGTACACCCAAAATCTAATCAAGCAACTCAAAATACATATAAAAAAACTTCGCCAATACGCTAAAAGTATTATTAGCAAAAGATATTGATTGGAGTAAGGTTGACATTTGCTCGCAGGATGAAACTCAAATTGGGCAGCAAGGTAGTTTAAGTCGCATATGGACTAAACGTGGGAGCAGACCTAGGAAAGTAAGGCAACAACAATTTATCTCAACATACATCTATGGAGCTGCTTGCCATGACACGGGCGAATCTTTTGCGTTAATTTTACCATATACCAATACTGATTCAATGAATAAGTTCTTAGATGAATTTTCTTTGGCTATTCATTCTGGTAGGCATGTTGCATTATTAACAGATAATGCCGAGTGGCATGCAGCGAAAAAATTAATTATTCCAAGTAATATTACCTTGGTACCGCTTCCGCCATACGTACCGGAATTAAATGCGATGGAACAAATTTGGCAGTGGATCAAAAATCACTTCCTATCTAATCAATGTTACGGTGTATACGAAGATATCATTGCTAATGCTTGCTATGACTGGAATCAACTTAGTAAAAATGTAAATTTAGTAAAATCAATTATATATAGAGAGTGGATTAATATACCACGTTAATTATTTCCATTGGTATAATATTTTGCTTTGAATAATTATTTTTTGTTTTACTTAAGGTATTATATGTTTATCTTTCAATAATGAAATAAGGTCACCATTTTCATACATTTCACGTACTATATCACAGCCACCTATAAATTCTCCTTTTATATAAAGCTGTGGTATGGTAGGCCAATCAGTGAAGGATTTGATATCCTCACGTAAGCTAAGACTGGTCAAAATATTAATATCACGAAATTCTATGCCAAGTTTTTTTAAGATAGAAACAACGGTAGCAGAAAAATTACATTGAGGAAAATTACTAGTGCCTTTCATAAACAACACAACATCATTATTAGCAATTTCATTTGTTATAAAATCAAAATTTTTATTCTCTAACATCTCCAAACCTGGTAAAAATTATAACTTCTTTTTACTCTTAAATGTTATATTATGCAAGCTC
>JAJIYQ010000092.1 GCA_020881075.1 Rickettsia endosymbiont of Labidopullus appendiculatus
AATAGTGTACCTATTTCAAGAAAATCATGTTTATTCGCAGCCAAAAAGAGCCAAATATAGAATTACTTTCGTTATCGCAGGCAGGCTCCTAGGCTTTTATGATATGCAACCCTATGCGTTAATAATGACATCAGATGCAAACGACTCTACACCAGAACATCTACTACCTTGGGTTAAACCTAAGGAAATCACTTGGACTATAGATTTTATGATAGGACAAGAAAATTTTCTAGGATTGGGTTTAAGCTCAATGACCTTAGCAAGATTTATAAATACAACAAAACAAGTTAGCACTTGGATAATTGATCCTAGTAAATCAAACCATAAAGCAATTAGTGCCTATAAAAAAGCTGGTTTCAAAATAGTTGATAGTTTTGCTCCATCTACAGGTTATTTTAAGGATGTACCACATTATTTAATGATTTTGAAGAATTAAAAAGCAATTATTTTTTTAGAAACTATTAGTGTTGGTATATTTATAGTCTATAATGCTATTATTATGGAGGAAAATATATGAAAGAATTTGATTTAATAGTGATTGGTGGTGGTCCGGCTGGTTATACAGGAGCAATAAGAGCCGCCCAGTTGGGTATGAAGGTTGCCTGTATAGAGAAAAGGGTGACGCTTGGTGGTACTTGCCTAAATGTTGGCTGTATTCCTTCCAAAGTATTACTAAATTTTTCTGAGAAATATCATGAAGTATTGAACCATTGTGCTGATATTGGCATTATGACCTCAGCCAAACTTGATTTACAAAAAATGATGACTAAAAAAAGTCAGGTAGTATCAGACTTATGCAAAGGCATAGAAGGTTTGTTTGTAAAAAATAAAATCACTAAATTTACGGGAAGTGCCAAGTTTATTTCAGCCAATCTTGTAGAAATTACTAATGGTGCATCAATTGAACAAATATCGGCTAAGAATATTCTAATTGCTACTGGCTCTGATATTATTGAAATGCCCAATATTACTGTTGATGAGGAATATATAGTGTCATCAACAGGAGCCTTGAGTCTTGCTAAAGTTCCGGAAACTATGGTAGTAATTGGTGGGGGTTATATCGGTTTAGAGCTTGGTTCGGTATGGAACAGGCTTGGTTCCAAAGTAACGGTTATTGAATATGCTGGAAGTATTGTGCCAGCTTTAGATAAAGAAATTATCAGTCAATTTACCAAAATCCTACAAAAACAATCTATTGAATTGCGATTAAACACTAAGGTGATATCTGCTGAGAAAAAAGCAGGAAAAGTTATTTTAAATATACAAAAAACAACTGACAATTCAGCACAACAGGTAATAGCAGATATAGTGCTATTAGCTGTTGGTAGAAAAGCTCATACAACAAATTTAGGTCTAGATAAATTAGCCATTAAAACGGACAAACAAAATAGAATTACGGTTAATGATCATTTCCAAACAATAATTCCTAATATTTATGCTGTCGGTGATGTAATTGCTGGACCTATGCTCGCTCATAAAGCAGAAGAGGAAGCTGTTGCTGCCGTTGAAATTATGGCAGGTTTAGCAGGTCATGTTAATTACAACCTTATTCCAAGTGTCATCTACACTTATCCAGAAGTGGCAAGTATTGGCTTAACAGAAGAGCAATTAAAAGAAGCTAAGATTGAGTACAAGGTCGGCAAATTTCCATTTTTGGCAAATAGTCGAGCGAGAAGCACAGGTTGTACTGATGGGATGGTAAAAATATTGGCTGATAGCGTAACGGATAAAGTACTTGGAGCACATATTATAGGCCCTTCAGCTGGTACTATGATTGCAGAGCTTGTAGCATTTATGGAATTTGGTGCTTCTTCAGAAGATATAGCAAGAACTTGTCATGCCCATCCTACCTTAAGTGAAGCCATAAAGGAAGCAGCTTTAGCTGTAGATAGGAGGGCTATTAATTTTTAGGAAGCTTTATATTGACTTGAACGTTCACGGTTTTTTTGCTATTTTCTTATGATAAATAAAAAATCTGCTTGCCAAGCGTCATTGCGAGACCACGAAAGTAGGTCGTGGCAATCCACTATTCTTATTGCTTCGTCGCCATTAAAGTAGCTCCTCGCAATGACAGCAAGGATTAGCTATAAGAAGAAAATATAAAGAAATAAGGAATGGTTATATTTCTATTTTTAGTTGTGGTTTGTAAATCGTCGTGATATTATTTTACTGGATTTCTCTCGTATGTTACTTTATAAATTTAACTTGATTTTATTTAGCAGATTCTAAAAATGAATGTTATAGACAAAGAAAAAGCACTACTTGCTGCACTTAGCCAAATTGAAAAAAGTTATGGCAAAGGTTCGGTTATGAAACTTGGGCAACGTCGGGCTGTAGACGTTGAGGCAATACCAACAGGATCGCTAGGACTTGACCTAGCACTTGGTATAGGCGGTCTCCCTAAGGGAAGGATTATTGAAATTTTTGGACCAGAGAGTTCGGGAAAAACTACCTTAACTTTACATGTAATTGCTGAAGCACAGAAGAAAGGTGGCACTTGTGCTTTTATTGACGCAGAACATGCTTTAGACCCAGCATATGCCAAAAAATTGGGAGTAAATATTGACGAACTTATTATTTCTCAACCAGATACTGGTGAACAGGCTCTTGAAATAACTGATACTCTAGTACGCTCTGGAGCTATTGATATGGTCGTTGTTGATAGTGTTGCTGCCCTTGTGCCTAAAGCAGAAATTGAAGGAGAAATGGGTGACTCCCATATGGGGTTACAAGCTAGATTAATGAGCCAAGCACTTAGGAAACTCACCGCATCAATTTCCAGAACTAATTGTGTAATTATTTTCATTAATCAAATTAGAATGAAAATAGGCGTCATGTTTGGCAGTCCAGAAACTACTACAGGTGGCAATGCTTTAAAATTTTATGCCTCAGTAAGGCTAGATATCAGAAGAATCTCATCAATCAAGGATAAAGATGAAGTAGTAGGTAGTCAAACTAAGGTCAAGGTTGTTAAGAACAAAGTCTCACCACCATTCAAAACTGCAGAATTTGATATAATGTATGGTAGTGGTATTTCTAAAGAAAGTGAGATAATAGACCTTGGTGTTAAATTGGAAATAATAGAAAAATCTGGTTCTTGGTTTTCCTATAAAGACATTCGTATAGGGCAAGGTAGAGAAAATGTTAAACATTACCTGAAAGAACACCCTGCTATCTGCTGTGAAATAGAACAGCTAATTCGTCAAAAATCTTCTCATAATATTAGCTTTGATAGTGAAACATAATTATGGAAGAGGATGAATAGCAAATATCTGCTAAGTGCTATTCTGGTTAACTAATATACTTAAATAACTACAAATTGGAGCTAAAATGATAAACTTGACTGATAAAAAATCTCTAATTACTGGAGCATCTGGAGCAATTGGTGGTAGCATTGCTAAGCTATTACACTCTCTTGGTAGCCATGTAATAATTAGTGGTAGTAACCAAGAAAAACTACAAGAATTGGGTAATAACTTAAAAGATAATTATACGATAGCACCATGCAATTTAGCCAATAGCGAGGAATGTAATAACTTGGTAGCTAATCTTGAACAAATAGATATTTTAGTTTGTAATGCTGGAATCACCAACGATATGCTAGCAATAAGAATGTCCGATGAGATATTTGAGCAAGTTATAAATATAAACTTAAAAGCTAGTTTTATTCTAAATCGTGAAGCGATAAAAAAAATGATGAAAACTCGTTATGGTAGAATAATTAATATAGCCTCTGTGGTTGCAGTTTCTGGTAATCCAGGGCAAGCAAATTATTGTGCTTCCAAAGCTGGGATGATAGGTATGACAAAGTCTCTAGCCCTTGAGGTGGCAAGTAGAGGGATCACAGTTAATGCAGTTGCTCCTGGTTTTATTAAATCAAATATGACCGATAAATTAAATGAAACTCAAAAAGAAGCGATAATGCAAAAAATTCCTCTGAAAACTTTGGGAACCCCCGAAGATGTTGCAAATGTAGTAGCTTTTTTAGCAAGTGACAAAGCTTCTTATATCACTGGTCAAACTATCCATGTTAATGGTGGATTAGTGCTGGTATAGTCAATTAAACCTGAATTAGTGCCGAATAAGCATCCATCGTGCTGTCTACTAGCGAGGAGGCGTAAGCCTCCGAAGCAATTCATTTTAATCGTTTTTTTGGATTGCATTAATGCCCCCAAAAGTGGTTCCTCACTAATAGAGGGTCTAGGTTTTTGTGTACTCTTCACTAATAGACGTCTACGAATTTGGTGTATGTTATGTAAAGTTAGCTATAGATGAGCGATAGAACCCTAATTTATTCATAGAGAGCAAAATTAGCCAATTCTTCCCCTAATAGTGCAGCTTGCTCATTATACCACGCCGTTGATAGCTTTATACCTTCATTATCATACCATGGCTGATACTCATCGAATAATTTGTCACAGTTATTTAGGTCTTCATTAGTACCCTGCTTGTCTATTATTAACTTTAACAAATCTTGAGCAGTAACTTCTATAAGTTTATTGTTGTGATTTAACGAAATTTTTAATGTTGGATCATAAGGAGGTTTGTTGTCGTGATTTAACGAAATTTTTAATGTTGGTAATTTTGCTTTAGCAGAATTAATCTTACTTGCATTTAACAACAAAGCATGTGCTGCAGTTTCACCATTAATAGCTTGTGTATTTACATTTGCTTTAAGCTCTAACAATTTTGTTACTATTGAAGGAGCATTATAATCAGAATACCAATTTAGCGTAGAACGTCCGCCAACATCACCCTTATTTATATCAGCCCCAAGCTCTTTTAACTCTTGTAAAAGAGCAGGAGCTTTCTCACCTAACTCACCTAGCCAGTGTACAGCTGCAAAGCCAGTATCAGCATCTTTAGCAGTATGATCAAACTTTTTGCTGTGTATTATTTTTTTTATTAACTCTTCTACTATAGGGATATAGTTTTTAATGTCTACCACACATTCTGCCTTTTTATTATTATCAGTAGACTTTATATAGCTGTCCTTAAGTCGCCATATATACTCACATAGCATTGATAGCAAATATTTTCCATGGTATGGTATATTAGGACTAGCACCATCATCTAACAACTCATTAGCTAGAGGTATATTTGCTACCTTTAGATACACCTGAGGGTTATTACCTTGTACCGATAAATCGTCTACTGATACAGCGTAAAATAAAGCAGTCCTTCCTTGAGAATCCCCTGAGTCTACTTTTACCCCTACATCGTTAATTAAATATTTAATAATTTCTTTTTCTACCTTATTTTGTACAGCCACATGTAGAGCTGTACGACCACTTTTATCTTGCTGATTAACGTTGTAATTATCACATTGCTTCATAAGCTCGTGAGATTTTTTAATCAAATCAAGGTTTCCTGTCCACACAGCCCACATAAATTCTGTGCAGCCCTGTGAATCTACAGGGTTGGTATATTTGTTTGACTTTGAGAAAATATTAAACATTTGATTAAAAGCACCTAATATTTCTGTAGACTTATCTGGACAGTATTTATACAATACACATAGTGCAGAGAAAGGCGTAAGATGTGTATTTTGCATTGTTATTTTTCCACTAATATTCAAAGGAGTAGTGGTTTGTGCTGTTAAATCAATGTTATTGTTAGACAATAAATGTTTTATTGCCAGTAAATTAATTGATTGTATAGCAGCAAATATTGCGTTTTGGGTACCTGAGTTGTAAGTGCTTTTTGCCATATTTAATATTTTTTAGTTAATAATTGTGGTTGTGTGGGATTGTTGAAGAATCAAGATTATTTTGAAAATTAATCTAATTAAAGCATACTCTATTTTTTGAAAAAAAGCTATGGTAAAAATTTTGTGCATTCTTCTTCCGATAGTATACTCAAATGATTTGAAGAATTGGAACGTAAAACAAGGGGTGAGCGAGCGGAGCGTATAACTAGTACGTGAGTACCCCGAAGTTTTGCGGAGCCAATTCTTCAAAGCAGAAGAGTATACCATACAATTTTTATTCTATAAGTATTACAACAGCAATAAAAACGTCATTGCGAGAAGGCGTAAGCCAAGAAGCAATATTGCAGGGCAAGAATTTCTATTTGGATCGATTGTAATATACATGAAAGAGATTATATCTCTGGAATCTGATAATATCAAACAAAAAATATCATTTACATGACTACAAATCCTATAACAAAATCCCTACAAACCTTTTACCTTCACATTCTTAGCACTTTTCTATCTCGAAGATAAGACGCGAAAATAACAATAGTTTACGTATAGCTAAGGGATATAACGGGAGAATAGCAATAGGATAAGAATCTGCAGAAATGATACTGCTTTTTGCAGTACTCCAAAGAGAGAGCTGGTATAGAAAATATCCTATACCAGCCTGTAGAATAAAGAAATTATTTCTTTTCTTCTTTCTTGTCGTCTTTCTTCTTCATGTTTGGATCTTGTGCATCCGTAGTTTCTTCTTGCTGATCCGTAGTAGTTGAATCTTTTTTCTCAGAAGTTGCTCCAGCAAAAGCAGAAATAGAGAAAGCTAAAGTTAGAATAATAGTTAATAAATTTTTCATAATAAACCTCATTTTTTGTATTGGTGATTCTAGCTTAAACTGTGTAATATTCAAGTCAAATAATTGATAAAATTACCTTCCAATATAAAAATAAATTATTAATATGATAACTATGTGTCATTTTAGTTAAAATATCTATTATTATAATGGTTCTTTACAAATTTATTGATTGTTCTTGGCAGATTATTTTATAGATTTCACTTTTTTCTAACAATTTAACATGAGTATCCCGAGCAATTAACGTTCCATGGTCAATTAGCAAAATTTCATCAGCCTGTTCTATACTTGAAATACGATGGGCAATCGATAATATAGTTTTGCCTTTCATTATTTCTTGCAATTTACTCAATAATTTTTGTTCATTCTCGCTATCTAAAGCACTCATTGCTTCATCTAAAAGTAAAATTTCTGGGTTATATAGAATTGCCCTACTGATAGCTATTCGTTGTTTTTGTCCTCCAGATAATCTAATACCCTTCTCGCCAATTTCAGTATCTAGCCCTTCTTTAAGATTCTGGACAAAATCCATTATACCGGTGTTATTAGCTGCTTCTATTATTTCTTCCATACTTGCATCAGGTTTAGCAAAAGCAATATTTGACCTAATTGTACCAGAAAAAATACTTGCATCTTGTGGAACATAGGCAATCTTGCGTCTTATTTGATGATCTTGAGTTTTTGATATATCTTGACCAGCAATTCTAATTGTTCCTTTCTCAGGAAAATAAAATTTTAACATTAATTGCATAATAGTACTTTTACCAGCACCCGATCTGCCAACTATACCAATAAACTTACCTTTATCTATCTTAAATGACAGATCATCTATAACTAAATTGTCTAATCTTGATGGATAGACAAAACTTACATTGTTAAACTCTATACTCAAAGAAGATTGATTATCTTGATAATCACCCATTGGAACATTAGTTAGTTGATTTTTGCAAGTATAATCTATAAGAACAAAAACTCTTTCCGAGGCTACAAGAGATGAGTGAACTTCAGTCAAAAGTTCAAAAATACCTCCGCTACTTACACCAGCAATGATAGCATAATAAATAAATGATATCATCTGACCTGATGATAAATGCCCCTGTACTATGTCTCTGCTACCTACCCATATAACTATAGTAATCGAGAATAATATAACTGAAATAGCCAAAGCAAAAAATACCGAACGAACTTTTAAACGATTTGCCGCATGTTGTAAATAATCAGAAATTTGCTTTTTGAAAGCCGCTACTTTATTTGCCTGCTGATTAAAGGCTTGTATTGCACAAATATTTGATACGCTCTCTTCTAAATTAGCGGTAATATTGGCTTGTGATTGGAGAACATTTTTTGATAAATTTCGTACATATTTGCCAAATTTTATTAGTGGTAGCAATAATAATGGTATAATAATAATGACAATCGCAGCGAGTTTAGGACTCTGGCAGAACATTAAGATAATTCCACCAATTAGCATTATTGAGTTACGAACAAAAAAAGAGAGAAAATTGACAATCAACTTATAAATAAGTTCTATATCCACACTCAGGCGGGAAATGATATCACCAATTTTGAGATCCTCAAAACAAGCAATATCAAAATTAATTATGTTACTGTAAGCCTCTTGCCTAATTTGACTAACGATTTTTTCAGCAATATTATTAATGAAATAAGAACGGAAAAAACTACCCGTACTAAAAATTAATATTAAAATACTAATATATAATATTGATTGGTTAATTGATTGTAGATAATTTTCTTTCAAACCGCTATCGATTAACTGCCTAAAAGCTCCACCTATTGCCAGCAAAGAAATTGACACACATAATAATGCCAACATGACAATTGCAATATCTAATTTATAGAACTTTAAATAGTTGATAAATCTACAAGAAATTGTCTTATGCATTACAAAAATAATTTTGTTACTTGCTGTGGTGCCGGATGTCGGATTTGAACTGACGACCTACCGCTTACAAGGCGGTTGCTCTACCACTGAGCTAATCCGGCAGATAAGAAAAAGCTCGTGTGACCTTTAATGTCATTGCGAGGAGATACTTTGCAACACATCGTCTGCGAGGAGGTGTAAACCTCAATCCATTTATAATCACTTTTATAGATTGCCACGCAGCCGCTTTGCTGCTCCTCGTAAAGACGTTTTTTAGACTTATAATTACTTTTTCAGCTTACGCCATGTTATTTAAGCTTTTTTGGACTCTTTCTTAGGAGGCTTTATTTTACGATTCTTAATTTTTATTTCCATTTTCTTTTTGATCGATGCTGGAAGTGCTATACCAGCTTCTTCAATAAACTTTGCCACACGCTCTGTAGGTTGAGCACCAGTACTTAACCAATATTCTATACGATCAGATTTTAGAATTACACGATTTGCATCACCCTTGACAAGCATAGGATTATAAGTACCTACCTTCTCCAAAAAATCACCATCTCTAGGAGCTGTTGCATTTGCTACAACCACTCTATAATGGGGACGTTTTTTGCCCCACCTCTTGCCAAACGAATTTTTGTTGCCATATATTCCTACTATTTCACTACTTAATCTTTTCTTCTTTAAAAGGAACGTGTTTCCTAACTACCGGATCATATTTTTTAAATGCTAACTTCTCAGTTTGGGTTTTAGGGTTGCGTTTCTTTACCAAAAAATACCCTGTACCAGCTGTACTAACAAGTCTTACCAAAACATTTTTATTTTTTTTAGCCACAACTAATCAAACCTTTTTGTATTATTTTTCTGTAGTATTTACAGATTTTCAGTCATAATATAAAGTAAGCCAACAAATAGTCAAGAGTAAAATGCGACTTTTAAACTTACTCTACCTTTAAACTGCCATGTGAGTATTTGCTGTTTTTTATCTTGCTAAACTTTATGATTTTTGCTACTAATAATAACTGAAAAATGAAAAAACAAGCAATATCGCAAAAATAATGAAAACAGCTATTAGTGGATCAAAAAAATCTGTTATATTTAGGTTATCTAGAACATTAACGGGTTCGCTATACAACTAACAACTAATTTTTATAGGATTATATAATGAGTTACTTAAAATCTTTTCTGCACCTAATATTATTAGTATTTGTAATAAACCATACCGCTCAAGCTAGGTGGAGTAGGTATGAAGATGCCCCTATTGAGTTTAAATTTTATAACGACAATATTAATATTAACCAAGATGGTACTTCTGAAACAATAACGGAAATGCATGCAAAAATACTAAAAGAATCAGGGCGTGATGCTTTCTCCCAATATCGTTTGACTTATAACGAATATAGTTCTCATATTTCTATATTAGAAGCTAAAACTATTTATAATGGACAAGAATATATAGTCACTAAAGATATGACTGAGGATAAACCACTAGCCTTTTTTGGTAAAGGTTTTGATCAACTAAGACAAATAACCATATCATTTCCTAAAGCAGAACTTGGAGCAGAAATATATTTAAAATATAAGTATGTTGAAACAAAAGTTCCTGTAGATAATTTTTATGGTACTAATTTATCTTACGGTATGGGCAGTTATTTTCATGCAAGTCATACTAAGATCAATTCTAAATTACCTTTGAATATTAAAGTAAATGATCCAAAAGGCGTATTAAAAGTTATTAAAGATGCTGAAAGTGATTTTCATTCGGCAGAAATTATCTTAGAAAAGCCTATTTACGATTCCATAACAAATGAACCAAACAATGGTATCTTAAATATTAAGCATACTACTTGGGTATCCTTGTCAAGTTTAACCAAATGGGAAGACTTGGCTAAACAACTTGCTCTTAGGTATTCTAGTGTAATTAACCAACCACTCCCTGCAATTTTCATGAATATAGTCGAATCTGCTGCAGACAAGAATACCGATGAAGAAAAAATTAATTTTGTTACTTCTGCATTAAATGAAAAAATTCAATATATGGGTGATTGGCGAACTGTATCAGGTCGTTACTTCCCTAGAGATTTAGAAAAAGTAGCCAGTTCGCAAATTGGTGATTGTAAAGATTTTTCTGCAAGTACTGCTGCTATCTTGCAAAAACTTGATTATAAAGTTCAACCTATTTTTGTAATGCGAGGTATTACTAATTTTTCTAATCCAGATGCCTTACCTAACATGGGAAATTTTAATCATGCGATGCTTAAAGTAACTAACAAAAAAGGTAAAGTATATTGGATTGATCCAACAAATCTTGTTAGTATGGCACAAGGAATTTTCCCAGATATTGCTAATAAGATAGCATTGGTCTTAGATGCTCAAGAAGCTGGTTATACCAAAATTGCCAATATACAGCCTAAAACTTCACAAACTATATCACGCGAGGAATTAGTTATAAAAAATAATATTGTAGAGTTGGCTGGTCAGTTTGATATGAAAGGAGAAGTGGCATTAGGCATGAGTGGTTGGGGATTATATTATTCAACTGAACAGTTAAAGGATTTTACTTTCCGTAGGTTGAGTGGAGAATATCTTAATGAAGAAGACAAAAAATTCTTAGAATTACCTGATCTTACTTCTCGTATTGTTAAAGATATTACAATAAAATATGCATTACAGCAAAGAAATAGAATTTCTAAAACAAATATGGGGGTTGCTTTAACTTCAAAGTCTAATAGATCAGATGATATCACCCATACAGCTTCTGACCAGATATCAGACATCTTTATAGGTATGCCTGAAACTAATAAGAAATATACGACTATCAAAAATAGTATAGTTAAAGATTGTAAAAAATTAAACTTTGAGATTGATACTCCCTGGATATGTGTAAATAGATCATGTAAATATCAGGATAAAGATACTATATTCACAGATATAATAACTATAAAAAAGAGCTTGATTACCCAGGAAGAATTAAAAACTTCTCAGTATAAAAATCTTAAAACTAAGTTAGAAAATGAATTTGCTCGAGTTGCGATAATATTAGGTGAGTAACTAGGCTCTTATATCTTGAAAATGTGATATAAGTGATTGTAAGAGGGGGGCTTGATAGGCTCTTGACTGAAATAGTCGTTCACAGAATAAGTACCCTCTTGGTTGTTTACCTTGAACAAATTGCAGAAGGTGCTGGAAGCAGCAGCCTTGCACAATAAGAGGAAGGAGATTATATCATGAGTAAAATAATAGGTCTAGATGTAAGTAAAAAATGGTTAGATATATGTTTATATGAGTCTAACACTCCGCAATGACGGTTGTATTCCTATTCTTATGGATTATTATCCATTTTTCTATAGTTTAGTGCTTCGGCAATATGTATCTTATAGACATTGCGAGAGCCTTCTAGGTCAGCTATTGTTCTTGCAACTCGTAAGATTCTATTATACGCCCTCATTGATATACGAAATTTTGTAGCGGCTTCGTTAAGTAAATCTTTTCCATCATCAACTGGTAGTGCATATTCAATAAGCAATTGCCCATCCAAACGGTTATTTGTTTTGATATTATATCCTTCATATCTAGTTTGTTGAATATTGCGAGCTATTTCGACCCTATTGGCTATTTGTTCAGACCCTTCTTCTGTATCATCTCCTATTAAATTATAATTATATGAATCGATAGAGCCTACATTTATATGTAGATCAAATCGATCCATGATAGGACCGGAAATACGCATCTGATAATCACTACCACATTTTGGAGCTCTTGAACATGCTTTATGCGAATCGCTTAAATAACCGCATTTACAAGGATTCATTGCGGCTATTAGCTGAAAGTTAGCTGGATATTTAATATGCGAATTTGATCTAGCAATTAGTATTTCCCCGGTTTCAATTGGTTGCCTTAGAGATTCGATAACATTAGGTGGAAACTCTGGTAATTCGTCTAAGAATAGCACCCCATTATGGGCTAATGAAATCTCACCTGGCTTTACTCTTTTACCAACACCACCACCAACCATCGCTGCTATCGAGCATGAATGATGGGGAGCACGAAAAGGTCTAACCCTTGATAGTTTACCATTTGCTAACTTGCCTGCAACACTTGCTATAGTACTGCACTCTAATATTTCTTCAGGTCGCATTTTGGGTAATATCCCAGGTATACATTGTGCCAGCATCGATTTCCCAGTACCAGGTGGACCAAACATTAATAGATTATGGCTACCTGAAGCAGCTATTTCTAAAGCCCGCTTGGCTGTTTTCTGCCCTTTAATCTCTTTAAAGTCAGGGTAATTTATTATGCTAGTATCAATTTCTAATTCTGGTGATGATAATATTTGCAAGCCTTTAAAATGATTAACTAACTCTATTAAATTACTTGCTGCCAAAATATTATTATTGCCAGACCAGGCAGCTTCCTGACCATTATGTTTCGAACAAATTAGCCCCTTATTTCTAGCTGAAGCACCAATAGCAGCAGGCAAAGCTCCACTGACAGGTAATATAGAACCATCTAGAGATAATTCCCCTATTACTAGATACTCTTGCATTTCCTCAGCTGGTAAAATTTTCATACTGCTAAGTATAGCACAAGCAATAGCAAGGTCAAAATGACTACCCTCTTTAACCAAATCAGCTGGAGCTAAATTTATAAGTATTTTCTTGGCAGGTAGGGCAAGACCTATTGAAGACAAGGCTGCTCTAACCCTCTCTTTAGATTCACCAATGGTTTTGTCAGCCAATCCTACTATAGTAAAATTAGGTATACCTGGCGATATCTGTACTTGCACATCGACATCAATAATGTCTATACCACTAAAAGTTAAGCTACCAAGGTGAACTATCATTTACAAAATAAATTTTACTAAATCCAGATATTTAATAATTTTTGATAATTGCTGGTCAACAAAATGCTCATCCATAACTACCTTTTTTTCTTTCATGTCACTTGCATTGAAACTTATCTCCTCTAATAAATTTTCTAAAATAGTATGCAATCTTCTTGCTCCAATATCTTCAATTTCTAAATTAACTTTTGCTGCATAAGTAGCAATTTTATCTATTGCCTTATCGGTAAATTTTAATTCTACCCCTTCGGTGGCGATTAAGGCTGAATATTGTTTTATTAAGCTTGATTCTGGTTCAACCAAGATTTTCACCATATCTTCTTTAGTAAGTGAGCT
>JAJIYQ010000093.1 GCA_020881075.1 Rickettsia endosymbiont of Labidopullus appendiculatus
TTATATTTTGAGCTATTTTTCGGCGAGAATATATATGATTTTTGCAGGAATAGTGTACCTATTTCAAGAAAATCATGTTTATTCGCAGCCAAAAAGAGCCAAATATAGAATTACTTTCGTTATCGCAGGCAGACTCCTAGACTTCTAATCTACTTGTTTACCATTTTGATTAAGGATTGTAAATATATTTTTATTATTATGTTGAGAACTTTGCTGAACTTATACAAACAAAAAGGACCTCCTTTTGGAAAGGAAGCCCTTTTGTAGTAATAGATAAGTAAACTTAAATGATTAGTTTAGAAGTTTACACGAACTTTTAGAGTACCTTGGTGAGCAACATATTTATCAGCTAAATATGCATCATAACCAGCTCCATACTCCATAACTCCGGCTTTAGCACCAATAGCTACACCAACATTATATGATGTTTTGCCACCTTTCTCAGCTCTAGTAACAAACGGATCAGTCATGCCATCTAATCTAGCATCAACTTTTCCTGATTTACCACTTAATTTGTGAGAAACAGAACCATGTAGTTCAGGAGTTATTGCAATACCATCAGTATCTATAGTAGTTGCAATTCTAGCCCCGATAACAGCTTCAACTATATTGGCTTCTTTCTTAGCAAATATCTTATTTTGATGTGTTGTACCAGTTTCCTTATGCTCTGCATCATTAAACCTTGTATAACGAATTCCAGCAGTCGGAGTTAGTGATACTGAGTCAGCTAGTTTAGCATTGTAACCAAATAATACTTCTCCGCCGAAAGATGTAGAATCATAACTAGCTTTAGCAGTTTCCTTACCACTAGCATGAACCTTAGTAGATACTTTTCTAACATCATTACTGTCAATTTTACTTGAACTAAAGGAAGCCACAGCTTGTACAAAGAAATCTTTATCAAGTTGTTGTGACCCATAAAGAGATAGTCCAAAAGTACCAATTTTGGCTTTTTCGTCTTTATAACCTTTAAATTTCATATCAGTATTAGCGACATTAACAGCAGCACCGATTGTTAGATTCTCATTAAATAAAGTATCGAAACCCAAGACTCCACCAAAAGATTGTGATGTATAGCCAATATGATTATCTTTTTTATCCTGATCCTGAGTAGCTTGGTTATAATATGGCATAATCCATGCACCCATTGATGAATTACCATCATCAGACCCAGCAGCAACAGCTATTTTAGTATTTCTGTTATGTACTATATTACCAATACTATCAGAAACACGACGAGCAGCGTCAGCACATGCTGTGGTTACAAGATCATTTTCACTATTAAAAAGTCTATCCATGACATCCTTACGTGCTTTCTTATCTAGTATAAGACTTACATCATCCGCAAATTTTGCTCCATCAGTACCACGTTTTGCAGTAAGAAGTGCCTCAACATTTTGATCATTGATAGGATCATGACCAAACTGATTCAAGTCACTTTTCATACCTTCACGTTCATTGACCTTACGTGTAATCATTTGTTTGCCATCTTTACTTTCAATAACCCACTCAGTATATGCACGGTTTGTGGTTGGCATTCCAGTGAGTGTGATTTTACCATCTTTCATAACTAAGTGTTTATCACCATCTATGAGGATAAATGCATTATCACGATAATCTTTTAAAGAAGCATCATCAATAATGTGAATACCTATAGTCTGAACATTTACTGGTAAATCAGCAGCAACAGTAACAGTATTACCAAGTCTAATAGAACCAAGTCCACCATTTGCAGTTAATGTAGTTGTAATACTAACATCTTTTCCCCAAGTTCCGCCTTCTTTTAAGAATAGCTTATTAGAACCTAAATCAATATTTGCATCGATATGTGAAACAGCATCAAGTGTAACATCACTAGCAACAACTTTAACTTTTTCTTTACCAAAGTTAGCTGTTTTCGCACTTATAGAATCACAGCCCAAGGTTGCAGTACTGTTTTTGTCTCCATTAAATTTAATTTCCTCAAATTTATTGTCAGATTTACCAATATTGCTAATAATTGTAGCATTACCTACAAAGTTGATTTTGTTATTTGTTCCTACATTGATCAGAGTATCTTTTAAAACAACACCATCATTAAATCTAGCAGTAGCACCACCATTAGTACTACCAATATTTAATACATCACCGGCTACTGTTCCACTAGCTGTATAAGTCATACCATCATAAATCGTAGCTTTTTGAACATGGGTACTACCACGGTTTTCGACATTTGATTTAAAATTAGCCTCTTTTAAGCGGTTATTCTCAGAACCTAAATAATCGACTGATAAATTATTACCACCAGCAACCTCAAAGTTAACAAAACCTGAATTATTAGTTGTAGTGCTTACAGCAATAAAGGCATCTTGGCTTTTAACATTTAAAGCATTATCTTTAGTAAGTTGTATATCAACATAATAACCTTTTTCTCCAATATGCTGACCTGCAGTAATTTCATCATCTTTTACGTTTGTCAACTGAATTGTAGGTCTTTCGGTAGCACTACTCTTAACATTTATTCCCGCAAGTTGCATATTTTCATCTAACTCTAAGGTAGCTTTATCTTTAGTGGTGAAATTAATATTCTTGAATGATATACTGTTATTAACTAATTTAACATTACCACCATTCAGTTCTAAGCTCTCGATCGCATTACCAGCATTAGTAGCACGAATTTGAGATGTTACTAACTTTACCTTATCCTTATTAGTAAATCTTAGTGTTCCAACACCAGCAGCGTCAGTACTAACAACTCTTTTAACGTAATAGTCACTATCTATATTTAATACAGATCTGTTTGCCAAGAGTACATCTTCTTTAAGGTGAGCTACACCAGATGTAGTTGCCTCAATACCTTCCAATACTCGGATTTCTTTAAATTTACGATTCTCTTTTCCTATATTACCTTTCAGAGTAGATTTGCCAGCAAAAATTAAAGTACCTTGATCAGCATTTTCAGTTATTATAGAGCCAGCAACAATATCATTATTACTATATAGAGTTAAAATATTATCTCCTGTAAACTTAATTTCCTTTAATCCTTTATCAGCAGTGCTTGTATTATATAGCGAGATATTGTTACTAATTACAACTGTAGCATTCTCTGCCTTTTCCAAGGTTCCCAAGGCATAATTAACATCAGCAATATCCAAATTAACTGTCGAAGATTTGTCGCTAAAATCAATTCCACCAACATTAACAAAACCAGGGGCAACAAAATTAAGACTCTGTCCAGCCAATACTATTTTATCTAAAGCCTTAGAGTTGGTTTGAGAAGGATCAGTTCCTATATCACCCACAATTATTAAACTATTGGTCATTGCACTTGCATTAATAGTACCACCACCAACTTTACTTATTCGAGCTGTAATGGTTACATCTTTAGATTTATTATTTAAGGCTAATGTTCCTCCACCAGTCTCAGTAAAGATATTATCAGCGTTAATCGTATCAGTATCTAATGTCACTGTTTTATCCTTATCAGTGATATTAATATTACCAAGACGGTTTGCACCCTGACAAATAGTACCCTTAATTTCAGCATCACCTAAGAAAGTTATATCTGGATTATTATTAGACAAAATATTACCAGTCAATTTATAACCGTCAGCAAATTTAAGATGTGCATTAGCTGCCAATGCTTTTATTTCCGTTACATCGTTCCACTCAGTTCCTCCTGAAAGTGTCAAAATACTATCAGCACCATCAACTTCAATAGTAGTTAACTTAACTGCCTGACCGTTAAATGTACCATTACCATCAAAATGTATTGTTCCTGCTATGTTATTAGGATGTTTTGTATCACCATAAAATTTTCCTGCAAGTGTTTTGTTAACAGCAACTTTAATTATACTGGCGGTGTTACTGAGGTCTACTTGACCAAGATTAGTATTATCTTGAAGAATTACTGTTGAGAGAGCAGTTATGTTTGTTTTTCCATCATCACCTACATCAACTTCACCACCCGTGAAAGTGATGTTTCCACCGTTTAACTCAATTGCCTTACTATATACTTTCCCTGTAATGGTTGCAGCATTACCAGCAGTAGCAGTAACTATGAGTTTCTTAGCTCTATGCTCCTTATCTTGACCGATTACGGTGGTTGTATTAGCAACATCAGTATTAAGAGTACCTGCTACAACTGTAGTATTAAAATCGATTACACCATAATCGTCCGTAAGAGTACCATCCTTTTTACCACCAAGCGATCCATGCATAACTTTAAAAATTTTGGCATCAGGTGCTGCTTTAGAGGTAAGTAACAATGTACCTGTACCAGTATCACCGAAGTTGATAGCACTATGCTTTCTTTGCTGAAGTTCTAATGTAGTAAGAGCATTAGCATTAGTGTTAAATTGAAGAGTACTGCCATCGCTGATATTAATTGTGTGAGCTGAGGCAACACTGTGTTTGTTGAATTGTGTTACGATAGCAGCACCACCAGCAGCACGAGGATTATTAATATTCAATGTTGCGTTCTGACCATTAGCTATCTCCAATTGAGCAAAAGTGAGGTCATTAGCAGCAGCAGGAGTAATATTTAAGATCGAATTAGCTCCGAAAGTAATTTGACCTAAGCGATTATAAACGTTAGCAGCGATACCACCACCAGCAGTAGCATTTAAAGTTAGAGATTGACCTGCCGCAATAGTTACAGGAAGCAGATTATTATTAGCAGTAGCACCGATAGAACCAACAGTTGTAGCAGCATTAACGAGTAGTGCACCAGGACCAGCACCACCAGCAGTGTTAATTGAGAGAATCGTCATCCCAGGCATGTCAGCAGTAATAGTATGAGCAGCAAGACCATCATAGATGATCCAATCTCCTACAGCAAACCTTCCTCCAGGATTTAGACCTGCACCAGTAGATAGGACTGCATTACCTGTTACCTGCCGCTCAACAGCAAACGCTGAACTACTTCCAACTATCACCGAGGCAACAGAAGCAGTAGTCAGCAAATTTTTTAAGAAATTGCTTTTTTTTCTTTTGTTATTCATAATTTTTCCTAATTTAAGTTAATTTATTTTTTAAATCAGTTTCTTGGAGTAATTAACTCTAAAACCTGTAATGTCCTTTCCGTGTTCTAATTATGCCCCTCCTACACGAAGTTTTGGTTATTTTCCCCTCATCTTATGTTATTCTTAGCAACAGCGGGAATATCAGGTTTTTTAGATTCCCATCGTTGCTAAGAATAACATCATTTTTGAGGGGACGACACCTTTTTGCAGAGACGACAGCCTTTTTACATGGATGACACTATCTATTCTACGTAAAACCCTTTTAGAATATCCACGCAACTACTATATATGTAAAATTAATTAATTACAAGCTACTTAGAGTATTTTTTCATAAATTCCTGTTAGTTGTGTTTAGTTGTGTTATATTTGAAACAATATTGATTTGGAAGGTTAAAATTTAACGTCATTGCGAGAAGGCGTGAGCCGACGAAGCAATCCAAATCTAATAAATATGGATTGCCACGCTCACATACGTTCGCTCGCAATGACGCCAAGAAGGTAGATTGCCACGACCTACTTGCGTGGTCTCGCAATTACGATGTGTTGCGAACTAGCTTCTCGCAATGATGGAGTAACAGGTTAGCTATAAACATTATTCAACATCAAAATCAAAATACTGATCCTTATAAGGCTCGTCTTGTAAAGTATAGTGCCACCATTCAGGCGAATATTCTGCAAAATTATACTTTTTCATTTTTGCCCGTAAATAATTACGATTTTGTAAGTAACGTTGATCAATTAGGTCACTATCATGACAAGATACTGAATCCATAAGGTCTACAGAACTATACATGTCAACCGTATTATCATCAAAATAAGGTATGGAACGACCATCTTTTATGGTTCTTTTAATCATTTTAGGGTTGGTATGTAATTGTTTTCCAAGTTCAATAATAGTTAGATCAACCGTACTTCCGCGACTATGAGGTGATTGCTTAGCAACATAACCTAACAAAAAGATTTCAGTCTTATTAATGTATGGATAGTGAGATTCTTTCGTTGTTTGATCAGCCCTATCCTCTCCCCAGGCAACAAAATGTTGTACAGCTTTTTGTGGTCTATAAGCATCATAAACTACCAAAGAATAGTTATCATTTTTTATATCTTGCTGAACATTTCTTAGGGCAATCGCGGCTTGTTTAGTTAGTATAGCTCTAGGAGCCTTATAGTCCCTGATCCTCTCTCCTATAAAATTCCTAGTACTATAATACATCATTTGTTGAATTATGGTTGGATCTATTTGATCCAAATACTCAAAACCTTTAGGCAAATTAGTTGTTTTATTCAACATAATTATCTCTCAATTAGACTAATATTCAATACTTAGTGACAAAATTATTGTTAATAAAAAATAATAATTTATTATGCATTTTTCTACAAAACAATGCAATATCTTATTATTGAATTGTTGTGCGATAATATCGTATGTTATTTTTAAATTTTATAAAGAAAATTACTAACTAATTATGAATGAAATCCTATCAGTACCGAATGGTGAAAATAAAGTTCTACTACATTCCTGTTGTGCTCCATGTTCAGGAGAACTTATGGAAAAAATGTTGATGTCTGGTATTGACTTAACTATTTTTTTTCTATAATCCCAATATTCATCCTAAAAAAGAGTATGAAATTCGTAAGAATGAAAATATTCGTTTTGCTGAAAAAATGGGTATCAATTTTATTGATGCAGATTACGACGTACAAAATTGGTTTGCGAGAAGCAAAGGTATGGAATGGGAGCCAGAAAGAGGCAAACGTTGTTCTATGTGCTTTGATATGCGTTTTGAACGTACAGCCCTTTATGCCTATGAGAATGATTTTAAAGTTATTACCAGTTCTCTTGGCATTTCCCGCTGGAAAGACATGAATCAAATTAATGAATCAGGCATTAAAGCTGCCTCTCATTACGATGGAATAACTTACTGGACTTATAACTGGCGAAAATCAGGGGGGAGTAGTAGAATGTATGAAATAGCTAAACGTGAGAATTTCTATAAGCAAGAATATTGTGGCTGTATCTACTCACTAAGGGACAGCAATAATTGGCGTAAGTCAAACAACCGGGCTGAAATTGAAATTGGAGAAGAATATTATAAGGAATAGGAGTTTTTTATATATACACTGTAATAATTATCTTGATTATCGATAGTAGTAGGGGTAGTTTATAGCTAAGTCTATCTATTAGCGAGAAGTAGTTTTGCTGCGACGAAGCAAAGCCCCTCAGACGTCATTGCGAGAAGGCGTAAGCCGACGAAGCAATCCATAAAAGAAATCAAAAATGGATTGCTTCGACCTACTTGCGTGGTCTCGCAATGACGTTGAGACATTGCTTCGTTGCTGATAGGGTAAAGAATATTATTTTTTTAATTATTTATCTTAAAAAGTATTAGTGGTCAATTAATTATAGTGTATATTATGTTTATGAACAATTTTAGAGTTTTATTGGTAGTTTTTTGTCTGTTTTGTACTAATAATTGTGTCTTAGCTTCGCAAAAAACAATAAGAATTGGTTCTGGTTCGATTTTGAAAGGTTATTACTCTATCGGATTGGATTTGTGTAGAACCATGACTTTAGCTGATAAAACTGTAAATTGTGAAGTAGTACCTACCAATGGAGGTGTTGAAAATTTAACTTTGTTAAGAGAAGGTAAGATAGATTTAGCTTTGGTGCAATCCAATATAGCATTGGAAGCGTTTGAAGCTGTTGGACATTATGCCAATACAGAGAAAATGCAAGAAATGCGTCAGGTGCTTAATTTATATGACGAGCTTTTTACTGTTATAGTAAAAAGTCAGGATAAGGATAAGATAAAAGGCTTTTCAGATATTGAAGGGAAGAGAATATCAAATGGTTTGTCATTGTCTAGTAATACCATTACTTATAATGCTATCAGGAAGTTATATAATTTTACCAAAGAGCCAATAGATTGCGATGAAATGAGTTACGAAGAGTCAATAAAACAATTTTGTAATGGTAAAATTGATGTGATGATTATGACGGTAGGTCATCCTAATGCTTTAGTAGGATTTACTGCTAATAGCTGTGGGGTTGATTTTATACCTATGGAAAATGATAAGATTGAACAATTACTAGCCACTAATAAAGCTTTTCATAAGGGATTGCTGGATAAAAGATTATATCCTGGAATCACTGCAGATTTGAATACCGTGGCAGTAACGGCAATTTTAGTTACTAACAGTAGTATGGATACTAAATTATTGGATAAATTTATCGGTATGTTTCATAAAAATGTAAAACATTTTAAACATTCTAATTATATGTTATATAATATTGATATTAATCATTTTGCTGATACTAATAATTTTATTTTGCCAAAACATTCAGCAGTAAGAAATAGATAATAAATATCGGAGTAGTTGTTAATTGTGTTTAAAAATATAATAATACCATTAGATTTGTCGGATAAACAATCGGTTAAGGCAATATTACCAAAGGCTTTAAGTTTTGCTACTATCTTTAATGCCAAATTACATTTTCTTTATATCATCTCGGATTTTGGTATGAAAATGGTCGAGGATTATTTGCCTAAAAGTTGGGCAAAAGACCAAAAAGAAAAATATCGGGTACAGGTAACAGAGCTAATTAGGCAATATGTGCCTGAGGAGATCGAAGTTGAGTTACATATTGGTCGAGGGGCGGTCTATGATGAAATAATACAATATGCTAATGAAGTAAAAGCTGATTTAATTATTATTTCAGCAGTACGACCACAGCTTAGAGATTATATGTTAGGTCCTAATGCGTCGAAAATTGTGCGGCATTCTGGGGTATCTGTTTTGGTTGTTCGAGAATAAGTCAATCTAGTTGGTGATTTTGTCGTCGAAACTCGCCTCCGCTCCTCACGTACGTTTATGTACGCTGTGGTACTCGGCTTCGTTTCTTCTAAAAATCCCTCAACTATCTTTGACTTATACTAGGAGTCTAGTAAAATATAATAATAGTTGGAATATGTATATACAACTTCTTGAAAAATTGATTAGTTTTCAATCAGTAACCCCTAAGAGTAACGGTTGTATTGAATATATTGGTAATTTATTAGAAAAAAATGGTTTTAAGACTGAAACCAAAATATTTGGTGAAGATAATTATAAAGTAACCAACCTTTATGCTGTTTATGGTACTGCCCGTCCTAATATTTGTTTTGCTGGACATGTTGATGTTGTGCCAGCAGGTGATAGAGCATTATGGCTTAATGATCCTTTTATAGCAAGTAAAGTGGATGAGAAGATTTATGGTAGGGGAACTGTCGATATGAAGGGAGCGATAGCATGTTTTCTGGCTGCTATCTTGCAGTTCATTGAATATGTTAAAGTTCCTAATGGTTCAATTAGTTTTTTAATTACTAGCGATGAGGAAGGAAGTGGCAAATATGGCACTGTAGAAATGCTAAAATGTTTGCATCAACATGATAATAATTTGATCGATCTTGCTATTGTAGGCGAACCAACAAATGAACATCAAGTAGGGGATACCGTAAAAATTGGTCGACGTGGAAGTATTAACTTTAAATTAGCTCTATATGGTACAGCTGGGCATGTAGCATATCCATTACAAGCCAATAATCCGATTCATCCTTTAGTTCAAATACTTAATGAATTGGTTAATTATCGATTAGATGAAGGGAGTAAATTTTTTCAACAGTCAAATTTAGAAATTACATCTATTGATGTAGGTAATGATACCACTAATGTAATCCCTAGGAAAATTACAGCAAAGTTTAATGTTCGCTTTAATGATCTTCATTCATTATCTAGCATAACAGATTTGATAGATCAGATAATTAACAAATATTGTGCTAAATACCAATTTAAATATGAATTAAGTAGTGTATCTTCAGCTGATTGTTTTATCCAAGAACCAACAGGGTTAATTGCTGATTTTGTTCAAGTAGTATCTGATACAACTCAAATATCTACAAAATTATCTACTAGTGGTGGCACTTCTGATGCGAGGTTTATTAAAAATTATTGTCCTGTTGTGGAATTTGGCTTATTGTCTGAGACAGCTCATAAAATTAATGAATATACAAAAGTTAGCGATTTACAATGCTTATATCATGTGTATTATAATGCTCTGACAAA
>JAJIYQ010000094.1 GCA_020881075.1 Rickettsia endosymbiont of Labidopullus appendiculatus
GACAAAATCACCAGCTATCTTTGACTTATGCAGGAAGTCTAATACGTCTATTAGCGAGAAGGCTTAAGCCAAGAAGTAATCAATTTATGGTCACTTTTTTGGATTGCTTTGTCACTATAGTTAGTTAATTCAGGAGGATTTGGTACTAGGAGCGATGGAGCGACGCCTATAAGTAATAGGCGAGCATTGAACGACGACGTCACCAACTTCTCCTCAATTGACTATAGCCGTTCATCGCAATGACACCTTGTATACAGGTATTATCGTCATTGCAAGACCATGTAATGGTCGAAGCAATCCACATAACAAGCTTCATGGATTGCCACGACCTAATTGCGTGGTCTCGCTAATAGACGTATTAGACTTCCTGCATAAGTCAAAGATAGCTGGTGATTTTGTCGTCGAAACTCGCCTCCGCTCCTCACGTACGTTTATGTACGCTGCGGTACTCGGCTTCGTTTCTCCTAAAAATCCCTCAACTATCTTTGACTTATGCAGGAAGTCTATTGTACTTTTCTACAATTTTTAAATTGCCACGGGATTTATGCGTAAGGTGAGTTACTAATCTAAATATAAGGATGCTAATAATGTTTCATCTTAATAATTATTGGCTTAATATCTATAAACCTAAGGGCATCAGCTCAGCAAAGCTTGTTTCTATAGTTAAAAAAAACCTTTTAGGAGTTAAAGTTGGTCATTGCGGAACCTTGGATGTTGAGGCGGAAGGGGTATTACCTTTGGCAATTGGTGAAGCAACAAAGTTAGTACGAATTCTGGTAGATGCAAAAAAAACCTACATTTTTACGGTGCAGTTTGGTAAACAAACTGATACAGCAGATGCCTCAGGTAAAGTAATAGCTGTTACTGATCATATTCCTAACGAAACTGATTGTCATAATATCTGTAAAAAATTCATAGCTACGATTAAACAGCGTCCCCCTGCCTTTTCTGCTATAAAAGTTAACGGTGTTAGATCTTATAAATTAGCCCGAGAAAATTTGGCAGTAGAATTAACCCCTAGGAATATCCAAATATATAATTTGGAATGTCTTAATTTTGATCATCAAAATAATCAAGCTACCTATAGGGTGGAATGTTCTAAGGGAACGTATGTAAGAACTTTAGCAGAAGATATTGCTTTATCCTTGCAAAGTTTAGCATTTATGATAGAATTACAGCGTACTAAAGTTGGAATATTTACAGCATGTAATGCTATTAAATTAACAGAACTTGATGAACAAAATCAAGGAATAAAAGAATTTCTTGAAAAAAGAAGTATAAAAATTGAAGCAGTACTGGACGACATCCTGGTACTTGATGCTACTACTGACCAAGCTAAAAAAATTATTTGTGGTCAGAAATGTTATTTTGATTGTCTTGAAAAGATTGGACTTCCAGCAGAAGTAGAGTTTCCGAAGAGGTCTATTGAATTAGTTTGGATTCGATATCAAGACTCTCTGTTGGCAATTGGTAGCTTGAGTGAAAATTGCTTTAATTCTTTACGAGTATTTAACCTATAAAATAAACATGGAGATTACTGATGTCGGTTACAGCACAGCGTAAGCAACAATTAATTACAGAATATGCTACTAAAGAAAATGATACTGGTTCTAGTGA
>JAJIYQ010000095.1 GCA_020881075.1 Rickettsia endosymbiont of Labidopullus appendiculatus
ACTCCTTACCAATCAGGCTGGGTAAATTTCATTATGCACGGGGAAATTAAAACTGATATTGATGTGACTTTTAAGGTCGATAAACCTTATCCAGTTAGTATATTAAAAATCTATGCTAAGGCAAAAATCTTGCAAAATTATGAGGGTAGTGGATGAACAAGCGAGAGACCCCTACTAATCGCGGGAGTCATAAAGCATACCTACGTTTCCCAATCCATAACGCTACTATTGTGTCCCTGCTAAGAAAGCACTGATAACATGGATTGTAAACACAAAATAAGTAGTGTATAGTATTACCTATAAATACTTAATACTATAAAGGAGAATTCGTATGAAAAGAGCTGATGATAATACTGTAGTAAGCGTTAAAATTGCACCGCAAATTAAGAAGAGGTTGCAAGTACTTGGTAAAATTAAGCAACGTTCAACACATTGGCTGATGAAGGAGGCAATTACTAATTATCTCAAATTAGAGGAACATGAAGAACAATTAAAACAAGAGACTATACAACGTTGGCAAGAAATGAAAGAAGGTAAATTTTTAGGAAATGACAAAATAACTGAGTGGCTTGATAGATGGGGAAGTGATAAAGAAGAGGAAAGACCTTAATGGAAAGATTAGTATGGTTGGAATCGGCAATTACAGATTTGACACGACTGAGAAAATTCATTGATAAAAATAGTCCTAATGCTGCAAAGAGAGTGGCAGAAGTAATAAAGAAAGCAGTTATCAAACTTATAGAATTTCCTTTAATAGGTAAACCTGTGACTAATCTAATAGATTATAGGGATTTATATATTCGATTTGGCTTATCAGGTTATATACTACGATATCGAATATATGATGATACCATTTATGTAGTTCATATAAGACATGCTAAGGAAATAGAATTTAAATAACAAAAAAGAAATACCAATGTTTGATCTCCTAAATTTTTTCTCGAGCGGGGCAAGTATATTTGCTACAGGAGCCTCTTTATTTAACACTTACGCTCAACTTAGGAGTAATAAGGAGAAAACCAAGCAAGCCTTATATGAGCAACAACATTTATTGAGGCAACAACAGGAAAATGTCAGGTTTGACCGTCAACAACTAATCGAAAGAACTGCGGAATATGGGGCAATATCAAGCTATCATGTTGATATGCTGAGGCAGGAGCAGTTATATAATCGCCAACAATTGGGATATAATATCCTGAAAACTGGTATTGGTATAACTGGCACTGATTCAGCTGGCTTGTTGCTACGGCATATGGCTTATATGGATGAGATGAAGGCAAGAAGCGTAGAAGCTGAGCATTTTCACCAAAGACCAAGATCAAACTTAAATACGGCAATGATTGATTTAAGCAAGGAAGCAATTAACCGTAATATTGGTTCGATTAGGTCAGCCTCACCTTGGCAAAATCTTGGTACGGTTTTAAGCGGGGTATCTGATCTGGCTAGGATAGCAAGAATTAATGAAGGAACAACAGAGAAGTAAAAAATAAGAATACCGCAAGTGCGCCATGAAGCGTAAGTATGCCAGTGGAGGGTAGGACTCCATCCAAGAAGCTTTACCCGAAGCACTTGGTATCTAGCCTTGGATGGTTATTGGTA
>JAJIYQ010000096.1 GCA_020881075.1 Rickettsia endosymbiont of Labidopullus appendiculatus
AAATTCATACCGATGTGTGGTTTGATGTTCTGTGTCTTATTTAACCAAAATATATTAAGAATTTTAAAAGATAGTATTTTAATTTCAGAGATTAGTGCTGAAGTAGTCAGTTTCACTAAAGTTTATTGTGTAACACCTACAGCGGCTCTATTCGTTATAATCTATGCTAAGATGCTTAATCATTATAGTTTTGAAAAGATTTATGGCTATTTAATTACCTTTTTTATTAGCTTCTTTATTGTTTTTGTTTTCATCATTTATCCTAATGTCCATATTTTCCATATTAATCCAAATTCGCTAGAACAAATTATGGGGAATTATCCTCATTTAAAATGGTATATAGCTTTAATTGGTAATTGGAGTTATGTGGTTTTTTATACATTATCTGAGCTTTGGCCAAATATCTTTTATGTTTTACTGTTTTGGCAGTTTGCTAATGAGCTTACTACAACAGAAGAAGCAAAAAGGTTTTACACTCTTTTTTCATTATTTGGTAATTCTGCTTTAATATTTGTTGGCTTTTTGATGTCAAACTTATCATCTGCTAACACTATAGCTAAGTATTTTTTTACCGTACCGGACAACAAAACTATATTGGTAAAAATATCAACAAGTTTCGTGGTAGTTGCAGCTGTTATATCATATTTACTTGTAAGATTTATTAGCAAAAATGTTTTTACCAATCCAACATTTTATGCAAAGGCTAAATCTGCTAGATCGACTAAAGATGGAATGGGATTAATCGAAAGTTTTAGATATATCATAAGATCAAAATATTTATGGTTAATGCTAATTTGCTCTGCTGCTTTTGGTTTATCAATGAATTTGGTAGAAGCTGTATGGAAAGCAAAAATAAAAGAATTATACCCCACTGTTAATAGTTATGCAGAATTTAATAGCCTTTATATTCTTTGGACTGGGGTTACTATCATGATAATGACTATAATAGGAAACAATATAATGCGTAGTCATAGCTGGTTTGTTGCGGCTGTAATTTCGCCAATTATCATGATGGTTACTGGTACATTATTCTTTATTTTAATCGTGTTTGACCATCAAATATTGTCTCTATTTGACAGTGCTATTCTTATGACACCACTGGCTCTTGCAGTATCAATTGGTGCTTTACAGAACATTCTAGTGAAAGGTACTAAATATTCAATTTGGGACACCTCTAAAGAGATGCTATATATCCCTCTAGACAAGGAGCTAAAAACCAAAGGTAAAGCAGCTGTTGACGTTATTAGCTCGAAAGTTGGTAAATCTTCGAGCGGATTAATACAGTCAGTTATTTTCACATTAGTACCAACAGCAACTTTTAGTTCTATTTCACCATTTTTAATGGTAGTATTTATCGTTATTTGTATTACCTGGATTTACTCGGTAAGGAAAATATACTTTGAGTATAAGAAAATTGTCTAACCTGTAGCTAACCCGACTAATATTATACCAAATTCACCTGCCAAAAAGGTGAGCTATATCTACTGATTGATTTTCATATTAACAAGCAAATCATCAAAAATTTTTGTAAGGTCTGCCCAAATCAGCCCATCACAACTATCTTCCAAAGCCCAAACCCAGGAGAGTACAGCTTGAACAAAACACCAATTGCTAATTCGTTGAGTATCTAAACCCAAAATAGTTGCAAATTTAGTGATACGATTTGCAATAATACTTTCAACATCTTTTAAGGCAAGGATTTCAGGAAAAGGATTACGAATAAAGGCTGCTACCTCATATGCTTGTTCAC
>JAJIYQ010000097.1 GCA_020881075.1 Rickettsia endosymbiont of Labidopullus appendiculatus
ATAAATATTTAAACTGCCTTTAGTAATGGCAGCAGCCATCATGTAGGTACCAGCTTCAATACGATCCGGCATGATCGAATAGTTGGTATGTTTTAAATAAGATTTACCAATAATTGTTATTTCACTTGTACCAATTCCATTTATTTCTGCCCCCATTTTGTTAAGGCAATGGCATAGATCAACAATTTCTGGTTCTCTAGCACAGTTAAATAATATCGTTTCTCCTTCAGCTAAAGTAGCTGCCATTATGGCGTTAATTGTTGCTCCAACAGATATTTTTTTAAAAACAAAATGTGTAGCTTTTAATCTACCTTTGATTGTAGCATTAATATAACCATGATCAACATCAATATTTGCCCCCATAGCTTGCAGAACTGCTATATGTAGATCTACTTGCCGAGCTCCTATAGCACATCCCCCAGGTAAAGAAACTTTAGCTTTAGAAAATCTAGAGAGTAATGGTCCAAGAACCCAAATAGAAGCACGCATTTTACGTACTATATCATATGGGGCAGTAAAATTATTAATATTGCTACTATCAATATCCATGCTCAAGTAATCTTGATGATCAGTTACCGTAACAACACTGCCTAAATTCTCAAGTAATTTTTTCATTGTGAGAATATCGGTAAGTTTTGGAATATTATTAATGCTAAGGTTATCCGCAAGCAATGCAGCTGTCATAATCGGTAATGCCGCGTTTTTAGCTCCACTAATGCTAACATTACCTTCAAGGGGAATACCACCTTTAATTATTAAACTGTCCATAGGAATTCCTTATATAGTAGCCTAAAATTCAATATAACAAGTTATATCGAATTCAGGGGTAGAAGTCAATTAGGTTTAAAACGGCATAGCAATCTGCATTAGTTAAATAAAAAAGTTATAGAACTTGTCCCACCGTCATTGTGAGAAGCTACTTTAGTAGCATTGATGCAATCCAAAAAATAGACTCCTTTCGAAACTAGCTTATGTGCAAGGATTTGTAGGAGACACTTCACCTCGAACCGCAGTGTACTCAAATGTACGTGAGGAGTAGAGTACCGATATACTCAAATGATTTGGAGAATTGGAACGTAAAACAAGGGGTGAGCGAGCGGAGCGTACATGAAGTACGTGAGTACACGAATACCCCGAAGTTTTACGGAGCCAATTCTTCAAAGCAGAAGAGTATATCACGCACAAATTAAAGCGAAGTAGAGTTTTGCAAGAGGTCTAGTGAACTCTTACAATCCTACCGCCCCTTATCTTTATTAGAGTGTTTTATGTTAGAAGGGGTGGTATCGGGTTTAATAGTGTGGCTTACAGATATATCGTCTTTCTTTAGAACTTTTATTAGACGGTGATATAATTTAGAGCCAGCTGTTTCTGTACTGTGAAATTTGCTTAATATTTTTTCTAATGCAGTCTTACTATTTTGCAATCCATCAGTTTTATTAGCTTTATCAATAGCTTGAATCGTCTCAACCCCATTTTGCATAAAAGCTTCTTTTTGTTCTTCAGGTGATTTAACAAATGATTCAATATATTTCCTAAGTCCTGCCCCTAACTTATTGATAGTTATAATATGTTCTGGATGTATAGTATGCTTTAAATCATTTGAGGAAGATTGTAATTTCGAATATATTTTGTTTGTACCAGCCCCAATAGTGGCAATGGTTTCAATTTGTTCAGTTGCTTCCTGCAAAGAATTATGTGGTAATTCATCTATTAACACATTCATTTTTTTAGCTTGCTGACCAAATTTATCTAAATGAGGTTGTCCTTGAGCATATTCAGCAGCATATCCTTTAGCAAGTTCGCCATGAGCATTGAGAGTGGTACCAATATTGCCTTTAAACTCACCAAAATTTTGTCCAATATCTTTTTCAGTTGGTGACAGTACATTTGTGGTATCATCGTCCAAAGATACCTGTATTACTGTTTCTTGTTTTATGCCCATCTTTTCTACAGTTTCAGCAAGTTTAGGATCATATCGCGAATCAAAGCTAAAATTGAGCAGACTTTTTAAGCGATTTACTTCCTCTACAAATCCTTCCTTTGATTCACCAACAATATCAGCTATATCTGATTTAAATTTTTCTAATGGCATAAAAATATCTTTAATTAATGTTATTTATAGCCAATTCAGGAGAATTTGGGGCTAGGAGCGACAAGTGACAACGTCCCCAACTTCTTATCAATTGGCTATAGCTTGAGTAATGGATTGCTTCGACCATTACATGGTCTCGCAATGACGCCTGAGGTTTGTATAATCCTCGCAATGACAGGAATGCAACCCAAGCGTCATTGCGAGAAGGCGTAGCCGATGAAGCAATCCAAGAACAATAGATTGCACGACCTACTTACGCGATCCGCAATGACTTTTATGTAGGGTACTATATATTTTCACCTAAAACTAAATCTTTTATTACTATTGGTTTTAATGGTACATTGATGCTGATTACAAAATATCATTATTACTTCAAATTTTTTTAAAAATTCTCTACTAATAGTAATCTTATTACCTTTACATTGGTTGTTACCTAGCAGATTAATATATATATCGACATTTTTACATATTTCATTCGGAGTAACTTGTTTCAAATCTATCAAACTAGAATCTATCAAAATTGTGTATCCATGGGAAGTAAAAATATTTTTTTCTAAGGGGAATTTTAAGGGAAATATTTTAGCATCCTTTTGACCAAACCAGTTAGCCCAATATAAACGTTTAAATTCTGGCATCTCGTTAACATAAATGTCAAGTTCACCATTGTTATTTTTTATACCAATAGCGTTTAAATTCATATCAAATATGACATTAGGTTTAGGAGAATTCAGCATTAAAATTACTGATATAATAATTATAATTAGACCAAGAAAATGCCATTTAGTTCTCCATAAACAAAGCCATAAAAAGCCAAATAAGAAAATAATTAAGCTAACTTTGCTTATATAGCCAAAATACCATACTGATAATGGTAATGTGTTAGTAAATTTCACTGCTTCAATAATTATATTAATGAAAAAACCTATTAATTTTAGACAATACTGGTCTATACCAAAGAGCATTAAAAATATCGAGATAATAGATAATGGCATCAAAAAGAAAGACATTATTGGTATAGCAATAAGATTCATCGGAATAGAATAAGTAGGAAATGTATAAAATTGGTTTATTACAACGGGAGCAGTAACTATACCGGCAAGGAAGCTTGAATAAATATTAGAGGCAATATAAAATTTTATTGAAGAAAAGATGCCCTTACTTTCACCTAAGATCCATTGATTCCTTATGTAAAATTCATAACCAGCAGTTAGTGATAATACTGCGACAAAAGATAATTGGAAGCTTGGGTGAAATATATATTCTGGATTCATTGATAATATGATGAATGCCGCAATTGCTAATGACCTTAGAGGGTAAGGTTTGCGTCCTATCATAACCGCATAAATAAAGATTGCTGTCATAATGAAGGCTCTGGTAGCAGCAATTTGCATGCCGCTTAGTTGCAAATAACCATAGCTTCCTATTAAAGAACAAATTGCTGCAATTAACTTTATATCATAATTATAAGCAATATAGTTTGATAAATTTAGCAAGAATCTGGTTGATATAAAAAACAGCATTGCTACCAATGATAAATGTAAGCCGGAAACGCAAAGTATATGAGATATACCGCTTTGTCTCATTTCTTTCATTAATTTTCGATCGATGGCTTTGCTTTCACCTAGTAATATTGCAGCGGCGAAATTACCTTTTATAGAACCAAGTATTTGGATTAGGCGGTTGTAAATATTTTTTTTAATTTTATAGACAAAACTATTAGTGTAGAGATCACTATATGCTATAATTTTAAGGGGGGACAGTGCATAGCCAGTAGCATTAATATCCGCTAAATATGCATAAAAGCCAAAATCATAACCACCCGGTAAAATACTGCTTTGTGGTTTATAAAGCCTTGCCACTAGGCTAATATTATCATTAACATTAATTTTTTGGGCATATTTTGCCGGCATACTTATCCTGACTTTTTGTAAAACTTGTTTAAGTTTTTGAATTTTTACTTGATATAATATAACCTGCATACCATGAGTAGTTGGTTTCATTGATTCTACGATACCGCTTACTCTTGAGATTATTGGATTGTTAATAGTACTAACATGTAAATTTGACACACGATATTTACCAACTAGCATACCACAAAAAAAGGCGATAATTATTCCCGAAATAAATCGCCCAAATATATTGTTTCTTAAAATTAGTAGCGATAAGGAAATTGTGAAAATAATTAGAATCGATATAAAAGAAGGTTCCTTACTTAAGGTAAAATAAGTACCAATACCACAAACGAAACTAACAAAATACCAAAGACTGAGATGGTGATATTCTTGTTCTAAAATGCTTGTGAAAAAATTAAGAGTTAATTTATAATTTCCTAAGATCATTGCATCTAATAGTAGAATTACTTCCAAAATAGCCTGCTACTAGATGTAACGCAAGAAATCTGTGAGCGTTCACGGAAAAAAGTTAAAGTACAAGACATCTATTAGCAAGAAGACTTAAGCCAAGAAGCAATTTTAAGTTAAAAGTATGGTATAATAGATATGGAAGTCAATGTAAATAATGGTTTATATTGACTTTAAGGGGGCAGCAATAGCCATAATAATGACTATTGCTGTGCGAGCGTAAGCAACCGTGTAGCAATTGGTTTTAAGACCGAATGGATACTGGTACCCTAGTCCAAACCCCCGAGACGTTTGAATAGTTGATTTGGATGCTTTTGCACGCCCGCTTACAATCATAAACATTAAATATCTCGAGGTATGTATGCTGTTATATAATAATTTTATCGGTATTGATATAGGAAAATTCAATTTTGTTGTTGCAATTCATGGTAAAAAAGAAACTAAAGAATATGAGAACAATACTAATTTACAAAAAACTAATTTACTGAATTTATGAATGGAATATGTTTTAATTTGAAACGCTTAACCGTTTTGGCTATATAAAATTAAGTATCTGGCTGAACAAAAAGCTAAAATTTATGAAAAAAATTGCAATCTTTTAAAAACCTCATAGTTGATGATTTCTTTGTAATTTTTTAGACAAAAGATTTTCTTTGAAATTAGAACAATTTTTTATCTTTCAACGATTCCATAATGGAGGAATTTTCATTGACAGTGACATATTGACATAATAGAAGTTTAAGGATATAATGCACTCTTTCTTAATTCTTAAAAATTTCACTACTTTTTTAGGATACTTTATAAAAATAAGCAACAATGTCATCAAATATCCAGTCCAAGGCATAATATAAGGCACCCGTAGCTCAATTGGATAGAGCATATGACTACGGATCATAAGGCTGGGGGTTCGACTCCCTCCGGGTGTACCAGATACATATTAGAGTTCCAGGGTTTTTATAATTTCCCAAAAAATTTCTATGGCTATTTCATGGCTGTTTTTTGTTAAAACTCCCCAAAATTGATCTACAAAAAAATCTATTTTTAACCCTGTTACAAGGGAGAAAAATATGACAGAATCATTAATTTTCCCAACGCTTTAGTTGAAAATTCTGATATTATCTTTTATAATTTTGTTGGCAATTTTATCCCGCCTGAGTGGCGAAATCTTACCAATAATTATAATAAACGATTAAGTACAACCTCTCTTCAACTTCTGTCTTTGATAGTTACTCGCCTACAGATTTATCATAAATATAAACTATCAAAATAATTTCAAA
>JAJIYQ010000098.1 GCA_020881075.1 Rickettsia endosymbiont of Labidopullus appendiculatus
AATAGACCTCTTGCATAACCTAATCTAATTGGTAATTTTGTTGTCAAAACTCGTCTCCGTTCCTCACGTACATCTTAGTACGCTGCGGTACTCGACTTCGTTTTTCCTAAAAATTCCTCAATTATCTTTAGGTTATGCAAGAGGTCTAATGAATGACTCGAATAACTTAATTTATGAGGATAATATGATACTTAAGAATATAATAGCCATCATTGCTGCCAGCCTATGTTTTAGCCTGTCAGTTTGCTTTGCTGCTGCTCCAAATAACAATAATCCGGATAATGCGGCGATATTAGCTGCTTCCATTGAAACACGAAACGCTTGGGCAAGGCCTTCAATGTCAACTAACGCTGGCAAACGTAATAATTCTGCAATATATCTTGAAATTGTTAATAATTCTAATACAGATTATAATTTAGTAAATGTTTCTTCCGATGTCGCTAACAGGGTTGAATTACATAGAAGTTTTGTTGATGAAAAAGGTGTTAGCAAAATGGTAAAACTTGATAAGCTAGTCATTCCAACCAAAACTAGTGCTATTTTACAACCAGGTGGTATGCATATTATGCTTTTGGATTTAAAGACCATACTAAAAGTTGGTGATAAATTTGATTTATTCTTATATTTCGATAACAACATTCAGAAAGTTGTACAAGTAGAAGTAAAGACCCAATAATAGTAAGGGTCTCACGGAAAAAAAGTTAAAGTACAAGATGTCATTGAGAGAAGGCGTAAGCCAAGAAGCAATCTAAGAATAATGGATTGCCACGGTCTACTTGCGTGGTCTCGCATGACGCTTAGGGTGCATACTTATAAGTTAATAGTCAACTCTAAGGAAATACAGCCCACATGCCGGAGCCTTTGCTCCTGCTGCTTCTCTTTTCTTGGCATCCAACACTTTTTGGATATCATCTTCTTGCCATATATTACGTCCAACTAATGCTAAACTACCAACAATATTTCGAACCATATTATGTAAAAAAGATCGAGCAGAAAAATATATTTTTATTTCTTCATTTTTCTGGGTAATAATTAATTCAGATAAGGTTTTTATAGGTGACTTTGCTTGGCAAAATTTACCTCTAAATGAGCTAAAATCATGATGTCCTATGAGGTAGGAAGCCCCGCGTCTCATTGCTTCAACGTCCAGAGGTTGTTTTATCCACCAAGCACGATTTAAATCTATTATAACTTGGCTAGGTCTATTGATAATTCTATAGACATAATGACGTTCCAAAGCAGAAAATCTTGCATGAAAATCTTTGTCTACTAGAACACAATCAACTACCGCTATATTATAATCTCTCACAAAATAGTTGATAGCCTGCATAACCTTATAAGGACACATATATTTCACTAAATCGAAATGTGCTACTTGCCCTAAAGCATGAACCCCTGCATCAGTCCTACCAGCTCCATGAACCGCTACTATTTCACCAGTAAATTTATGGATACCGTCTTCCAATGTTTGTTGAATAGATATAGCACCACTCTGCTTCTGCCAGCCAACAAAAACCGTACCCAAATATTCAATGGTAATTTTATATCGATAAACATCTGAATTCTTAGCAGTCTGCAAAATTGATGGATTGTCATTATCACTCTCATGCCCTTTAATATAGTCAATTGATGAGAAATTGGTAACATCGTTACTCGTCGCTCGCCTATTACATATAGGCTTCGCTCTATCTCTTCTGCTACCCAATTCTCTTGAATTGATTATATCATCATCGTGCAAACAAGAATCTAAACCAAAACACAGTATCATAAAAATCTCTTCACTGGGAATTTTGTTGTTCTAGGAGGCTGCCTGCGATAACTAATTAATTTCGAGAACTGGTATCAGACAGCCTCCTAAGCAGGCATTATATATGAATTTTAGGACTTATGCTAGCTTGTATAACAATAAATGCTTGACTCTTTTATTGGGTTAGGATACTTTTCAAAATACACTACTAATTTTTATAGTGATAGTTACTAGGAGACTGTCGGAGATAACTAATTTGTTCACAGGAAATTATATGTATAAGCTAATATTATTATGTATTTTTTTTATAAATATATCGCAAGTAAATGCTGCTGATTTTACCATAGAACCTTTATCTGAATCATCGAAACAAGAAATGATCAAGAAAAAAGTGTGGCATGATGGATGTCCAGTTGCTCTAAATCGATTGAGACTTATTAAATTCCCTTATTATGATTTTAATTCTGTAATACATCATGATGGAAAACTAGTTGTTCTTGATGTTGTTTCTGAGAATGTTGTCGGCATTTTGAAAAAAATATATGATTTAAGATACCCTATTGCTAAAGCTCGTACTATTGAAGATTATGATGGTGATGATGACAGAAGTATGGCAGATAACAATAGTTCTAGTTTCAGTTGTCGTGAAATTACAGGAGGCGGTTTACCTTCAGTACATTCATACGGTCTTGCGATTGACATTAATCCAATTCAAAATCCTTATATTTCTATTCCAAGTGATATAAGTCAAGCAGGGCTTGTTACTGTAAAACCTTCAGAAGGATCAAGTTATCTCAATCGAACCAATATTAGACCTGGAATGAGTGAAGTAATAATTGATCTTTTCGCTGAGAATGGTTTTAGTGTTTGGGGAGGCAAGTGGAACACTCCTATAGATTGGCAGCATTTCCAGCCATCTCGAGCTATGGCACAATTATTAGCCACTATGAACTATAATGATGGGTGTACTCTTTTTGAGTTCTACACTAAAACACCACAAATGCTTAACAAAATTGATCCTAAGAATAATCAATTTGTTGAGCTTTATAAAAAAGACTCTAAGATGTTTATGCAATGTTTAAAAAAATTACCAGAAATATTAAGCCTAACGCCAGATCAGGCATATGAGATTTTATCAAAATGTATTGTAAATAAGTGATTAATACCACCATTTCTTCTTACTATAGAAATTTTGTTACTCCACTAAGTTAACTAAAAATTTTGTTAACTTAGTATAGTCAATTGATGAGAAGTTGAGGACGTTGTCGCTCAATGTTCGCCTATTACTTATAGGTGTCGCTCCATCGCTCCTAGCCCCAAATTCTCCTGAATTGACTATACTTTAACTTTTTTTCGTTAACGCTCACGTTAAATGCAATTTTGTGGTTAAATACTAATCGGAGTTAACTATGAGAATCAATAAAATCTAAAGTATCAGTGATTAATTCTATTATGTTATTATACATGTTAGGTCTTTCATCTTTAGAATCTAACAAATCACATAAGTTTACTAAATCAACTAATTTTGCTTTTTTCTCCCAATCTGAGTCTAGGTTTACAAAGCCTAGTAACTTTGACATTTTTGAGTATCCAGAAATAAAGCTATCTTTTAATTGTTTATCAAATAAATGTTTAAATCTAAATAAAGTTGCAATATCACCATACACTGAACCAGAATAAGCAAACTCCCAATCTAATATTCCTGATAAAATTAATGTTCCGTCTATATTTTTAACTAAAATATTAGAAGGTTTAAAATCACCATGCACTAATTGATTAGTATATTCCTTAGGAAAAGAGTTTTCATATGAAATAATTTTATTTTTTAAACTATGAGCAAGTTGTTTACCTAACTTAGCTTTCACTCTGGGCTTAGTTATTTTATCTAAAATATAATTTATAAATACATTATATCCATTATGTTCTGTAGTAATTTTGCTGATTGATAAATTTGCATCAAGTAAACCACTCTCTTGGAACTTATAGGTACTCAAATGTCCTAAAAATTCACCAAGTTTACTATATATTACTAGTATTGAGTCTAAAAACGAAGGATCAGTTAAAAAATCTGATAATAAACTACCTTCACGATATTCTACAAAACCACAAAAATAGTTTGTTATTTCATTTATAGGATTAAAACTAAGAAATTTTGGAACTAAAAGTTCATTATTGAGTAAATGTGAAAGTTTAAATTCTTTTTTACCTAACTCTATATCTCGAACATTAATACGTAATATAAATTTATCTCTATTCTCGAATTCAATAATATAATTTGTATTAGCAAGACCATGTTTTGCTTTGGTAACAATAAATTTATCTTCCCTAATTAAAAATTTTTTACACAAATTTTTAATTTCTTCGAATCCAAGATCGAAAAATTTATTTCGGCGTTCCCATTCTAACAATTTTTCCATACAGATTCTTCTAATAAAGCCTATCTCATAATTATAACAAGAAAGATATACCTAAGTATAATGGATAATATCTTTCTTGTTGAAACGTTATAGAAGTAAACCTATGCCAGACTATAATATTTTATAGGGAAAGCTCTAGGAAAATTAAGAATTATTACAGGCTTCCTTCATTTTCTTACCAGCTCTAAAGACTGGTTGTTTATAAGCAGCAATATGCATTTTTTCACCAGTTTTTGGATTGCGACCTTCACGTGCAGCTCTACTTTGTATGTGAAAAGAGCCAAACCCTACTAGGTTAACATCCTCACCACGACTAAGTGCTTTAAGTACACTATCTACAACCCAAGTAAGGGCTTTTTCTGCATCATTTTTTGAATGACCTGCTTCAGCCATTAATGCTACTAATTCTCCTTTATTCATATGATTAGCTCTCCAAATAGATTGTTAAAATTATCAGACATTAATGTATTTATTATACCAAGATGCCAGCAAGACTTATTAATCTCGTTGCTTGGATTATATCAGACACTAAACTCACTGCAACTGAGACTTATTTAGAATTTTTGAATATAATTATTTTCTAGCCTAATTGCAAAAAATTGTATCTATTTTACATCAAATTAGTTTCTTATACTGTAATTAGCATGTGTTTACACTAGTAACTACAATACAAAATTGGTCAAAAATAACTTTTGAAGTTAATCGCTATTATATTTTATGTTGGTTTAAATGAAATGATTAGTTGAAAATCTAAATAGTTTATATATTATATACTATAATTTAATATATATAAGGTAACTTTTATGCTCACTAGACTATTTTACATATTATTTATTTTAATTCTCGACTTAAATGTTAATGCTAATCCAACTCCTTTAGGTTTTGAATTAAATAAAACAGTTATATCAGACGTAGAGAAAGTATATCATATCACCAAAAAAGAACAGAATCATTGGGAAGGGTATAATTATTATGTCAATGTTAAAGATGTCAAATTAGAGGGGCTTACTAAGCTACTAATAATATGTAATGATGATAATATTATCCAAGCAGTAATCTTAACGATAGACAAAAGTAAATTCACAGAATTTTATCAGTTACTTTCAGAGAAATACAAACTTACCTATAGCCAGAATCCTAGGTTGGGTGATAAAGAAATTAAATTTGCAGATAGTGATTGTACCATAATACTAGATGCTCCTCATCTTAGCTTTAGTATGGATCTTATCTACATAACAGATGAATTTCTAACAAAATTTAAAGGTAAGCAAAAAGAAGAAGAAAATCTGAAGAAAACAAGAGATAAAGAATTGCTATAGTTCAATTATAAAAACCATCGACAAAAGAAAATAATTCAGTGATAATCTTTGTTTGTGTTTTAAAAAACTAGGTTTTGTTCACAGACTAGGGTAGTTTAGTTGTTTTTTTATGACTTTATAAACTGCCCTGCCAAAAATTTATAATAAAAATTATTATGTTGTCCGTTATGCTAGAAAATAGTGTTGTCACTAATTTAGTAAATCAAGAACTCTCAGTAACTGAAATTTCTACTAAGATTAAGGAATTGCTTGAAAATAACTTTGGTTATATTAGAGTAAAGGGAGAAATTTCTGGTCTTAAGATAGCAACTTCTGGTCATGGTTATTTTAATCTTAAGGAAAATACAGCGATTCTAGCTTGCACTTGCTGGCGTCCGGTACTTGCCAAAATGCAATTTACCCCAGTTGATGGCATGGAAGTGGTAGCTATCGGCAAACTCTCTGGGTATGCAGGAAATTCACGATATCAGCTATCGGTAGAAGCTCTTGAACCAGCGGGTCTTGGGGCTATTATGCAGATTCTCAAGGAATTGCAAGCAAAATTAGAAAAAGAAGGTATCTTTGATAAACCAAAAAAACCATTACCTTTCTTGCCTAATAAGATTGGGGTAGTTACCTCAATGACTGGGGCGGTAATTAGGGACATTATACACCGTATTAATGACCGCTGTCCTTCTCATGTACTAATATGGCCAGTCACTGTTCAAGGTGGCAATGCTGCAAGTGAAATTGCTGGGGCAATTGAAGGGTTTAATAAATTAGAACAAAATATAAAACCTGATGTTATAATTGTTGCAAGAGGTGGGGGGTCTATAGAAGATTTATGGGCATTCAATGAAGAAGTAGTAGTACGTAGCGTATTTAGTTCAGATATTCCTATTATTTCGGCAGTTGGGCATGAAGTAGATAATACTTTAATCGATTTAGTAGCTGACAAGAGAGCTCCTACTCCCACTGCGGCAGCTGAATTTGCCGTACCTGTACTTTCTAGCCTTAATTACACAATAAGTTCGTATTATGAGACATTACTTAACCGTATTATTCAGCTAGTTAAATATCAACAGCAAGCCGTTAACTCCAATACTAATATTTCCAGAAGTCTAACTACTTATATAGACTATAATCAACAGCTTCTTGATGAACTAAGTTTTAGATTAACAGAGTCTTTGCCCAATTTACTTAGATTCAAAGAGGCAAAACTTGATTCACTGAATGTAGAAATATTAAATCCTATGAAAATAGTTGACTATAAGTCTTTAGAATTAGACCATCAATTTAATTATACACTAAAATCTATTAGCACTAAGTTAAAAAATTATGATCATCAATTAAATTTAAATAATTTACTACTTACCAGTTTAGACTATAAAACCGTACTAAAACGTGGCTTTACGGTAATCAAATCCGCAGATGGAGAATTTATAACATCAAAAGTTATGGCAAGCAAAAAACAAGAATTTAATATTAAATTTTTTGATGGTGATATATTAGTCCACACTATAAAATAGTGTATAGTCAATTGATGAGAAGTTGGGGACGTTGTCGCTTGTCGCTCGCCTATTACTTATAGGCGTCGCTCCATCGCTCCTAGCCCCAAATTCTCCTGAATTGACTATATACTCTAATTATCTTGAAGTAGAATTTAATGAGGAGATCTGTACACCATGCAAATACTTAAGAGTATCATCCCGATTATTATTATCTTACAAAACTTTTTTGCCTATGCAAATCATAAGGAGAATAATGATCAACTATCTAATCCCCTTGACACATATTTTACTCAATGTACTGAAGGGGTACATGATAAAGATAATTTGCTTGTTGATTGCTATTCATTAGAACCCTACCAATTTAGCCATGTAACTAAAAATGGACACCATAATATTACCGGTTTAGATATTGAATTAATCAATGCTATTAGTAGTAAAATTAACATTGGCATACAATATACTGATTCTGCCTGGGAACAAGTAATACCCAATATCCAACAAGGTAAAAGTGATATGGTGCCAGGACTTACTTATACCGAGGAAAGAGCAGCTTTTGCCAGCTTTTCTATCCCATATCGACTTGCAGAAATTTCCTTATTTACTTTACGTTCAGCAAGAAAACATTTACATTTTAATAATACGAATGAATTCTTAGCCCAGATACGTTTACTAAATTTTCGTCTTGGCATAACTAGAAAAGCTGTTTATGGCAATACCAGAACTACTGAATACCTAAATCAGGTGAGTAATAATGACATCATCATTAAATATGGCAGTAATGCAGAGCTATTTAAGGGGTTGCTACGTAATGAAATTGATGGGGTTCTTGCTGACAGGATTGCAGGGGTAGCTCTTACTTTAAACTATATAGAAAAAGATCAAATAGAAGAGATCCCTACTGGTATTAAAACCCCTGTACATTTAATGTTTAGTAAGAAAACTGTATCTCCTAATTTAGTCGCCAGGTTTAACAATTCAATTAAAGAATTTATCAATAGCGATGAATATAAAAAAATTGTAGGAAGGTATAAATATAATATCCTACTGCTAAAATCTATCGATTCATCATGGTGTTATATTATTGGAGTTATAGGGAGTATAGCATTCGCAATTTCTGGTATCATTATATCAGCTAAAACAAATGCTACGTTGTTTGTTACTTTTGTATTAGCAATGTTACCATCCTTACTAGGATGTATTTTACTTGATATTGTAGTACACAGTGTTAATGTCAGTCTTATTTTAACTCCATATTATACTTGCCGTATTTTTATAACGGTGCTTATTGGTTTCTTTGCTATTAAATTACTAGCTTATTATAACAAGCAATTATATGAGGATGATTTTATCCAAAAAATACGCAATAATACTCTTATTGTTTGTGATTCCTTAGGGCAAGCATCTTTTATGATAATTGGTGTTATAACTGTAATTGTACAAAAAATCGAACCATTAGAGTTCTGGGGACCATGTTTTGCCTGTTTGACTTCTAGTGTTGGTATAATATTCCGAAATCTAATTTGTCAACATGATAAAAATATCGAGTCTATACCTAGAGAAATTAATTTTGAAATATTAATATTGTGGGGTGCGATCTTTAGTATATTATTAGATTCTTATGCTTATAAGCATGATTATAGTACAATGAAATACTCTATTATTACAGTATTTGTAGGAGCTTTTGTTAGTAGACTTTTAGTCTACTACTATAATATCCCAAACTTAACTTTTCGTTCGGATAATACAGAAATTCCTACAGATAATATAAAAACAAACTAAATAATGAAAATGATCGAGATAATGAACAAGTTTTTAAATATAATAATAGAAAACTGATGCCAACGGAGGTTTTTACAAATTTA
>JAJIYQ010000099.1 GCA_020881075.1 Rickettsia endosymbiont of Labidopullus appendiculatus
AAGGTATACTATGAATAAACTAAATGAGATAGATCAGTTGATTTATCTTTTCTCCAAACTACCTGGTCTTGGTCAAAGATCAGCAAGGCGTATAGTCCTGCATCTTTTACAAGAAAAAGATATTAGGTTAAAAAGTCTAATCTCTGTTCTTTGTTGTGTAGATAATAATGTTGTTAAGTGTGATATCTGTGGTAACATAGATTCTCATCATATTTGTAGAGTATGTTCCTCTGATGATCGTAACGGATATATCATAGCAATTGTTGAAACAGTGACAGAATTATGGGCAATAGAGCGTAGTGGTATTTTTAACGGGCATTACCATGTATTAGGACATAATTTATCAACTTCAAATGGTCATAATCCTAAAGCCCTAAGACTACCAGAATTACTAGCTAGATGTCAGGATAATAACATTAATGAAGTAATTATTGCAACTAATTCTACTTTAGAAGGTCAAACTACTGCTTATTTCATTACTGAATATTTCAAAGATTATAACATTAAAATATCAAGACTAGCTAGTGGCATTCCAATAGGAGGAGAATTGGAGTATTTAGATGAAGGGACTCTATCAGCTGCAATAACATTAAGACAGTCTTTTGATTAATTTACTAAAAGTTATTTATTTTATAAAAATACTTGATATTATACATAAAGTATTAGTTGTATAGTTTGATAATTTCTATTAATGAATTGTCAAAGGTTACTACATTAAATTGTTTATATATGCTGTAAAGTGCTTATTTAAGCAGTTTAATCTTTTCTTAGTTATTTTATATTTCACCTTATATATACTGCTTTGGTCTTAAGAATTGAATTTCGTTTGAGATGGTGAGTCCATACTAACCACTATAAGATATGTGAGTATGCAAATTCATGATAAAATGAAAAAGTAATTCTTGAAAACAAAGTAATATATAATTATTTTAAATAAAATAAGCATATGTTCCAACTTATTTGGGCTATTTTAGTTATATTTTTGATTCCTGTATTTTTTTATATTTGTAGGTATAGGATGTTTTCATGGTTCAGTTTAAAGAGTAATTCAAAAACTAAAATATTAGAATTAGAACAAAAATTATCAGAACAAGATAATATTTTAAATCATGTGACTCACGAAATTAGGACTTCAATACATGGAGGAAGTAGTATAGCACAATTTTTATATGAGAATTGGGATAAAATGGATGAGCAAGAGCATATAAAGTATGTTGGTATAATAGCTAAGAATAGTCAGCATATTATAAAGTTAATTAATGACTTACTAGACCTATCTAAGTTTAGTACCGGGAGGATGAAGTTTAATTTTGCTGCTATGGATCTATTAGATTCTATAAAAAATATTGTGCAACAACTTACAGAATTAAATGTATTTAATGATCAAGTAAATATTATTCTTATTAATCATACTATTACGAAAGCAATGATTAATGGAGATGCAATTAGAATTAACCAATTATTAAATAATTTATTTAATAATGCCCTTAAATACACTAAAGAAGGATTAATTGTGGCAATAATTAATTTAAAGAATTATGAAAATAATCCTTATTGGTGCTTTAGCTTAATCGATACAGGTATAGGAATTCCAGACTCAGAGCTTGAAACTGTTTTTGAAATATTTACTTGTAGCTCACGAACTAATGATAATTTTATTGGTACTGGCATTGGTTTATCTATTTGCCAGGAAATTATACTAGCTCATAAGGGGCATATTTCTGTTGAAAATAACCGTAGAAAAGGAACAAAGGTAGAATTTATGATTCCTGTATACGATGACAAAGAGGTGCAAAATGATGACAAAGTATAATATTATAAAAGTATTTACTATACTTTTTGTTGATGATGAACCAATTTGCCATGACGCAATAAATTTAGTGCTACGTTATGAACAAAAATATAAAATTATCAATGCTTGTAGCGGACAAGAAGCAGTTGATTTATTTAAAATATATGCTAATAAAATAGATATAATATTTCTTGATATTTCTCTTCCTGATATGACAGGTTATGAAGTACATAAACAGATCAGAAGTAACAAAAATCTTGCCCATATTCCTATAATTTTTCAAAGTGGTTTGTCTAGCAATCATAAGGAAATACAAGGGTTCTTACAAGAACAAGCGACATATATAATCCATAAACCTTATAAAAACGAAGAACTGCTTGAAACTATAAGGAAGTTCCATAATGCATACGCATCAAGTTAATGAAATAGGGTTTAGATTGTCTGAATTAAAATTTGATGAAAAGCAGCTATTTCTGCTTAGTAGAATCAAGAATTTTGCTAAACAAATTGAAGATAAGTCATTTTTGAGGTTCTTTAATAGCAGTTTATTAGCAAAACAAGGTATCTATTTATATGGTAATGTAGGTAATGGCAAGACTGCATTAATGCAACATTTTTTTCAAATATTGCAAATTAAGAAATTAATGCTCCATTACCAGAACTTTATGCAATCGGTACATAAAGATATTTATCAGTTACAAAACAAATCGAAATCTAAAAATAATATTATCAAAAGTATTGCAACCAATTATGCAAAACAAGCAGAAGTAATATGTATAGATGAGTTTGAAATTAAAGATATAACTGATGCTATGATAATAGGACCGCTAATCCTTGACCTGATAAAATGTAAGGTATTTATCTTCATTACCAGTAATACCAAACCAGAAGATTTGTATAAAGATGGTTTACAAAGAAATTCTTTTCTGCCAATAATTAAAGAGATTAATCAAAGGTTTGAAGTCATGCACTTAGATAGTGAGCATGATTATCGGTTAGATAAAATTATGCAAACGGCTAGCAGACGAATAATATATCCAATTAATGAACATAATAAATTGGAGATACAGCAACTTATTAGCAAGTTAAATCATAATAACCAACTTGTTCCTAAGGATATTACTGTTTTCGGACGAAAAATATCTTTTAACATGGCTGGTGAGAAAATATTAGTGACCGATTTTGAAGAGCTATTTGTAAGAGAATTAGGTTATGTTGATTATGTACATATTTGTCAAAAATTTTCTGTTATAATAGTAGAAAATATTCGTATAATAAGTTCTGATAATACAGATTTAGCTGTTAGGTTTATAAATTTTGTTGATAATGCTTATTTTTATAAGGTGGTACTATTTATGACTTTACAAGATGAACCCATAAAAATATATCAGAATGGTTTGCGTAGTAATGAATTTAAGAGAACTATTTCAAGGTTACATGAAATGAATAGTGGTAGTTATGTCAATTAAAAACGGTAAATTTATTACGTTTGAAGGTGGAGAAGGGTGTGGTAAATCTACCCAGAGTGATATGCTACACCAGTATTTATTATCACAAAATATCCAGGCAGATTTAACACATGAAGTGGGCGGAACTATTGCAGCTGAGAAAATGCGTGACATTTTAGTTTATCAAGATTTATTACCTATGTCAGAATTGCTGCAAGTTATGGCGGCACGTTACGAACATGTTCATAAAAGGATTATTCCTAAACTCAATTCTGGGGTCTCAGTTATTTGTGATAGGTTTATAGATTCTACAGCTTGTTATCAGGGGCAAGATGTGGGCAGTGATTTAGTTTATGACCTTCATAAATCTCTAATATCACCTGTAATGCCTGATATTACTTTTTTTATTGATATAGAGCCAAATATTGCTTTAGCAAGGGCGTGGGCAAGGGGTAATAATAATAAATTTGAAAGTAAGAATATTGAATTTCATCAAAAAGTCTATGATAAATTTCAATATATATCAGATAAATTTCCAGATAGAATAGTAAAAATAAATGCTGCAGATCTTAGTGCAAACGAAATTCATGATATAATTGTAGTGATGCTCACACGAAAGCTTGAAAAAACTATATAATTTTGTCACGTAACTAATTTTGTTAATAGAGAAATATGCTAATTTTCATTGACTTTATTGTTATAGAGCTTTAAAAGTGCTAGTGCAGCTTCACCATATATGAAATATAGCATCTATCTTTAGGTAATTCTTTGTGTAATAATAATGTTACCATTCAAAAATATTTTTTCTAAAATACAGGAAATCATTTGGCCAATAGAGAGGGAGGAGTTGAAACTTTTTCTACCTATGGCATTAATGATGCTTTGTGTTCTTTTTAATTTTGGGGCACTGAGGTCTGTTAAAGACGGATTAGTTGTGCCATCAATGGGAGCGGAGGTTATCAGTTTTCTAAAACTTTGGCTTGTTTTGCCATCTTCTATATTATTCGCTATATTATATGTAAAGCTTAGTAATCACATCCGTTTTGAATATATTTTTTATATAATAATTTCAAGCTTTTTGTTGTTTTTTCTGATATTTGCCTATGTCATTTATCCTAATCAGGAATTTTATCATCCAAATACTGAGCAGATAGAACATTTAGTATCTTTGTATCCTAATTTTCGGTGGTTTATCAAGATAATGGGTAAGTGGAGTTACGCTATCATGTATGTTTGTGCAGAATTATGGAGTGCCGTAATTATTAACCTAATGTTCTGGCAATTTGCTAATAATATTTTTGATACAAATAATGCAAAACGTTTTTATCCAATTTTAGGAATGGTAGGTAATGTTGGTTTAATTGTAGCTGGTAATGTATTAGTAGCTTTCTCAAATGTACAAGAGATATCCGATACCCAATTGATAATAGATGAAGATTTACAATATAATTCAGAATTAATGCTACAGCCAATTATGTCTATAATAGTATTTGCTGGTATAATTTCAATGTTGTTATTTAGGTTAATTAATTATCTGATTTTGCATGATAAGGGATTAATGGCTGATTTTAAAGTAACTCAAATACAGGCAAAAACCTCTTTACCACTTCTGGATAGTATCAGGCTAATTATTAGCTCAAAATATGTTGGACGCATTGCTTTATTGATAATTTGTTATGGAGCACTAACTAATATAGTGGAAGGTCCATGGAAAGCTAAAGTAAGAGAGCTTAATCCCAATACGTTAGATTATATAAACTTTATGGGCAGGTTTAATATTTGGATGGGAATTTCCTGCGTGACTTTTATGGTAGTTGGCAGTAATGTGATTAGGAAATTTACTTGGTTAGTTTCAGCATTATTAACACCTTTGATGTTTTCGATAACTGGTTTAATGTTTTTCATTTTTGTTATTTTCTCAGAAGATATAGGTTGTGGTATAAAAGACTTTAATCCAATTTATGCTGCTGTAATTATTGGAGGGATACAAAATATTTTAAGTAAATCAACTAAATATTCGTTATTTGATTCAACAAAGGAAATGGCATATATTCCTTTGTCATTAGAACTTCGAACAAAAGGTAAAGCTGCTGCTGAGGTTATTAGTACTAAATTTGGTAAGTCTCTAGGAGCTTTTATTCAGTCTTTTATATTCATAATAGTGCCTACTGCCACATGTGATTCAATAGTAGTTTATTTACTAATAATGTTTATTATGATAGTTATTTTATGGTTTTGGGATATAGTGCAATTAAACCGCGAATATGTAAAATTATGTAATTAACCTAAATTCGGGATAATAATAAGCAATATTAGACTTCTTGTAAAAATAATGAAAACAGCTATTAGTGTAGTATAAAAATCTGTTATATTTTTAGATATAATAGATTTTGGAATAACTTGTCATATCGAATTCAGATTAATTAGCATGCGAAAAACGTTAATATATATATCAGTGATAATTGCTGCAACCCTTTTGATTTATACTATCTCATGGTTTGTAATTATTAGTTCTGTCGCTGGTAAGATTAATCAACAATATAGTAACCGTTACATCGCTGCTAATACTATAGATAGTGAACAAAAATATTTTGTTAAATTTAATAAAATTGCCAGCTATGGTTTTCCATTTAAAATTGCCTTTCAAATAGTTGGTTGGCATGAAGAGGGAGAAACTAGTGTAGTTGAATTTCATACTCCGATTTATATAGGTTATGACTTACTAAAACAAGCTTGCTTTATTACCTATTCTGGTAACGCAACAGGTCGTTATAAGCCTATTCAATTGGGATTTGGTACAAAATTTGAAAGTGATAATTATTCTTTTATAGCAAAAATTCCTTTAAGCTTGAAGTTATTTAAGATTTTTATACAAAAAAAAGATCCGTTTGAAATTATAAATTTTGTCGAGAAGTTGGAATTAAGATCTGACAAAAGCAAAATCTTTGATTTAGTTGACCAACAGAAGCTATATGATGAAGATCATACAGCTATTTCATTTTCACTAGACAAGAAAAAATATTATACTGATCTAGAAGATTTTAAAAATAATATACCGCAAAAATTAAATATTAGTTATTCAACCAATATCTTAGAAAGTAATATTATCAACAGAAGGATACCAGCCGGTCTTTTATTATATAGATTTGCTTGGCCAATGCCTTTTAATTTTGAAGGTAAGTTTTATATAAAAACAAATAAATCTATATATAGTGAATTTGCTAACGATTTAGAAATAAAAATGATATCAAGCAAGTTCTCAAGCAGTATCCAAGATTCTTTGACTAGTTTCTTATATCAAAATAAAGAGGAAGAAGGTAATCGTGCTAGCCACCTTAAGGTTGAATCAAAAATTGATTTGAAATCAGGATTTTCCGATAGAATATTAAATTCTATCCAGTATTTATTGCCGTATATATCAGCATTGCCTAATAATTTATCGTTAATGGAAGAGTTAGAGTATGTTAACAATAATAAAGATAAATTCAATTTAACTGAATTAGAAAATCATCAATATATTTTTGATTTAGATGTAAATTTTTTTGCTAGAACAAACGATGTAATGAGAGCTCAAATACATAACCTTAGTTTATTTTCTAATAATACTGGATTTCGCTTGTCAAGTGAATGCAAGCTAAATTCATTTGGGAAATTTGATATTAATGGACTTGTTGTCGTCAATAATTATTTAAAGGTAACTGATATTATAACTAATTACTTGTTAAATTTAGGTAGGTTTAAAACATTTTCTGAAGATAGTCGTACTGTATACAAAGAGGGGATTAATTATTTTCTAAAAACCGTATCAGATCATCCTGACTCTAACTCAGGGGACATAAGTTTTGAGTATAAATTAGATTCCAATAATATAGAAAAAGGAAAAATAGGCACAGTTGATTTTGATAAGTTTTTACCATTATATTATCTAGCATTATACAAAAAAGCCTCGGAAAAAATACGGGTTGGTGATAGTATAACAAAAAGGATACAAGAGCTAGTGCCTGATTTTAATGAACATCAAAAATTATTAAAACAATTAATGATTCAGCCTTTTTTGGAGATTGATAGTGATCCTAAGAAGGAAATTATACAATAGACTTGTATGTGAAAGATTTCTAATTCTGTAAAATTATATGCGAGTAGTTAATGTAATGTTAAATAAAGGGCTTGGCGGAGTTGAGCAAGCTGCAATTGATTATGTTTCCATGTTATTGGAACATCAATGTGAGGTAATGTGTATTTTTGCTAATAAGGCAGAGAGTGAAGCAAATCTTTTACCTTATATTAAAGATATAGAATTTCATAAAATTTCTCGCATAGGATCACGAGACCCTATTGCCATACTAAAGATACGTAAGTTAATACAAAATTTTAAGGCTGATATTATTATAGCCCACTCAAACCATGCAGGATTTATTGCTGGTTGGGCTGCGAAAAAACTAGTTCCTAGTATCGGCGTATCACATGGTTATAGTATCAAAGGTATTAAATATACAGATTCGATAATTTGCGTTACCGAACATATGAAAAATGAGTTACGAAAAAAAATATTGAAGCCAATATTTGTATTACCCAATATTACTTATATTGCAAATAATCTTACTATTGATTTTCAGTATTCTATGAATAAAATTCCTGTTATAGGTATCTTAGGACGTTTGCACCTTGATAAAGGAATAAATACTTTACTGCAAGCTATTAAAATACTCAAATCACAAGGTATAATGGTTCAGTTGCTTATCGGTGGAGATGGTGAAGAGAAAGAAAATTTACAAAAACTAGCTTACCAGTTATCAATTGAAAAACAAATTAAATGGTTAGGGTGGATTAACGATAAAACTAAATTTTTTTCTGAGATTGATATTTTTTGTCTTCCTAGTATAAAAGAATCTTTTGGTATTGTACTTTTGGAAGCAATGGCTAATTTGAAACCTATAGTATCTACCGATAGCTGCGGAGCTAGGGAAATTTTGTCACATGAAAACGATAGTGTAATTGTACCAATTAATGATGCAGAAAAATTAGCGGAATCTATAATTTTTCTTATTAATAATCCTGAGATTGTTAAAAAATATATAGAAGGTGCATATAAAAAAGTTCAAAATTTGTATACACCAGCAATAGTAGGAAAAAAACTATATAAAATTCTTACCGATATTACAACATTTCCCGTTAGCTAAAATCTTGTTATTATAGCTAACTAGACGAAGGAGTTATCTAGAACCTTAAAGGTATTATAGTAACGAAAACTTGATTAATAAGTGAGTATAAATTGGATAGTATAAAAATAATACATAAAGACTTAAGCAAAGAACTTTCTGAGTTAAATAAGCTTATTTTAACCCACCTAGCTACTAAAGAGGAGCTAGTTAGTGTAATAGGTAAATATTTGCTGGAATTTGGTGGTAAAAGAATCAGACCATTACTAACAATTTTAACTAGCAAAATGTTTGGTTATGTAGGGGAAGATAATATAAAGCTTGCTGCGGCTGTAGAGTTTATTCATGCAGCAACTTTACTGCATGACGATGTAGTAGATGAAAGTACCATGAGAAGATCCAAACCTACTGCTAATGTTATCTGGAATAGCAAGGCTAGTATTTTAGTAGGAGATTTCTTATTTAGTCAATCATTTCAGCTAATGGTTAGTACAAAATCTATTAAAGCAATGAAATCTTTATCAAGAGCTTCAGCAATTATATCAGAAGGAGAGGTTTCTCAACTGGTAAAATTGAATCAGCAGAGAATTATTGACGAAACAGAATATAATGAAATAATTATGGCTAAAACTGCAGAATTATTTGGTGTATCTTGTGAAGCAGGAGCAATTATTTCTAATCAATCTAATGAAACTTGTGAAATCTTACAAAAATTTGGTAGATATTTAGGCAATATTTTTCAAATCATTGATGATTTATTTGACTATTTAGGGGATAGTCGTGATATTGGCAAGAATATAGGTGATGATTTTTTAGAAGGGAAAATAACTCTACCACTAATTTTCCTATATAAGAAGATTGATGATCAGTGGCAGTTAAAAATTCAAGAAATGATTAAGGCAGATAATAGAACTGAAAGTGAGTTTAAACTAATACGAGATTTGATGATAGAACATTGTATTAAGCAGCAAATTATTGACTATTTAGCAGCTATTAACAATGAAGCTAGTAATTTGTTAAAGCAAATTCCCATACAAAATATTTATAAAGATCACTTAGCTTCCTTACTAGAATTTACTTTAAATAGGTCTTATTAATAATAAATACAGCCACAAGCGTCATATATATGCAAGATATTCCCACTAATATTGAACAGCTTTCTGAATTAGAGGCAAAAGATTTATTAAAACAACTAGCAAATAAGATAGAAAAATATAATAAAGCCTATCACCAAGAGGATGCTCCTGTGATTTCTGATGCTGAGTATGATCAATTATTTAATTTAAATCTTGAACTTGAAAAAAAATTTCCTCATCTAATACTAGAAAATAGCCCAACTAAACAAATTGGTAGTTCTGTAGCAGAGAAATTTTTGAAAGTAACACATATCCATCCGATGTTTTCGCTTAGTAATGCCTTTGATAGTGAAGATGTATCAGAGTTTATCAATAGAATAAAGAATTTTCTACGACTTGATAGTTTTCCGCCTATTTTTTGCGAACCTAAAATAGATGGTTTGTCTTTTTCTGCTACCTATGAGAATGGAATACTTACCAAAGCAGCCACAAGAGGTGATGGTTTTATTGGAGAAGATATAACGGAAAATATCAAGACTATCAAGAATTTCCCTCATGCAATAGTTGCGACTCCAGCAATTCTGGAAGTAAGAGGAGAGGTTTACATTAATAAGCAGGATTTTCTATTATTAAATCAAGCTCAAGAATTATCCAAAAAAGATAAATTTGCTAACCCGCGTAACGCGGCTGCTGGGTCATTAAGACAGTTAGACCCAAACGTTACAGCTATTAGACCTCTAGGATATTTTGTTTATGCTGTGGGTAACGTTAGTAGCAAAATAGCTGATTCTCAAGATATTTTATTAGATAAGTTAAAAGAGTTAGAGTTCATCGTCAATAATATAGGGAAATTAGCTCATTCTGAAGATGAGATGAAATCTTTCTATGAATATTTGAATTCATCTAGAGAAGAATTACCTTATGAAATTGATGGTGTTGTATATAAGCTAAATGATTTTGCTTTGCAGCAAAGAATGGGCTTTATTGCAAGAAGTCCAAGATTTGCTATTGCTCATAAATTTCCGGCGATTATTGGTCAAACTAAACTAATTAACATTACTCTGCAAGTAGGTAGAACCGGTGTATTAACTCCAGTTGCTGAGTTAGAACCGCTTTCTATTGGTGGAGTTAGGGTATCACGAGCTACCTTACATAATTATCAGGAAATTATCAGAAAAGACATACGGATCAATGATTATGTATTTTTGCAGAGAGCTGGTGACGTCATACCACAAATTACTGCTGTAGATTTTACTAAACGTTCTAGTGAATCGCCAAAAATCGATATGCCGAAGCTTTGCCCATCTTGTGGCTCTCAGTTACATTATAATCAAGAAACTATAATTATTCGTTGTGATAATGGTTTAAATTGTCCTGCTCAAAATTATGAACGAATTTGCCATTTTACATCTAAAAATGCTTTAGATATAGATGGTTTGGGGAAAAAGCAAATAGAATTTTTGCTGGAAAAATCTTTAATAGAAAATCCTGTGGATATTTTTTATTTACAAAATAATAATGAAAAGAACTTAGTCAAGCTTGAAAATATGGTAGGATGGGGGCGAAAATCTGTAGAAAACCTATTTGCCAATATTGACAAAGCCAAAACCATTTCCCTAAATAGGTTCATTTATTCCCTAGGAATCAGACATATTGGTGAACAAACCGCCAAATTACTTGCTCGAGAATTTCAGAATTATAATAATTTCATAACAGCTATGGAATCTTTGTTAAAAGGTGAACAGCCAATTTACCAAAGGTTAAATGATCTGGAAGGAATAGGCGATAAGATTCTACTAGACATTATAGACTTTTTTGATATTAAAGAAAATTTACAAATTATTCAGCAACTGAGTAAAATTCTAAATATTCAAGACCATAATCAACAAACAACTAAAACTGCATTATCTGGCAAAATTGTGGTATTTACTGGTTCCTTACTAACTCTCTCAAGAGCAGAAGCCAAATCTCAGGCAGAAAAATTAGGAGCTAAAGTAGCCAGTAGCGTTTCGTCTACCACTGATTTAGTAGTGGCAGGTAGCGATGCTGGTAGTAAACTCAAGAAAGCTAAAGAGCTGGGGATTAACATTATTGATGAAGATGAGTGGCAAAAGTTAGTACTCTTAAGTCACACTCAAATATTTTGAAGAAAACAATTCAAAATATTGCTGGATTTAAACATATTAATGGATTATCATTGTTCATATTTAACTCATTATTAAATAATTATTACATATGCAAATAACAGGTAAGGCTACTAACAAAAAAACACCAATTCAAGAATTTGCCTCTTTTATCTTTGTAATATTTTTGGCACTGATGATAAGATTTTTTGTGATGGAAAATTTCTTTGTGCCAACAGGTTCAATGAAAGCGACAGTGCTAGAAAATGATTATATTTTCTCAACAAAATATTCTTACGGATATAGTAATTATTCTCTTCCTTTCAGCCCTAATATTTTTAACGATAGAATATTAGCATCACAACCACAAAGAGGGGATATAGTAGTTTTTCGTCCACCAAATAATATGGATATTCGATATATAAAAAGATTAATTGGTCTACCTGGAGATAAAATACAATTAATCAATGATGTAGTATATATAAATGATAAAGCTATAGATCGTACCGAAGTTGGGACGTATACAAGCGAAGAAGGAAGAAGTTACATAAAATATAAGGAAATATTACCTAACGGTGTAAATTATTTTTCTTATAAATTAAAACAAGATAATTATTTATTAAAAAATCAATATGGTAATACAGAAATCTTTTATGTACCAGAAGGTAAATATTTCTTTCTTGGTGATAACAGAGATGAATCGAATGATAGTAGGATAGATCTAGGATTTGTACCATTTCAAAACTTTATTGCCAAAGGACAATTTATTTATTTTTCGACAAAAGAAAAATTATGGGACAGTGATATTGGGATAATTAATCAAATATTCCGTGTTGGTACTTGGTTGGCGTCTATTAGATTTAACAGACTATTTACCTCTCTTTATACAGATAAAATACAAAATGATCACAAATAAAGAATCAGCCCTCTCTACTCCGGAAAAACTTGAGCAAGATATAGGGTATAATTTTAATAATAAAGATTTCTTACTGGAAGCGTTAAGCCATCCTTCTCTAAAACAGCATACCGTAAAGCATGGAGTCCAAAAGAATTACGAACGTTTAGAATTACTTGGTGATACAATAATTAATTTTGTTATTACTGAAATTCTATTTAAAAATTTCTCTACTTATGATGAGGGGAAATTAGCAAAAATTAGAGCTTATCTAGTATGTAAAGAATTACTTTGTAAAGTAGCTGCCAAAATCAATCTGTCAGACTATATTATTATGACTTATGGCGAAGAACTATTAGGGGGAAGGCAAAATCCTAATAATATCGAAAATACTATGGAGGCATTAATTGCTGCCATTTATCTTGATAGCAATATTGACGTAGTAAAAAAAATAGTAAATGATTTGTGGTATGAGTTTATAGATATTATTGATTTAGCTGATTATGACCCTAAAAGTACTCTTCAGGAATTAGCTCAGAAAAAAGGGACTAAAAAGCCTGTATATCAAGTGATTAAAAGAGAAGGTTCTCCACATTCATCCATCTTCACTGTATTAGTACAGATGGATGAATATCAACAAACTGGTACTGGTCACTCAGTTAAGGATGCAGAAAAAGTTGCTGCTCGTAAATTAATGAATTACCTCAACAATTTGTAAGTTGTAAGGCTAGTCCATGGAAATATTTCAAAAGACAATATCTCTATCTATAATCGGTAAACCAAATGCTGGTAAATCATCATTATTAAACAAACTCATTGGACAAAAAATATCGATAGTTACTCCTAAAGTTCAAACTACCCGCTCTATTATAACCGGAATAGTTACCATAAAAGATACACAGCTGATAATACTAGATACACCGGGTATATTCGAACCAAAGAAACAGCTGGAAAAAGCAATGGTACGGTGTGCATGGTCAAGTTTACATGGTGTAGATTTAGTATTATTGATCATAGATAGTACGAAACCTATTGATCAATTTACTTTGCAAATACTCAAAAAATTGCAAACTCTTAAAATAAATTTAATATTCTTATTAAACAAAATTGATACTCCTTCTGAATATCTAGAAGAAATAGAAAATACTCTAAATTCTCAGTTCATAGATAGTTATATATTAAAACTATCCGTTTTATCCGGTAAAAATATCAATAAATTACTTAATTATATCCAAAGCCAAGCTAGAGAATCGCCTTGGCTATATGAAGAGGATGATGTTACTAATCTGCCTATGCGATTTTTAGCAGCTGAGATAACTAGGGAACAATTATTTTTGAATCTTCACCAAGAATTACCTTATAATTTAACCGTCCAAACTGAAATGTGGCAGGAAAATAACGATAAATCTATCAAAATTCATCAAGTAATAGTTGTTTCAAGAGACTCTTATAAGACTATTATTTTAGGAAAAAATGGTTGTAAAATTAAAGAAATAGGCTCTAAGGCAAGAATAGAAATGCAGATATCTTTTGATTGTAAAATTCATCTTTTTCTTTTTGTAAAAGTACGTGAACTTTGGCAAGATGACCCAAACTCATATAACCATATGCGATTACAACAGACTTGAATATGAATTTTAAAGATATAGGAATAATAATTGGCAAAAAACCATTAAAAGAAAATTCGTCTATTATTACAGTTTTTACTAAAAATCATGGGTTATATTCTGGGGTAATACGAGAAACATCTAGAAAATCTGGCACTATAAATCAGCAAGGTAATATTGTTGATTTTTTTTGGCAAGCTAGATTACATGAACATATAGGAATGGCTAAATGTGAATTAATAAAATCTTACACTGGTCTTTTAATAACTAATAAAATTAAATTATATGCCTTTAATTCAATTATTAGCTTGATTAAAATAGCATTTCATGAAAGAGAAAATCACAATAATTTTTTTCCAATTTTTGTAAAATATTTAAACAACCTAGCAAATAATTTTATTTTTGAAGAGTATATTAGGTTTGAATTAGCCATACTCCAAGAATCGGGATATGGTCTTGAGTTGGATAAATGTACAGTAACAGGTAGCCAGGAGAATCTGAAATATGTCTCACCAAAATCTGGAAAAGCTGTCTGTTTATCAGAAGGGCTGAAATATCAAGACAGGCTTCTAATCTTACCACAATTCTTAACCTCCACTAAGTATGAAATTACTAATAATGATAAAAAACAAGCTTTTAATTTAACTACATATTTTTTTAACCGATATTTCTTTCACAACAACCAAAAACTACATGCTCGAGATAATTTTATACAATGTGTACTATATGATTAATTGCGAGTGTTCACAACCTAGTACTACAGTTGTAAATTAATTTCTGCTGGTAATTTGGGCGTCGATCCGGTACTTGAATCCTCACGTACATCTAAGTACGCTGTGGTTCTCCGTTCCGTGTCTCCTACAAATTCCCTAACATAAATTAATTTACAACTGTAGTACTAGTTTAATTCGTTAAATTCTACTTTAGCAAATAATTTTGTTTGAAGTATCAATAATTCTGAATGATTATTTGAACTTTCTTCTGCCAATTTATTAGCTTTAGTTAAAAGGTCTAAGTCTCTAGCTAGATCGGCAAAAAAGAATCTTATCTCACCACTTTGCTTTGTTCCTAATATTTCTCCGCTACCTCTTAACAGTAAATCCTGCTCAGCTATATAAAAGCCATCATTACTATTTCTCATTACTTCAAATCTAGATTTTGCAAGTATAGTTAATTTTTGAGGATCATATAGAAGAATACAATGAGATTGTAACATTCCCCGTCCAACTCTACCTCTTATCTGATGTAATTGAGCTAAACCAAACTGTTCGGCATTCTCTATGACGATTAAGGTGGCATCTGGTACATCAATACCCACTTCAATTACAGTAGTAGCAATAAGAATTTTAATATTACCATTCTTAAATTGTTGCATAATCGCATCTTTTTGTTCATTTTTCATTTTGCCGTGTATGGTAGTTGTAATGTTAGGGTAGGCGGTTTCAATGGTAATAAATCTACTATTAACGTCAGTCAGCCCAGTGTTTTTTTCCTGGGTTACTAACTCTTCATCAGTTTGATCGATAAGGGGGCATATCCAGTAAATTTTTTCTCCAGATGTTAGTTTTTTATCCAAAACGGAAATTACATTATTTAGTTTTGTTTTTGGTAAGATGCTAGTAATAATTGGCAGTCGATTTTTTGGTTTACTAGTTAACTTAGAAATATCCATATCTCCAAACATAGTCAAAGTAAGACTTCTAGGAATAGGGGTGGCTGTCATTACTAAAACATCGGGATATGAAGCTTTGTTAATTAAATCGAGCCGTTGTTGTACACCAAATTTATGTTGCTCATCAATGACAATATAACCTAGATTTTTAAAAATTACTTTTTCTTGAAATAATGCATGAGTGCCAATTAATATATCAATATCTCCGTTTTCTAGCTCTGATAATAGCTTATTGCGTTCTTTGCTAGATATTTTCCCAGTAAGTAAACCAATCTTTATTCCGCTTTCACTTAAGGCTTTAACAAAGAATTGGTGATGTTGATTTGCTAATAAATCAGTAGGAGCCATTAGTGCAGCTTGAAATTTATGATATATATAGTCAATTGAGGAGAAGTTGGTGACGTCGTCACTCGTCGCTCGCCTATTACTTATAGGCGTCGCTCCATCGCTCCTAGCACCAAATTCTCCTGAATTGACTATATTCGAATTCTCCAGATCATTTGAGTATACTACATTGACTATTGTTAATAAAGCTACCAGGGTTTTGCCAGACCCTACATCACCTTGCAGTAAACGCATCATTTCTGTAGGAGATAATTGATCTTTTTCAATTTCTTCAATGACTTTTTTTTGGTCATATGTTAGTTCAAATCCTAATATTTTAAGTATTGATTGTTGTAGCTGAGCAGATTTAGTAAATGAATTACCTTGTTTTAATTTTGTTTGTTGACGGAGATGTTGTAATGATAGCTGGTTAGCAAATAGCTCTCTTGATGCTAATCGTCTTAAGGATTGAGTTTGTAATTTATTATCATGAACTTGGTATAAATGCATGATTTTTAAATCATTTAATAAAGATTTAATATAGTCCTTTATTTCCTGAAAATTTTCAGGAATGCGGTCACACTCTTTTTCAAGCAAATCAATAGCTTTTATTATATAGGAATAAAGTTGTTTATTAATTATTCCATAAGTTAAAGGATAAATTGATTGTATAGAGTTGGTAAGTTTTTTATCAAAAATAAATATTGGATGAGATATTTGAGCTAAGCTAGAGAATATTTGCACCTTGCCTTCAATTATTTGCTTACTACCTATCGTAAGTTTATTTAGCAGAAAATAAGGTGGTCTATTAAAAAATATCAGTAAAATAGAACCAGTCTCATTAGATACTAAGATTTTTAAAGGCTGCTTTCTGCTTTTAGGAACAAGAATTTCTTCAATTGTTACTTCCGCTTGAATTAACTGTCCATTTTTCAGTAAAGATAAATTGGGTGAAGTTGTTTTAGCTTGATAAGAAGTAGGGCGGTAAAATAGCAAATCTCTTAAATTGATAATCCCCAATCTTTTAAGTCCATCAATTATATTATCACTAACGTTAATATGTGATTTAATTGGTAAGAAAAAAAACTTACTGATAGTTAACATATTTTATTACTATATAGTTTTGTCTTTTTAATGTCATTCCCGCATAGGCGGGAATCTTAGTGCATAAAAATATCGATATCGTTCCAGCCTATCAGATCCAAATTAGCTCTAATAGGTAAGAACTTAAAAATTTGTTTTGCAAGGTCTAGCCTATTTTCGGCTAGTAATCTATCTTGTAAGATAGAACGCAGCTGATGTAAATAAAGGACATCTTTGGCAGCATATTCTTTTTGTTCTTCCGTAAGTTCATTTCTCCCCCAATAGGAAGATTGTTGTTGTTTAGAAATTTGCACTGAAAGCAATTCGCGACATAAATCTTTTAAACCATGGGAATCAGTGTAGGTTCTAACCAATTTAGAAGATATTTTGGTACAGAAGATATTCTCTAAATCAATTTCAAGATATTTCTTTATTGCGGCTAAATCAAATCGAGCATAGTGAAATATTTTACATCGATTTTTATCAAGTAATAATTTTTTTAAATTAGGTGCTGCATAGTTCTTGTCAATAAAGTTTACTAGATAAGCATCACCATCACCATTACTCATTTGCAAAAGGCATAATCTATCCCTATGCACTTTTAATCCCATCGTTTCTGTATCGATTGCTAAGTCTCCAGCAATATTAAAATCTTCTGGAATATCATTGTAAAAAACTATAATGCTAATAATAACCTCCTAATCTTTTGTTGGTATACTCAAAGCGTCATTGCGAGACCACATAGTGGTCGTGGCAATCCATACTCATTAAAAATGGATTGCTTCGCTTACATACGTTCGCTCGCAATGACGACCACATATGATTTTTAAACTGTCCTGGGTTACCATACTATTTTACGGTAAATACCTGTTCTGTTGAAGAAGCAACTCCTAAAACTCTTCTAGCTTCTTGGTCAAGCATATCCTTGTCTAGAGATTCTGGTCTAAGTAGTTTTACTTTATGTTCGAGTTCAACACGTTCTGCCCTTAAAGTTTCTAGCTCACTATAGGCTTTTTCCAGTCGTTGATTTAATGTAAAATAAGCAATAATTCCCCTATTACCATAAATAGAATGGAAAATAAAATAAGCTAATAGTAAAGAAAGCAAAACATTAAATATTATAATTTTGGATCTTTTAACTAAATCAATAAGATATTGATAATTCATAATATTTTAATAATAAAAATAATATTGGGGCAGTAAGAATTATGCTGTCGAATCGGTCTAAAACGCCTCCATGACCTGGTATTATAGTGCCACTATCTTTAATAGCAAATTTGCGTTTGAAATATGAAATAAATAAATCGCTCATTTGTGCTATTAGTGCTAAACAAAAAGCTGCTATAATTAAGTGCCGTTTGTTTAACAAATAGTAAGTTGGCAAATCAAATCCTGGCAGCAAACTCAATAAAAATGCCGCAACCCCGCTAGCTAATACTCCTGTGATTAATCCACTCCAAGTTTTGTTAGGACTAATCTTGGGAGCAAGTTTAATACCGCCTATATTTTTCCCGCCAATCATAGCAAATATATCAACTGACCATATTATAGTAAAATAGAGTAATAATAGCCACCGATTTTTATCTTCAGTAGCAATTATTACTAAAGATATAATAGGAATGGGAATGATGATAAAACCAAGTAATCCATAAAAAAAAGATGGTTTGGTCATCTGATACCATTCATATAACATACCTACGGCAATTAATAGCATCAGTAAATAAAATAACGACTTGATAAATATTATCGATATAATAAATACCGGTCCTATTACTAGGGCTGATAATACTCTAATAAATAGATTAGACTTTTTCTTACCTGCCACCAAAAGTCCTCTTCCTTTTTGAGTAATCATCTAACGCTTCTAATAAATCTTGTTTATCAAAGTCAGGCCAGTATTTAGGTGAAAAATATAGTTCAGCATATGCGACTTGCCATAATAGGAAATTGCTGATTCTATATACCCCACCAGTGCGAATTAATAAATCTACATCTGGCATTTCTGGATCATACAGATAATTAATAAACTCATGTTCGCTAATATTTGTTTTACCAGAATCGATAATTTTCTGACAGGCATCAACAATTTCTGCTCGCCCGCCATAGCTAAAAGCAAGACAAAGAGTTATTTTATTATTATGTTTTGTTAATTCCATAGCATCATGAATTTGTTTTTGTAACACAGAATCCAACAAATCCAATTTACCGATAATTTTTATTTTAACCCCATTCTTGTGCAGTGCCGCAGTCTCATTTTTTAGGTAATAACGTAATAATTTCAATAAAAATGTGACCTCAGTCTTTGATCTACGCCAATTCTCTGATGAAAAAGTATAAAGTGTAACGTAAGGTATATTAAGTTCTATAAAATTTGCTAATAATTTTTTTACTTTATCGGCACCTACTCTATGTCCTTCAAATTTAGGTAGACCTTTCCCTAATGTCCACCTAGCATTACCATCCATGATGATAGCTAAATGATTTACTTTGTTGATTGTACTCATATTTACTTTTGTATTATAGGTAGTGAAATTTCAACCAATAACCCGCCTAAAGCTTTACTATCCTGTAATGATATTGTCCCACTATGATCAATAATTATTTCTTTAGTAATAGCAAGACCAAGTCCAACATTCCCTGAATTATTAAGTGAACGGGACTTATCTGAACGGTAAAATGCTTTAAATACTAATAATTTCTCTTCATCCTTTATGCCAATTCCATTATCTTCAATCTTTATTATTACATTAGTAGAGGTAGAGCATATAGTAATTTTTATTTTTGTAGAATATTTTATCGCATTATTTATTATATTAGATATTGCACGTTCAAAGTTGCTAGGCTTAATTTGTGTGTATACTGGTTGCCCTATCGTAATTAATTCAATATTGGCAGACCATTTATTTGTAACATTTAACATCCAAGAAGATAATTCGATTATTTGAGCTTCTTCTCCATTTTCTCCTCTAGCAAAGTCAAGATATGATTTTATCATTTGCTGCATAATAACTATATCTTCCTTAAGCCCTTCTGTTTCATCAGATTTGTTCATTAGCTCTAATTGTAACTTCATTCTGGTTAACGGAGTACATAAATCGTGCGAAATCATAGCAAGCATTCTAGTTCTTTTGCTAATTTGCTTTTCAATGCGTTCTTTCATTTTAAGAAAAGCAATGCCAGCCTTTCTTATTTCTTTTGCCCCAGAAGGTTTAAATGTTTGTAATTTGGTGATTCCTTGTCCAAATTGATCAGCCGCATCTGCCAGAATTAAAATGGATTTAATTTGGTTTTTAGAGAAGATTAAGGAAACAGAAAGTAGTAAAATAGTTAAGAAGATTAACCATAAGACAAAAATATAGGCAGTTGGATTCATCAACAATTTTGCTGGGAAAGTTATTTTTATTAAACCATCGGTTAATTGAAGTAGTACTTCAATTCTTCCTGAATCATTAAGCTTTACTATATTATTTTTATTAATTTTTACGTTAATAATATTTTTAAAAATCTCTAATTCTTCACTAATTCTAGGCTGCGTGGATGGTAAGGTTAATTTTGGATAAAACTGATATGACAAATTTAAATAATTTGTCGCTATGGTATTTTTTTCTAATAGATTATTATCATCTTTTTCAAGAAGGGAAATAATCTCATTAGCAATAATATTGCTAGTATAGTAAGAAACATTATACCAGTGGCGATCATAGAACAAAAACACTGCTAGAATTTGTCCGATTAATGTCGGAACAATGATAATGAGTACAAATCTAGCCAGTAATGTTTGTGGAATAAATTTATGTATAGATAGCATATCCGCTATTCCGAATGGTTTTTAGATATTTGGGTTCTTTAGGATCATCTTCTATCTTACTCCTTATTCTGACAATTTGTACGTCGATAGAACGAGGGCTGAGTCCTCCCATTATTTTTGATAACTCATCACGTTTCATTTCTTGTCCAACGTTGTTTAGTAAAACTTCTAGCAATTTTTGTTCTGTAGAGCTTAGTGATACAAGCTGATTATTTTTTATGAATTCCTTTGACTCAAAATTATAATAATTATTACCTAATTGTTTGATTTTATCTTGTTTTTTATAATTATTATAGCTATTTAATAGGTTATTGATTCTTAATAATAATTCTTTCGGTTCGAAAGGTTTAGTCAGATAATCGGACGCACCGGATTCCAAGCCTTTGATACGATCATCTGGTTCTGACAATGCAGTTAGCATAACAATTGGTACAAGGTTTTTAGTAGCTCTTATAGTTTTAGCAAAATCAAGTCCTGTAACATTTGGTAACATGACATCTAAAATAATTAAGTCATAAATAGAAGATTTTAATAATTCCTCAGCTCCTTCGACAGAATGTGTTGTTGATACTAAAAAGCCTTTTTTATACAAAAACTGTTTTAAAAGTTTTTGTATTCTAGTATCATCATCAACTACAAGAATGTGGGGTTTCGAGCTTTGCATAAATAAATTTTAGGTAATAAAAATTACTATAGTTTAATAGTGGAATATTAACAATGACAATAATACAAGAAAATATACTAACTGAAAAGCAGTTTAAAAATCTTAATCAATTATCAGGTTATGTTTGGATTAATGGTAAATTTATTGCTTGGCAGGAAGCCAAGATACATGCTCTTACTCATAGTTTGCATTATTCTGGTGGAGTTTTTGAAGGAGAAAAAGCCTATAATGGTAAAATTTTTAAATTAGAAGAACATACACAACGTTTGATAGAGTCGGCAAAAAGTCTAAGCATAGAGGTGCCATATAGTTTTGAAGAGATTATAGAAGCTCACCAGCTACTTATAACAAAAAATAATATTAAAGATGCGTATATTCGCCCATTAATTTGGTTTGGTAGTGAATCTCTTAATCTGACTAATGTAAACTTATCGGTTAATCTATTAATTGCTGCTGTTCCATCAACTCCTAGACCTTCTGAGGCTTTAAGTTTGCATATTGCTCGTTGGCGAAAATGTCATCCAAACTCATTGCCCCCACAATGTAAATCATCAGGACATTATAATATGATGATAGTATGCCAGAAAGAAGCTAAGTCTCTGGGGTACGATGATGCAATTTTATTAGATTGGCGGGGATACATTGCTGAATGTACTACGACAAATATCTTTTTTGTTAAAGGTGATCAATTATTTACTCCAATAGCTGATAGTTTTTTAAATGGTATAACGCGTCAAACAATTATTGAACTTGCTAAACGGTTAAATCTTAAGGTTATAGAAGAGTACATAACTCCAGATAGGGTAGGGGAGTTTAATGAATGTTTTATGACTGGTACAGCTGCTGAAGTTAAGGGGATTAAATCGATTAACCTTGGTGAGCGAAATGTCATCTTTGAAGATAATAAAATTACTAATTTGCTAAAAAAAGAATATAATGACTTAGTGTACAAATAAATAGTGATATACTGAGTATTTGGCAATACCGTCATTGCGAGCGAACTTATATGAGTGAAGCAATCCACAAAAATGATTAAATGGATTGCTTCGTCGCTACTAAAGTAGCTCCTCGCAATGACGAATTATAAATGTAGCCGTCATTGCGAGACCATATAATGGTCGAAGCAATCCATTGTTCATTTTGAGACAAATGGCTAATCGGGTTAGCTAATAGACCTATTGCATAACCTAAAGATAATTGAGGAATTTTTAGGAAAAACGAAGTCGAGTACCGCAGCGTACTAAGATGTACGTGAGGAACGGAGACGAGTTTTGACAACAAAATTACCAATTAGATTAGGTTATGCAATAGGTCTAATAAAAATGATATGAATTTAACAGGTATTTATGGGAAATAATATATTCAAAGGAGTCATTACAGCTATGATAACTCCTTTTAAGGAGAATAAATTAGATTTTACTTCTGTGGAAAAGATAGTGAACTATCAAATTGCTAATAAAGTTGATGGGATAGTGGTTGCTGGTTCTACTGGTGAGGGATCTAGTTTAACTTTGCAGGAATATCAGTCTTTATTACAAGCGGTTATGGAAATTACTAACAAACGTATGCCAGTAATAGCTGGTTGTTCAGCCATGACTACTAGCACCGCCATAGATATGGTACAAATATGCACAAAAATTGCCGTTGATGGATTTATGTGTAGTATTCCTTCTTATGTAAAGCCAACTCAAGAGGGAATATATTTGCATTTTGAAACTATCCATAATGCCAGTAATTTACCAATAATGCTATATTCAGTACCTAGTAGAACTTTGGCAGATTTTTCTGATGATACGATAATTAGGCTCAGTAAACTACCGCGTATTGTAGCCCTTAAAGATGCTGGTAACGATTTAGAACGCCCCTTACGAATTAGGGCTATGGTTAAAAATTTTAATTTATTATGTGGTAATGATGAATTAGCTTTATCTTATAATGCTCATTCGGGGGTAGGGTGTGTTTCTGTTGCATCTAATATCACGCCTAGTTTATGTAAAAAACTACAGGATAATTGTCGTGATGGTAATTATCAGGAAGCTCTGCAAATTCAACAGCAATTATTACCTATATATAAAGCATTATTTGCAGAATCCAATCCGATACCGGTAAAATATGCTGCGGCAAGATTGGGGTTATGTGCCAATGAATTAAGGCTTCCTTTAACTTCAGCTAGTGTAGCCACTGAGGAGAAAATAAATAAAGCTATGGAATATGTCGGAATATAAAAAAGTAATAGCACAAAATAAGAAGGCATATTTCAATTACTTTATTGAAGAAAAAATTGAAGCTGGCATAATATTGACTGGTAGTGAAGTTAAATCATTGCGTCAAGGAAAAGCCAGTATAGAAGATAGTCATGCAGAAAATTCAGCAAATGAAGTGTTTTTGTATAATTGTCATATTGCGGAATATGAAAAAGCTAATAGGTTTAATCACTCGACTAGAAGGACACGTAAGTTGCTCCTTAATTCGAGTGAGATAAAAAAAATAATTGGTAAGATTCGTTTAAAGGGTTATACTCTCGTAGCTCTTACTTTATATTTCAATAAGAAAAATAAAGTAAAAGTTGAGTTAGGAATCGCAAAAGGTAAAAAATTACATGATAAAAGACAAACAATTAAAGAACAAGATTGGAAAAGGGATCAAGGGCGAATTATGCGGGTGAAGTGCTAACCATCATAAATGGATTAGATTGCTTCGTCTAAGAAAAAATTAACGAATGGTAAATTAATGACAATAACTGCTGAATACCTAATTGAAAGAAAGCAAAATAAGACGAAATTAATGCTTTGGAAGCTAGCAACAATTTTTATGTTTATAGTTTTAATTGTGGTGATGATTAAGCAATTTGATTTGACAAAATCTGAATATATAACTACTAATAGTAAATATATAGCTGCTATTTCAATAGAAGATATCATTTTTGAAGATGCAAAACGTGATACAAGATTGGAAAAAATCATTGATGATGAGCAGATTAGTGCTTTAGTGGTTAATGTCAATTCTCCTGGTGGAACTGTTGTTGGTTCAGAGAAAATTTATAATATACTCAGAAAAATATCCGCAAAAAAGCCGGTAGTGGTTGTTATGGGTACATTGGCAGCCAGCGGGGGATACTTGATATCCTTAGGAGGTGATTACATAATTAGTCATAATGGGACAATTACCGGCTCAATTGGTATAATTTTTCAAACTCTAGAAGTCACAGATTTAGCAAAAACTTTAGGTATTACCTTTAATAATTTTAAATCCGGAGAATTAAAGGCGGTTCCTAATCCTACTGAAAAAGTCACAGAAGCTGTTCGCCAGGCAATAATGTCCAATATATTAGATACTTATGATTATTTCATTGAACTAGTGGCTTTAAGAAGGAATATACCAATTGATCAAGTTAGAGAACTAGCTGACGGGCGGATATATTCTGGTCGCCAAGCTTTAAAGCTAAAGCTTGTTGATGCTGTGGGGTCACAGGATGATGCGATTAAATGGTTACAGGAAGTTAAACAAATCGATAAGGATTTGAAAGTAAAAGAATTTAAAATAAAACCTAAACCAAAATTCCTTGAGATTATAATGGAAGATTTTGATAGTATTTTACCAAGTTTTTTCAAAAATAAATTTCAAGGATTGGGAGCAATTTTTTGATTTATGGCAAAAATCTGACCTAGTAAATAAAATATCGGAAGAACTTAATTATCTTGCTAAGGAGGATATAAAAGATTCGGTAGATTTGGTTTTGGATTATTTGCAATCTAGCTTAGCTGAACAAAACCGTATTGAAATTAGAGGTTTTGGCAGTTTCTCAGTTAGGCAGCGGAAACTTCCAAATAGTGAGCAGTCATATAAGACTGTCTATTATCGTATGCCTAAAAATTATGGTAACATATAGGAGAAAAATATAGGGTCTTAAATTTATTTTAAAATCAATTTATTGCAAGATTTTTAGTGGAGAAGATGGTAAAATAGTATTAGTTATCAATAGACCTCTTGCATAACCTAATCTAATTGGTAATTTTGTTGTCAAAACTCGTCTCCGTTCCTCAATTATCTTTAGGTTATGCAAGAGGTCTAATATAGAATTAAGAGGTTGTATTATATGTTTTTATCAAAATTTCTTGACCCTAAAAATGATTTTTGTTTTCGCCAAATTTTTGGTACTGAAAAGAATAAAGATATACTTGTTCATTTTTTAAATGATATTCTCAAATGTAAAGGAAATGAAAAAATAATTGAGGTGACGTTTTTACCAACTATCCAAGACCCTGATATTGCTATTTACAGAAAGTCTATAGTTGATGTGTTATGTAAAGATCAACATGGTAATCAATTCATCGTAGAGATGCAGATAAGTAAGCATCCAGGATTTGAGAAAAGAGCCCAATATTATGCTGCTAAAGCATATTCTAAGCAAATACTCAAAGAAGATGAAAACCATAAAAAGTTGGCAGTATACGCTAAATTAAAAGGAGTAATATTTTTAGCAATAGCAGATTTTGTGATGTTTGACGATAAAAAACATTGGAAATCAAAACATTGTCTTTTAGATACAGAGAGCTATGCCAATGATTTAAAAGATTTTCAT
>JAJIYQ010000100.1 GCA_020881075.1 Rickettsia endosymbiont of Labidopullus appendiculatus
ATAATTCGTTTATTAGCAAAATGGTCAATGAAAAAAATAAGCAATATACTCAAATGATTTGGAGAATTGGAACGTAAAACAAGGGGTGAGCGAGCGGAGCGTACATGAAGTACGTGAGCACGCGAATACCCCGAAGTTTTACGGAGCCAATTCTTCAAATCATTTGAGTATACCATAAAAAAAATGAACACAGCTATTAGTGGAGCAAAAAAATCTGCTATGTTTATAAACATAACCTAACAACAATAAGGCTAATCAGGAATAAGGAGTTATGGACAAAAACTTTAAACAAACCAGCTTTTTATTTGGTAGCAATGCTATCTTTATAGAAGAATTATATCAGCTATATTTATCAGATCATACAGCAGTTGATAAAAGCTGGCAAAATTATTTCCAAAATATTGAAAATAATATAGTCAATTCAGGAGAATTTGGGGCTAGGAGCGATGGAGCAACGCCTATAAGTAATAGGCGAGCGACGAGTGACAACGTCCCCAACTTCTCATCAATTGACTATAATAGCTATCAGGTTACAAAAAGCATTGCTCATATTATCACTTCACCTCGTGAAAGGGAGGAGGTGCTTGATACGGATTTTTCTACTGTTACTAACAAGCTCAGAGTAAAAATGCTGATTGCTAGCTATCGCAAATATGGACATTATTTAGTAAAACTAGACCCATTGAATCTTGAAACTCTTACAACGAAAAGTCAGTTGAAGCTTAATATAGAAGATTTTGGTTTTACTAAAGATCAGTTGAATAATATTATAGAAATTGATGATCAATTTTTTGGAATAAAATCATGCACAGTTAGTGAACTAGTTAATTTGCTCGATCAAACTTATGCTAAAGATATTGCTATAGAGTTTGATCATGTGACCAATGAAGATGAAAAAACCTGGCTTTGTGAACAAATGGAAAGTAACGCCCAAGCTCTTAGTACATTAGACTTTCTGCTAAAACAAGATAAGAAGGATATACTACAAGATCTAGTGGAAATTGAAGGATTTGAACAATATCTACACACAAAATTTCCTGGGGCAAAGCGTTTCTCAGTAGAGGGGGGAGAGGCAGCTGTAGTAGCTATAGATAAAGCTATAGATATGTCTATTGTTCATGGAGTAGAAGATGTCGTAATAGGTATGGCACATCGAGGAAGACTTAGTACCTTAACTAAGGTAATGACTAAACCTTATAAAGCCATTCTATCTGGATTTATGACTGGCAGTATCTTGTCGAATGATTTAGGTATTTCGAGTGATGTAAAATATCATATTGGCTATTCGTCAGATCGAATAAGAGGGCAATCTAAGGTTCACCTCTCTATGGCAGATAATCCTTCGCATTTAGAAGCGATAAACTCAGTGGTAGCTGGTAAAGTACGAGCAAAACAAGACAACATTCAAGATGTTAATCGTCAAAAAGTAATGGGTATTTTAGTGCATGGTGATACTGCTTTTTGTGGTCAAGGTGTAGTAGCTGAAAGTTTGTTTATGTCGAATTTAAAGGCTTATCATGTTGGCGGAACTATTCACTTTGTTATTAATAATCAGCTTGGCTTTACAACAAATAGTTATGATACCAGACCAAGTAGATATTCTACTGAATTTGCTAAAATAATTAATAGTCCAATTTTACATGTAAATGGTGATAATATTCAAGCTGTACTCAAAGCTACTAATATGGCAGTGAATTACCGACATAAATTTGCTAGAGATATAGTCATTGAGATCATATGCTATCGTAAATACGGTCATAATGAAGGTGATGAGCCTATGTATACTCAAGGTGCTATGTATAATGTAATAAAAAATAAACAATCCCCTGCAACAGTTTTTGCCAATGAACTGATGGCAGACGGAATAATTGACCAAAATCATTTTCCTACGTTAAAAGAACAATTTAAACTAAAATTAGATCAAGAATATGAACATGCTAAAAATTATCAAACACAAGCTCAGTACTTAGAGGGGTTATGGTCTGGTTACACTAGGTCAAATGCTAAAATACTCTCTACTGGTGTTAGTAAAAATACTTTAAAAGAGCTTGGTATAAGGCTTTGTCAAATACCAAAAGATTTTCCTTTAAATCCTAAACTTGTAAAATTATTTGAATTAAGAGCAAATAGTTTAAAGCAAGATAAACCCATCGATTGGGCAACTGCAGAGCAATTAGCATTTGCCAGTCTATTAAATTCAGGTACCAGAATACGTTTTACTGGTCAGGATTCTGAGCGTGGCACTTTCTCTCACCGTCATGCAGTGTTGCATAGTCAGGTAGATAATAGTACTTATACACCATTAAATAATTTATCGCAAAATCAAGCAAACTTTGAAATTGCTAACAGTAATTTATCTGAATATGCGGTTTTAGGTTTTGAGTATGGCTATTCATTAGTTAATCCAAAAAATTTAGTAATTTGGGAAGCTCAGTTTGGCGATTTCGCTAACGGAGCTCAAATAATTTTTGACCAATTCATTTCCAGTAGTGAAAACAAATGGCTCAGAATGAGTGGTATAGTAGTGCTACTACCACACGGATTGGAAGGGCAAGGTCCAGAGCATAGTTCTGCAAGATTTGAGAGATTTTTACAGCTTGCTGCTGAAGATAATATTCAAGTTACCTATCCTACAACCCCAGCCTCATTTTTTCATTTATTACGTCGTCAAATATACAGTAATATTCGTAAACCACTAATAGTAATGTCACCAAAATCTTTATTAAGACATAAAATGGCTGTATCCCCTCTATCGCATATTGATGAGAATACAAGCTTTGTACCTGTACTAGACGAGATTAATGAGACGATAAATGCCAAGGAAGTAACACGAGTTATATTATGTAGTGGCAAGGTATACTATGATTTATTAGAAAAAAGGGAAGAAAAAACTATTTCAGATATGGTAATTATTAGAGTTGAGCAATTATATCCGTTTGAAAAAGATGTTATCATTAAAATATTAGGTAAATATAATAAGGCTAGGGAGTTTATTTGGTGTCAAGAAGAATCTAAAAATATGGGAGCATGGAATTTCATTAAAGACCACTTAAATGACAGCCTAAAAGATATGTCAATTAACAATCAATTTAAATATGTTGGTAGAAATGAATCTGCTTCACCTGCCGTTGGTGCACTGAACATACATAATGAGCAGCAAGAAAAATTACTTGAAGAAGCTTTGGGCAAATAGTTAAGGGATTGCCACGACCACCACGTGATCTTGCAATAATGATGGTTGTTTTTCCTACGACTTCTAAACTGTCCTAGGATATACTGCTATAAAATCAATAATTGACAATAGTGGAAGAATATAGTTAAGTAAATTGAGATGAGAAAAAATATAAATGAATAAACCAAAGATAACAAATAGTAATGTAATTTTCCTGAAACCATTCACTAGGAATAAAAAATGAATAAATATTTAATAATATTAATATTATTAATATTGCCGCATAATTCATTTGCTCAACAACAAATATCTAATTTTGTTATACCAGTTACTTATTTTGTCGATCATGTTAAACAACTAGCTTTGCTTACAAATAACTTAATTAAATATCGACAAGCAAGTATTATAGGCACCAGCGGCATGGGAAAAACCCAACTTGCTAGAATGTATTGTTATGAAAACCAAAATAACTATAAACTTATTTGGTTTATTGACTGTAATTTAGATATTAATCAAGAACTACTAAAGCTAGCCAAAGCTATTAATAGTACGACTAATAACTCTACTAAATCTAATCTAATATCAGAAGATATAAGATTAGTCCAAAAAGAACTAATGAACTATTTATCAAATCAAGATAAATGGTTACTGATATTTGATAATCTAAAGGTAGGTAAAAATAACAAAGTTCAGGAGTTCGTTGATTGGGAAAATAATGGACATGTTATATTTTGTTCCCAAGATAGTGAAATATTACCGAATATAGTCAAGATGACTGCCTTTGCAAAAAATGACGTTAGTATTCTGGTTAACAATATTTTAGAACATAACGATCCCAAATCAGCAGAATTTTTGAGCAAAGAATTTGCTGGTTACCCTATCATGATAGTACAAGGGGTACAATTATTAAATAATGTAAAAGGTTTAGATAAAGCCGAATATAAGAAAAAAATTCAACTATCAACAGATAGAATTAAATTGAACATTATATTAACTATCAATGAATTAAAACCAAATGCTAGAAAATTATTAAATAAAATAGCTTTAATAAATAATCAA
>JAJIYQ010000101.1 GCA_020881075.1 Rickettsia endosymbiont of Labidopullus appendiculatus
CAATTCCCGAAATTAATTTATGTTGGTAATTTGTGCGTCGATCCGGTACTCGCATCCTCACGTACACTTGAGTACGCTCCGGTGCTGCGTTCCGTGTCTCCTACAAATTCCTCAACCTAAATTAATTTCGAGAACTGGTATTAGCTATAGGAATTTGTTTTGCTGCTTTAAGTGTGTTCTTGAGCAAAAAAGCAACAGTCATTGGTCCAACACCGCCTGGGACTGGTGATATATATCGTACTTTATCGACAACATTGGCAAAATCAACGTCTCCAACCATTTTGTCACTATTGGCAAGTTTACTAATACCAACGTCAATCACTATAGAATGGGGGCTAAAATATTCTTCTGTTAATGTTAAAGGTGAGCCGATAGCTGATATTACTATGTCGGCACGGGAAGTTATAGAATGTAAGTTTTGAGTTTTTGAGTGACATAAAGTAACAGTGCAATCTTCTCTAACTAATAAAGCTGATAATGGTTTTCCAACAATATTAGAACGTCCTATAACTACAACATTCTTGCCAGCTAAATTTTTCTCAACTTGTTTAAGTAACTCAATACAGCCAAGAGCTGTGCAAGGTATAAAGCCATCGCCTGAGTTACTGTGTAGATAACCAACATTTATGGGGTGAAAACCATCAACATCTTTGCTAGGATCAATAGCAGATAAGATTAAATTTTTATTGATATGCTTAGGTAAGGGGAGTTGTACGATAATCCCCGAGATATTTGCGTCATTATTGAGTATATTGATTTCATTTAGTATATGATCAATTTGAATTTCATTAGGTAAATTTATTGGCAAAGCATTCATACCAATTTTTGTCGCTGCTTTTAGTTTATTTCTTACATATATGCTACTAGCTGGATTATCACCCACTAGTATAATAGCAAGAGTTGGTACCAATTTAAACTGCTCTTTGAGTGAATTGACCTCTAGCTTTAACTCATATAATATCTGGTCTGTAAAATATCTACCATTGATTATATTACCGTGTTCTTTCACTATTTATGCACTCCTTTGGTAGTTGAATATTCAAAATGTAAGGCTTTACCTTCAAATACCCTACTATAGGCATGATGTAAACTACTGGCTGCTTCTGCAAAACCAGTAAGAATTAATTTTAATTTTGCTGGATAACTAGCAATATCACCAATTGCATAGATACCTGGAGTATTTGTTTCAAAATAACCAGGCTCGACAATTATATGATTTGTTTTAACATGCAATCCCCAATTTTTTATTGGACCAAGTTCTTGGGTAAGTCCAAAAAATGGCAGTAATATATTTGCCGGTAAGGTGCGAATATTTCCTTCGAAATCCTTTACTCCAACAGCTTCTAATATACCATCTTTTCCTACTAAATGGTCTAGCTGATAATTAATTACCAGCTCAATTTTACCATTATCGGCTAATTCTTTGAGTTGCCTTATAGTTTCAGGAGCTGCTCGAAATTTCTCGCGCCGATGTACTAAATATATTTTTTTAGCAATTTCGCAGAGTGATATTGCCCAATCTACAGCGGAATCTCCACCACCAGCTATGACGATTTCTTGGTTAGCCAAACTATTGCGGTTATTGATAAAATAAAATACTGATTTTCCTTCAAATCCTTCTATACCAGCTAGTGGAGGTCTGTTAGGTCCAAAAGAACCACAGCCAGCAGCGATAATAATAGCTTTAGCAGCTATTGTGATATTTTTAGAAGTGGTAATTTGGAAATAGTCATCTTCTTTTTTTAATTGTATAACTTGCTGATTGAGATGATAAACCGGATTAAACGGTTTAGCTTGTAATGCCAATTGTTCTATCAACTGTTCTGCCATAATTTTAGGGTAGGCTGGTATGTCATATATCGGCTTTTCTGGATATAGTATGCTACATTGCCCGCCTATTATTTCCTGTGAGTCAACAACATGGCAACGCATACCAAGCATTCCAGCTTGGAAAACAGCAAATAACCCAACTGGTCCTGCTCCAATTATTATAATATCAGTATTGTGCATAAAAATCGTAAAACTCTTAGTGATGCCAGGATATTATGTTATAATGGATAAATAATCAACTAATAACGCTAAAATTCAAGATTGCGTTCTTTTGATAAAAATTTTACAATATTATTTTTTTAAAAAATTAATAAAGGAGTTTATATATGTTGCGTTTAGAAGATACTAAATTTATGTTGGTTAAGTCGAGGGTTATTAATATGTGGAATATTGAATCTATTCAAAATGGTACTAAAGATATTTGTTTGACAAATAAAAAAGACGTGATTATTGATAACACCGATAAGCTTATGGAACCCAGTAGTTGGATAAAAGTGATTCCCAATACGACCGTAACTATAATGGGAGAGCTTCCATTTGAAACATTCGTTTTACAGCCTAAATCTAAAATTAAATTTTCCCACAATGGTACTGCTTACAATTTGGCAAACACAGGATCACAAGAACTAGGCGTACAAAATATGTCTCTATTAATAGATACTTGTAAATTTTTAGAAACTTCCCTTGCAGAGAATGAAGAACGTAAAGTATTTGAAATTAAAGAATGTCATTCATTGGCGTATAAAAATCTTGATAAAGATTTAATAAATTTATTTGCTCAACAAAATGATAAGCAATTTGCTTCCTTAATAAAATATGCATCTATAATAAAAAGTTCTTCAGAATTATCTGATTTAGCTAAAAATTTATTAGATTCCTACTCAAATGAGCCTGAAAATGGTTCTGACTGCTCGTATTATTCTACTGAAAGTTTATCAGAACTCTGGTCAAATAAGTCTGAGGATGCTTTTGACTGCTCGTATTCTTCTTGGGAATTGTCTGATGTTGATCCTAGTATGGAAGGTGATCAAGTCGTCCCACTAGTAGGAACAAACGAAAAACATTTTGAGTGATTACAACCCTATAGTTACTATTACCGTCATTGCGAGAAGGCGTAGCCGACTAAGCAATCCAAAAATTATAATAAATCTGGATTGCTTAGTCGTGCGGTTTCCGCACTCCTCGCAATGACGTTTGAGGCGTATACAAGTCATTGCGAGCGAACATATGTGAGCGTGGCAATCAATTTTTAATTAATTTAAATTAGGTCTATGATAAATCTTTATTTAATCATTAATATTTTATTTGTTGCTTTAATGATTTATTTATTGCTTAAAAATGGAAATATTTTTGTAAAACTCTTAGTGCTGAATAGTTTAACTAGTATAATGACTTTATTCATTTGTTTCCTTGGGTCATTTAAAATGAATAATTGTTATTTAGATATTGCTCTGATTTATTTTCTGTTAAGCTTTATAGCAAGCGGAGCATATTTAAAGTATTTTATTGGTCAGTCTAATAATGTAATGTAATGAAAAAAGAAATAGTAATATTAGGTTGTGGTTTAAGTGGTATGCTTACGGCATTATCATTTGCTGAAAAGAATATTAAAACTACGATCCTTGAGTGTCAATCGATAAACTCTAGCAACTTTTGTGTTGATATCAGGACTACTGCCTTAACTCCTGCTTCTTCACGATTCCTAAAAGCTATTCGTTTGTGGTCTGAGATTGAACAGGTAGCTGGCAAAATGCTGGAAATTTATGTTGTGGATAATAAGGCACCAGAAATGTTGTGCTTGCCAAATATCAAAGGTAATGATGCATTAGGTTATATAGTAAAAAACAGTGAATTTAAGCAAATATTACTAGAAAATGTTAAAAAAAGCTCATTGATCAACATAATTGATCAGTGTGGTTATCAAAAGATCGATAGTAAAGCTGATCATTCGATCATCTATTTAGATAATCAGAAGACTATAAATAGTGACTTATTGATTGTTTGTGATGGGCATAATTCTAAAGCCCGTCAATATTATTTTTTCAATAAAATAGAAAAATCATATAATCAAACTGCCTTGACATTTAATATTAGGCATGAGAAAAATCATGAAAATTGTGCTATTGAACATTTTATGCCATCTGGTCCTTTTGCCATTTTGCCTCTCAAGGATCAAAAAACCTCATCGATAGTATGGACTACCAGCCAAGAGCAGGCTACGTTATTGACCAGTTTGCCGAGCGAAGAGTTTGAGTATCTGGTAAGTAGAAATTGTGGCAATTCTCTAGGAGCTATTGCGGTGGATAGCGATATTAGTTCTTTTCCTTTAAAAGCTCGTATAACTAGTAAATATTTTCATAATAAAATAGTAGTAGTGGCAGATAGTGCACACGTAATTCATCCGCTAGCTGGTCAAGGCTTAAATCAGGGCATCAAAGATATTGAAACTTTAACTGGGTTAGTTGCAAGTAGCGGTACAAATGCAGTAGTACTAGAACGATATCAAAAATTAAGACAAAATGATAATTGTAATATGTATATGATTACTGAGAGTCTAAATAGTATTTTCTCAAATCATTCAAAACCCTTATGGTACCTAAGACGTTTAGGGCTTAAAGCTATTGATAATATAGAGCCGATTAAGAATTTATTAAAACAATATGCTATGGGTAAAAGGTTTAGTTTAAAAAATTAGAAGGTTATTGTAAAAAAGTTAAAATAGCAGTTGACAGCATAGTAGATCTTGCATATGATTACCCCACGAAAAGATGATTACTCATCAACTCGTAAGCTGTTTTTAAAAGTAAATAATCAGATATAGGTAGTGACAGCAAAATGTACTTATCACTTAAAGTGATAAATTAAACCTGTCAATTTTTTGAATAAAAAGTAGACAGAATCAAACTTGAGAGTTTGATCCTGGCTCAGAACGAACGCTTTCGGTATGCTTAACACATGCAAGTTGAACGGATTAATTTAGGGCTTGCTCTAAATTAGTTAGTAGCAGACGGGTGAGTAACACGTGGGAATCTGCCCATCAGTACGGAATAACATTTAGAAATAAATGCTAATACCGTATATTCTCTTCGGAGGAAAGATTTATCGCTGATGGATGAGCCCGCGTCAGATTAGGTAGTTGGTAGGGTAATGGTCTACCAAGCCAACGATCTGTAGCTGGTCTGAGAGGATGATCAGCCACACTGGGACTGAGACACGGCCCAGACTCCTG
>JAJIYQ010000102.1 GCA_020881075.1 Rickettsia endosymbiont of Labidopullus appendiculatus
ATTACTAGTTGATTCTTCTGAAGGCACAATGCCTCAGACAAAATTTGTGTTGTCAAAAGCTCTGAAACTTGGTTTAAAACCAATTGTTGTTATCAATAAAATTGATCGTCCTGATAGAAGAGTAAGTGAAGTAGTCGATGAAGTATTCGAATTATTTATGGCATTAGAGGCAAATGATGAACAATTAGATTTTCCTATTATCTATGCTTCAGGACGTAGCGGTTGGGCATCGCGTCATTTAGAAGATGAACAAAAGGACCTTGCTCCGCTTTTTGATTTGATAGTATCTCATGTGCCTACTCCTATCGCTGATAGCGAAGCTCCTTTTTCTATGCTTGTTACCACTAGAGAATATAACCCATATTTTGGTCGTGTACTTACTGGTCGTATCCATAGTGGGACAATTAAGACTAACCAAAATGTTAAAGTGCTTAATCGTGATAATATGGCAATTGAAAATGCTCGAATAAGTAAAATACTCTCATTTCGGGGACTAGAACGTGTAGCTGTTGATATTGCATATGCTGGAGATATTATTGCCATTGCTGGAATTCAGGATGCTACTGTAGCGGATACGATATGTACCCCTGAAATAACTGTAGCACTGCCATCCTTACCTATAGACCCACCAACATTATCTATGACCTTTGGGGTAAATGATTCTCCTCTTGCTGGACGAGAGGGTTCAAAGCTTACAGCAAGAGTTCTGGGTGATAGATTAATGCGAGAGATTGAAAGTAACGTAGCTATACGGGTCAGCCAAACTGAAGAAAAAGATGCTTTTCAAGTTGCAGGTCGTGGTGAGCTACAATTAGGAATATTAATCGAGACTATGAGACGCGAAGGTTTTGAGCTATCAATCAGCAGACCATGCGTATTATTCAAAGAAGATGAACAGGGGAAGAGATTAGAACCAATTGAAGAAATCCAAGTTGATGTTGATGATGATTTTGTTGGAGTTGTGGTTAAATCACTTGCCATACGTAAAGCAGAAATGACTGATATGCGTCCATCTGGCGGCGGTAAAACTAGAGTAACATTTTTAGGACCATCACGTGGTCTGATTGGCTATCACGGTCAATTCTTAACTGAAACCCGGGGTACCGGTGTTATGAATCGCGTTTTCCATAGCTACGCTCCCTATAAAGGAACTATTGAAGGAAGGCGTAATGGAGTGTTAATTTCCAATGGAGATGGTGAAGCTGTTGCCTATGCTCTATGGAATCTTGAAGATCGTGGAAAAATGTTTATAAACCCTAATGAACTAGTATATCAGGGAATGATTATAGGAGAACATAATCGGGATAATGATCTAGAGGTCAACCCTCTAAAAGCCAAGCAATTGTCAAATGTTAGGGCTTCGGGTAAGGATGAAGCTATGCGGCTTATCCCACCAACCATTATGACATTAGAACAATCTATCAGCTATATCGAAAGTGATGAAAGGGTAGAAGTTACTCCTAAATCAATTAGACTTCGTAAGGCAATGTTGAATCCTAACGATCGGAAGAGATCGGAACGACGCGAGGGCTAACTTTTTGGGGTCATCTTGAAAATGATTGGGAATAGATTGCTTCGTCGGCTTACGCTTCCTCGCAATGATAATTGGAGTACATAATACGTCATTGCGAGACCATGTAATGGTCGAAAATTCATTTCTAATTGAATTTATTTCAGGATGACTCGAATTTTATAAGAATAGCATGTTCTTTAGTAATTACTGGAAAAAATTGTTTGTTAAAAGGAAATAACTCTACTGTTTTATTGTTAACAAACTCAATTTCAATAATATCACCTGCATTAAAATTAAAGATATTGGTAATTTTTCCGATAACGACTAAATTGCTATCTAGCACTAATAAACCTCTTAAATCTTCAATGTAAAATTCGTCTTCACTTAATGTAGGAAAATCTGACCTATGACAAAAAATCTTACATCCTTTTAATTCTTCAGCGGAAGTTCTATTATTCACTTGGTTAAATCTACATATTATATCACCTTTAGAATTTTGACTAAGTAGTTTTAGAATAATTTTTTCTCCTAATTCATCAACTAAATTCATTTTAATGATATTAGTATTTGGCATAGTAAAAGATTTTACTATAACATTGCCCTTTATTCCTTGTGCTGATAGTACTACACCAACAAAAATTAAACCTTCTTTTATAGACATTATTTGAGTACACCTAATTCATTGAGAGAAACCATTTTTTCTTTTTAGGATAATTTCCAGTTGTTTTCTCTAATTTTTCAAAATGGGATATGCCAAAACTATATCCGATCATGATTGGAATTATAATAATCAGCAATCCATAATTACTTAAATGTTTAGTTAAATAAATAACCCCAAAAGATGTGATAACATACATTATCGTACGTGATATAGCATGTATAAAAGCACAATAAGTAAAACGTTTAAAGATAGAGAAATATTTGTAAAAAATTGGTGTGGCTGGAATGCTACGAGGTTCAAAAAACACCATAAATGATTGGAGTAAAAAAATATCGAAAGGGGTGCTAACATTATCTAATAAGTATGGATAAATCAAAATAAAAATCCAGAAAATTACTAGTTTGATTTTTAAAATCACTATAGGATATATATAATAACTTAAGTATATTAATGGCAAGATTCCTAATATTTCTACCACTGAGACGAAGAAATTTTGATGAATGACTTGCTCAGTTGTATAACCAAAATTACTTCTAAGAATTTCTCCACAATGAATAAATGTTAAATAAAAATATACCGGTACAGCACATCTTATAAAAAAAAGAGATAAAGCTGTGATTTTATTAACTTTCTTTGTCCAAATAGGATCATTTTTTAGTATATCTTGTGCTTCATTAATGTCTACAAAAATTCTTTTCATTCGACGTTTTGTATCAACAAATTCTGGTGTTTCTCTTAGAGTTGTCCTAGCTACTGAACCAATTAACGCAACTGATGTACCAAACCAAAAAACATAACGCCAATTGCAATTGTAATAGATAGTAATAGATGCAATTCCCAAAGCAAATGTTCCCCCTAATACAGATAAGAAAACCAATAGTGATATAACTGAATATTTTTGTGATGATTTTATAGTTTCGGTCAAATATAGTTCTGCCCCTACTATTTCTCCCATGGAAGTAATACCTTGCATAATACGACATATTGATAAAATCACAGTAGCAGTGATACCTATTTCAGCATAAGTTGGTAAATTAGCAATGATAAGACAAGAAATTGCCATCATAAAAGTGGTGATAATAACGGTTGCTTTACGTCCTATATTATCACCAATCCATCCAAAAACTAATCCTCCTATAGGTCGCAATAAATATATGGAACAAAGAGTAAAAGCTAAAAGTAATTGTGCTGCATGTGGATCATATTTTGGGAAAAAAAGTTCATTAAGAACTACCGCCATATGTATATATACCATAAGATCAAAATATTCTAAGAATGTACCGACTGAGAGTAACAAAACGACCTTTTTTTGTTTTCTAGTTAGATTGCTTTGAATATGCGACCCTTCTTCTTGTATCAATCTGCCCATTTTTGCTTTTATATTCTCCCTATTCACTAAGTAGCTCACCTTACAAACCCCGTGGCAATTTAAAAATTACAGAAAAGTACAAAACGTCTATTAGTAAGATCACGCAAATAGGTCGTGGTAATCCACACTCATTAGATTGCTTAGTTGCCACCAAAGTGGCTCTTTGCTAATAGATAGAAGTATAGCTAATCAGGTTAGTTATATACTCGAATGATTTGAAGAATTGGCTCCACAAAACTTCGGGGTATTCGCATGCTCATGTACTAAATTTATACTCCGCTCGCTCACCCCTTGTTTTACGTTCCAATTCTCCAGATCATTCGAGTATACCTCCTAACTTTGAACAAGCTTTTTTTTGTTTTTTACTTTAAGATTTGTTGCAACTTTAGTTGACTTTATTTTTCTGCTATATGTTTTTGATGGTACCGTTATCTTTGCTATCAATTTATTAGCCATTGTCTTATTATTGCTCGGTTTATCAAAATGCGTATCTAATAGTTTTACCATTTGCAAATTTCTAGACTCAGCAGATCTGCCACCAGTGACAATAGCAACCAATGATTTGTTTTTTCTAGTTGCAGCAGTAATCAAGTTATAGCCAGCTGGAGTGGTATAGCCAGTTTTTAACCCTTCAACTCCTTCATAAGTTTCATTCACTTTATTATGCCCTCGTATAATTTTGCCTCTAAAAACAAAGTTATTTTTAGAAAAATAACTATAATATTTGGGAAAATCTCGCTTAATAGCTATAGATAGTTTAGCAAGATCCCGAGCGGTAGTTTTTTGACAAGGATGATGCCATCCAGAAGCATTTTTAAAATAAGTATCTCTCATACCAAGCTGATGGGCCCGAATAGTCATCAACCGAGCAAATTTTTCCTCACTACCTTTAATATTTTCAGCTACGACCATAGCTGCATCGTTTGCAGATTTAACAATTAGGGCTAAAACAGCCTCTCTTACAGTAATAGATTCTTTCGCTCTAAGTCCTAGCTTACAGGGCAACATTCTCTCTGCGTTTTTTGAAACATATAATTTTTGGTTCATTGATAATCTGCCAGATTCTACTGCTTCAAATAATAAATACAAGGTCATTAGTTTTGTCAATGAAGCTGGATATATTTTAGTAGTAGAATTTTTATCATGCAAGATTCTACCAGTATTGTAATCTACAACAAGACTTGTCTGAGTTGGTGCAGATACAGGTCTTTTTGCAGCATAAGCAGAATATGAGCTTATATTGAATGTTATTATACAGGAAAAAAATAGCAATAGTTGTAGTTGTAATCGCATTAGCATAATTATATGTTTTAAAAATCTTCTTGTTAAGATAGAATAATATTACAAACCATGGCAAGGTTAAAATTATTGTTTTGTAACTGTGGATTTTTTTTTGTTCTCCAAAGCCTTTGTTAATTCAGTTTCATCTAACGTTTTTATAGGGTTTAATATAGTACCCGATGTTTTTATTTTAAGATTTATAGGAGTATTTTGATTACTAGAGTCATTTAAATTAAGTTTTGAGTCTGCTATATAGAAAGATAATATTGAAGATAATGTTATGTCCCAATTATATACATTTACAGCTAATGATGCAGACCCGCTAGTATATTTCGTATTAAATACTACATCTTTTATTGTAACTATGCCATTTTTTAACTGAATGTTACCACGCAAACTATCCAATTCAGTTTGCCCTTGATACATAGCATAGGCTAAATCTTCTTTTAAATATTTAAGATTATAGTCTTTATTATTAACTTTTTCTATAAATGAATCAATGGAAAAGTTACTGATTTTAGCATTTTTTATGACAAACTCTGATTGAGTGATAAGCTCATATAACAATTTTTTTAAACTATCACCATTAGTGGCGAGTGTTCCATTGATACTCATCCCCCCGTAATTGTTTAGTAACCCTTTTGAAAAAATATTAGATAATTGAGCTAAATCAATAGAATTTAGGGCATAAACAAAGTTAAGAGTATATGGATCTAATAAAATATTACCTTCTGCTGCTAATTTACCAGAAAGTAAATTTGCTTCAAGGTTACTGATCTTAAATAGGGCATTGTTATTTGCTAAAGCAAATTTAATATTTTGTAATACTAGATCATTCTGCGTTATTTTTGATAACATGCCATCTAATTTTAACTCTATTTTTTCTAAATCAAATTCATTTAGTAATTTATTTCGTAGATTAAGTAAAGATTCAGCAGTTAAATAGTTAACATTAAGAGAACCATCATTTATTGTAACTTCTAATTGTGGTTTAATATTATTTGCTAACAAATTGGCACTAAGATTGATGTAATCATTATTGGTTCTTATATCAAGATTACTAATTTCAATATTACCTGGCGAAATATTTGCTAATATATATGCTTTCCCAAATGAATTATCTCCCATAAGTATATCATTGATCGTGATATCAAAATTACCTAAATAATTAACTGTTCTAATGGGAATATATTTAGCTAAGTATGATTCATCTTTCATATTCTCTGACAAACTTTTGACAAATTTCACCATTGGTGAAATTATCGGATAATCTTCTCTATTTAAATCTATCGAGGAAAAGTCAAGAATAGCTATAAAATGCGGCATAGAACCAATAAATCTAGCCGTAATATTACCCGTAACTTTAGTGTTCTCAGTTTTTAGCATAAGATTTTGTAAATATACATCTATTAAAGTTAGTTTTAAATCTGAGGATAAAATAAAAGCTGTAGGCTTTTTACTAACTGCCTGTTCATAACCTAAAGTATTCAATACAGAATTAAGGTCATTATGTTGTAAGTAAATTGTACCGTCAAATATACTTCTTACTGAGTTTTGAGTTACATTACCTACAAATTGAAAATTTCCTCCAGATGTTATTGTACCAGAAAAATCATTAACCACTAATACCCCTTTGTCTAAATTAAGCAAAATTTTAGTATTATTTAATACCTCATCGTTATTTAATATTATTTGATCAACTAAAATATTGGTGATAATTGATTTATTCTCAAAGAGAAACCTTAACCCAAAAACTGAATTGCTAAATTGTTTAATATTATTTGATGAGGTGATCAGTGATTTTGTATCTATCTTAGAAAAATGTAATTTTATTATACTAGTAACATCATCACTTTTATTCAAATATATTGAACCATTACCTGCTAGTGAATTAGAATCTATAATTATATTTTCTAGTTTAAGTAATTGAGGAGTAGGCAAAATGTCAAACTTGATATTTATCTTTTCATCCGGGTTAATTTTTCTAAATAAAGAATCTAAATCCGGTATAAGAATATGTAATATATCAGCTAAATGTTGTATTAGATATTCTGCTTTGCCATTTATCAGTTTAGAGTCTATATAGGTTTCTAACAGGTGAAAATTATAGTCACCGTTATCGATAGTAAGGTTAAAATTTGTTTGGTTATCCTTTCTTTCAAAAAATCCTGACAATTGCCCCACATACCCCCCATCTCCTTTGAATGAAGTTCTATTAGAAATAGGATTATTTTTAGATAAAGAGCAGTTATTTAAAGCAATAAAAGGTTGGTTATCTTTATTTAGAATAGTCAGATTTTTAACATCAAAATTTATATCTATTATACCATTTGTTATCAATGAACTAACTATCCTATCATGGTTTATAATGTCAAAATCCTGCTCATCTGAATATATTGTGGCATTATTTATGGTTACAGCACTAATTTTTGGTCTAAGAATTAATAATGACCATGGAGCAAAGTAAATTTTTATATTTTCTAATTCTAGCCTACCATCTTCTTTTATACGATCAATAGTCAAATAAGGTATAGGAAATTTAGTTATTTTTATGTTTTTTAGATTTTGAGGAGAAATTTTTAATTCATTGACAAAACTGTTACTGACAGAATTATAGTCAACAAAGTTTACAGCAACTAATATAGAGCATATTAACAATGAAATAGCAATGATAGTAGATATAATTATTTTTCTTATCATAAAAGATTATCCAATATCCAATATTACTAGGAGGTTGTCGGAAATAGTTCAAAATATAATTAACCTGAATTAGATATAACAAGTTATTACAAATTCGGTTATATCTATAAATATAACAGATTTTTATGAGCCACTAATAGCTGTTGTCATTATTTATAGAGTAGACGTAAGCGTCACCACTTACGCCCCTCGTTAGAACCGCATCGTGCCCTATTAAGGCAATGGGCTCAAGATAAATTCATTCACCTAA
>JAJIYQ010000103.1 GCA_020881075.1 Rickettsia endosymbiont of Labidopullus appendiculatus
AGATTGATTTATCGCTACAATTTCAGCATGCAATACCGGATTTTTGTTTTTCTCAACAATATTATGAGCCTTTGCAATAACTTTGTTAGTTATTCTATTGACTATAATAGCCCCTACTGGAATTTCATTTTCATCTAAAGCCAATTGTGCTTGCTTTAGAGCTTCCTCCATAAAAAAATTGTTAAATTCTGTTGATCTTTTCACGGTAATTAACTTTTTCTTCATAACCATATGGATCTAGATGAATAATTACTTCTGCCCCTGGAAACTCTAATAGCAATGCACTACAAATTTGATCACTATGATAATGAGAATTATATAATGACATATCTGCATCCATTTCTATGTGACATTGTATAAACGGCTTACTTGCAGCATATCTAGTTTTCATTTCATGGATACCTTTTACTTCCTTAAAGCTACTAATTATTGATATAATTTTTCTTCTATCTTTTTCCGGTAACTCTTCATCAATAAGATTTTTTAAAGCTTTGCTGAATAAAGCATAAGAAGCATATATTATGTATAATGAAATAGCTATACCAAATAATGAATCTATAAACCAAAAACGAGTAGTTAAGTTTATAGAAAAGATTACCGCAATATTTGTTAGTAAGTCTGTAAAATAATGTAATTTATCTACTTTTATTATTTCCGAACTAGTCTTTTTTATCACATAAGTTTGATAAGCTACTAAAATAAAAGTTAGCATAATACACAAATACATTACATTGATACCAGACTCTATATTGCTTGGAACAGATTTATCAATAAGAGATTTGATCGAAGAGAAACAAATAAATAAACCAGAAACACAAAAGAATACTGATTGTGAAAAAATTGCTAAATCTTGGATTTTTTCATGCCCAAATCTATGATGATAATCAGGGGGTTGCAGTGCAAAACGAATAGCAATCAAATTAATAAAAGACGATGAAATATCAAGTATAGCATCAATTAAAGATGCTAAAATAGACTGAGAATCAGTCACAATCCATCCATAAGATTTAATAAATAAGATAAATGCAGCTAAAATAAAAGATACATAAGATGCCGATTTAATTAAATTTTGCTGCTCTGAAGTTGTCATATAAAATTTCAATTGTTTTATAATATAAAATACATTATTATCCAGCTAGTGTACTATAGTCAAGGGGTGTGTCAAATTTAACGACACTTAATAAGATTTTTTGTATATCTTTAATTTAAAATTATATGGTTTTTTATGAATTTAACATTCAAAATTACGGCAATTATTTTGGCAACAACAATGTTGCACGGCTGTTCTGGCATGAATAAACAAGGTGGTGGAACATTAATTGGCGGTGTAGCTGGTGGGCTTTTAGGATCACAATTTGGCAAAGGCACAGGACAACTTGTAGCAACTGGTGCAGGTGTTCTAATTGGGGCACTTGTTGGTGGTCATATTGGTCAAACTATGGATGAGCATGATAGACAATTGGCACAATTAAGCTCTCAAAAAGCATTGGAGACTGGCTCTAGTGGTCAAAGTGTAGAGTGGCATAATCCGGATAGTGGTAATTACGGATATGTAACACCAGAAAGAGCTTTTAAAAACGATCAAGGGCAATATTGTCGTGAGTATACTCAGACCGTCGTTGTCGGTGGTAAGCAGGAGAAAGCTTATGGCAAAGCTTGTCGTAAACCAGATGGGCAGTGGGAAATTGTTAAATAGACTATCATAAATTTAGCAACACATCGTCATTGCTTCGTCGATCTACGATCTTCCTTGCAATGACGCCATTTGTAAAGTTTCGCAAGGATTCTAATGCCTCTCTCTAAATCAGAAGATACTATATTAATAAAGTTCAATAATGTATCTAAGCAATTTGGCAAAAAATTACCCCTTACCAATATTAATTTTACTGTCAAAAAAGGCGAAGTAACGACTTTAATTGGTCCAAATGGTGCTGGCAAGACAACAATAGCTAGATTAATCTTGGGTTTAGATCGCCCTTCCTCTGGTAACATAATAATTCACCCTAATCTAAAAATTGGCTATGTCCCTCAGAGGTTAGATTTTGCTTCAGATTTACCAATTACAGCTGAAAATTTTTTGTATTTATTAGCTTCAAATAGTACTAACAAGGATTGGCAAGAATTGAGCAATTTTATTGATTTTGATAATTATAAGCACCATGATATTTCTGAACTTTCTGGCGGTCAATTTCAAAAGTTAATGCTAACTGCTAGCTTACTGAACAATCCTGATCTAATTATTTTAGATGAACCGACTCAGTCATTAGATGTTACTAGCCAACAAGAATTTTATCGCATCATTAATCAAATAAAAAAACGTCTAAATATTACAATTTTTATGATCTCACATGATTTATTTACGGTAATGAAAAATTCCGACCAAGTAATATGTTTAAATGGTCATATCTGCTGTAGTGGCAAACCAAATGATTTAGCAGAAAACCAAGAATTCCTAAACACCTTGTCAGCAATTGGTTTTTATGTCCATCATCATGACCATAAACATTAGGAGTTGTAAGAAAATAGGGTTTACTTTTTTATAAAAAAAATATGCCAATCATTTATAATGATAAAATTTTATGTATAAACACCTAGATTAGTAAATCAATATCTACATCTAATTCTTTAGATATTTTTTTATATAAATCTATATTACCTTTACGTTTTTTATTTTCTATCTGCGACAAATACGCCTCACTTATACCTAGCTTTTTAGCAAAATTAGTAAGATTATGTTTCCTATATTCTCTAATTATTTTAATTTTTGATTCTTCTCCTAAAATTAATTTTTCTACTATATTAATAGGAAACATTTCTTGTGTTTCGCTCTTAACCTGTACATAAGAATTAATGTCTTCTAATTCCTCTAGTTTTTCTTTAATTTCTTCATAAGTTTCTATCGACAAAATTACGGCTTTCTTACCATGGGAATCTTCAATAAAACTGATATTATCTAAATTAACCATAGACATCCCCCCTACTCTGAATTTTAATTATATTAATTAACAATTTTTTATCCTCGATCTCATATATCAC
>JAJIYQ010000104.1 GCA_020881075.1 Rickettsia endosymbiont of Labidopullus appendiculatus
AGCTTGGAGATGAGGAAACTCATCTATAAAGACGAACCTCATCTATCTGTTGCTGGTTCTCTTCATAACCTAGGGTTAGTGTATTACAGTAAAGGGCAACATGATAAGGCGATAGAGTATTACACTCAAAGCTTGGAGATAAAGAAACTGATCTATAAAGACCAACCTCATCCATCTATTGCTGATTCTCTTAATGACCTAGGGGTAATTTATAAGGATAAAGGGCAAGATGATAAGGCGATAGAGTATTACACTCAAAGCTTGGAGATGAGGAAACTCATCTATAAAGACCAACCTCATCCATCTGTTGCTGCTTCTCTTAATAACCTAGGGGTAACTTATAAGGATAAAGGGCAACATGATAAGGCGATAGAGTATTACACTGAAAGCTTGGAGATGAGGAAACTCATCTATAAAGACGAACCTCATCTATCTGTTGCTGGTTCTCTTCATAACCTAGGGTTAGTGTATTACAGTAAAGGGCAATATGATAAGGCGATAGAGTATTACACTCAAAGCTTGGAGATGAGGAAACTAATCTATAAAGACCAACCTCATCCAGATGTTGCTGTTTCTCTTAATAACCTAGGGGCAGTTTATCGTGCTAAAGGAGAATATAAGCAAGGCATAGATTATGGTAGTCAAGCTTTACAAATGATCTCTGTTTTCCAAGACCATCATTATCAAGAGACAATACAAAACTATTTGATAGAATCTACTAAGTTGTTTGCTGAAAGATATTGTTTAAATCCACCAAAGCTTAAAAACAAAATTCTTGATTTTTGTAAACAAGGATTAGATTTTACAGACTATGAAACACATTTTGCTCTTGCGTTATCACAAGATAATAATGCAAGTGAACAGCAAGTAGAAGAAATGATAGAAGAATATAAGTTAGCACTAATATTTCTTCCTAAAGAGGAATTAGCAATTAAACTGGCAATATATAATAAATTAACTGAGCTAACAGGAGTGAATCAAAAAAGTATTGAACTATGGCTAGCTGTGGCAGAAGGAGATACAGATAAGATAAAGGAATTAATTACTGCAGAAGTTGGTCTTGATAGTGTACCGTTCATAACCACTACTCCATTAATACAGGCAGTGATTAAAGGAGATGTGGCTATGGTCAGATTAATTTCAAAAAAGGCTGATATCAACAAACCTCATAGTAATCAAGATCAAGCAAGTCCTTTATATTGTTCTTTAGGATGGTTTGGTCAACCAATTAATATGAAAATAGTTGAATTGTTACTGGCAAGCGGAGCTGATGTTAATAAGCCAATGTATGATGGAGATACACCGATGCATATGGCACATTACAGAGGTAACAAAGAGGCTATCAAGTTATTATTACAGTATGAAGCTGAGATTAATGCCAAGAACGATGAAGGTAAGACACCTTTACATTGTTTATTAAAAAAAGATTTTAGTGTAGAAACTAAGGTAGGAATAATAAAAGAATTTCACAGGATGTATGATGTAACTGCTCAGGATAAAGATGGCAAAACTGTAATAGATTATGCCAAAGAGCATTGTCCAGAATCATTGTCATTATTTTCTGATAATGTTGAGGTAGTTGATCCAGTTGACTTATCTGTAACTGATTTCACAATTAACCCCGATATTAGTAGCACTAACACTAGTGATAATATTGATATAGATGTGATTTTGTCTGGAAGATTAGTGGACTAAGATATCAAGACAAAAATAAATTTTGTTACCATCATTCTGTTAGTTTACTTATTAGTTTATAAAAAAACAAAAATTATAAAAATTTTTCTAATTAGCTATTAGTGCATAATAAAAAGGGAGTATAATGGATATTATAGTTAGAATAAAATAGTAGAAATGATGACAGAAGAAAAAAATAAAAACAATATTAATTACCAACCCAAAATGCTAGTTGGTACTGATGACTTCTACGATCTGTTAATTAATAGCGACATATTCGTTGACAAAAGTCTAATGATCAAGGAGTTGTTAGAAGATAGCGGTAAAGTCACCTTAATCACCAGACCAAGGCGTTGGGGAAAAAGTCTGAATATGGACATGGTGCGGAGATTCTTTGAAGCTGAGGTGGATGAGCAGGGACAACCCTTACCGCAAGAACAGAAAGTGAATTATAAGCTATTTGTTGGTGGAGAGGTAGATTTAGGATTAACTAGTGGTAAAAAAAGATTACTACAACCTTTACAAATAGCAAAGTACTCAGAGATTATGCTTGATTACCAAGGTCAGTTTCCAGTTATTCTTATAACTTTTAAGGGTGTTAGGGGAAATAGTTATAAGGAAATTGAAAGTAACATCAGATATCAAGTAACGAAATTATTTAGTAATTATCGTTATTTGGAGACTTATTTAACAGATAAGGAAAATTTATTAAATGATGCAGAAAAGAAACAATTAACTAGATATTTTAATGGAGAATTTGGCAAAGTAGAGCTTGAGAATAGTTTAAAATTTTTGAGTGATTTACTTTTTAAACATTTTAATCAAAAAACCTACATACTGATTGATGAATATGATACGCCAATTAATAGTGCATATATGAAGTTTGGCAGTAAGGCAGAAGAGTTTGAGGAAGTACTATCTCTATTTCGAGCAATATTTGGTAATAGTCTTAAAGGCAATGATTCATTACAAAAAGGCATCATTACCGGCATATTGCGTATTGCTAAGGCTAATTTGTTTTCAGATTTGAATAATTTGACTGAATGTAGTCTATTAGATGAGAATTTTACAGACATTTATGGCTTTACTCAAGCAGAAGTTGATGAATTATTAACTAAAGTACCAACCACTACGAATCCAGAACAAATTAAAAATTGGTATAATGGCTATAATTTTGGTGGAGAAATAATTTATAATCCTTGGTCAATTATGAGATGTTTGGCAAGTAAAGGCAAG
>JAJIYQ010000105.1 GCA_020881075.1 Rickettsia endosymbiont of Labidopullus appendiculatus
GCTGCTAGTTATGTAATACAAGGTGCTATTTTATTTGCTCAAGATATAGTCAATTGATGCGAAGTTGGTGCTAGGAACGATGGAGCGACGCCTATAAGTAATATGCGAGCGACGAGTGACAACGTCACCAACTTCTCATCAATTGACTATAAAATAAAAGAGGCAACAGAGTCCTATAATAAAGCTTATACCATCTATTATTACTTATATAGGGATAATCGTAAAAATGTAGCTCAGGTTAGTTATTTATATAGTCAAGGAGCTAAAGCTGCATGTAAAGCAAAAAATTTATTTAGTTATAAATTTTTTGGTAAACCGCAAGTCAAGGAATTTGGCATAAATCATCCTAATACTGTATCTATGTTTGAGTATTGTAAACAATATGATATGGATTTATGGGCAAAAGGAAACTAGATTTTATATATAGGTATTTAATAATATTATTAATAATGCCTCTTAATTCATTTGCCCAGAATCAAATAGCTAACCAGCTATCTAATTTTGTTGCACCAGTTAGTTATTTTGTCGATCATGTTAAACAACTAAACTTGCTTGAAAATAATTTAGTTAAATATCGACAAGCAAGTATTATAGGCACCAGTGGCATGGGAAAAACCCAACTTGCTAGAATGTATTGTTATGAGAATCAAAATAACTATAAACTTATTTGGTTTATTGACTGTAATTTAGATATTAATCAAGAATTACTAAAGCTAGCCAAAGCTATTAATAGTACAGTTAATAACTCTACTAAATCTACTCTAATACCAGAAGATATTGTGTTAGTACGAAAAGAAATAATGAACTATTTATCAAGTCAAGATAAATGGTTAATAATATTTGATAATTTGAAGGTAAGTGAAAATAACAAAGTTCAGGAATTTGTTGATTGGGAAAATAATGGGCATGTTATATTTTGTTCCCAAGATAGTGAAATATTACCGAATATAGTCCAAATGACTGCCCTTGCAAAAAACGACGTTAGTATTCTTGCTAACAATATTTTAGAAAATAATGATCCAAAGGTAGTAGAATTCTTGAGCGAAGAATTTGCTGGTTATCCTATCATGACATTACAAGGGATACAATTATTAAATAATGTAAAAGGTTTAGATAAAGCTGAATATAAGGAAGAGATTCAAAAATCAACAGATAGAATTAAATCGAACATTATATTAACTATCAATCAATTAAAACCAAGTGCTAGAAATTTACTAAATAAAATCGCCTTAATAAATAATCAAGGTTTTTCAAAAGAACTTTTAAAAATTGTTGCTGACGATCAAAGTATGGTGAATGATGATCTTTACCAATTGTCTAAATTTGCCTTAATATCTAATATTGATCCACAAGAAACTAACCCGATCTTTGAAATGCACGATGTTGTTGCTCAAAAAATAACTGAAATTAATGGTAATCACAATAATAAAATTTATTTAGAGGATATTATTACCAAATTAATGAATTATATACCAAAGAATGCAGTAAAAGCTCGTATTTTTAGAAATGCTAAAACTATACAAGAAAATTTTGAAATAATTTTAAGAAATTCAGAAAAGTATAATATAAATATATATAAAATTATGGCTCTTAATTTGCAAATAATGGTTCAATATCATAATTCTCTTAATTATTCTATTGTAGCAAAGAAGGCTATTTGGTTTAATAAAGCTGATCAGGAAGGAAAATTTAAATTATGGTTAATGAATAATGATGAAAAATATACATATATAAGGTATATGCAAACAATAGGTCTTTATCATATAAGTTATGCTAATTATAGGGTGGCAAGAGAATATTTTATAAGAGGACAAGAAATATTTGAGAATGTTGAAGGTTATGAATCTTACAAATGGACTTTATTCTATAATTTAGCAATATGTAATATTATTTTAGGACAGGTTCAAGAAGCCGAAAAAAACATTCAAATTATGGAAAAAATGTCTAGTGAAGGTTTAATGGATCAAAGTGAACTAAGCTATATACATATACTTAAAACACAGTTATCCTTTATACAAGGAAAGTATACTGAGTCATTAGAACAAAATAGTAAAACTATAGAAAATTTTATTAAAAATGGTCTAAGTTCTGATGATCTATTTTTTATACCTCTTTATACACTTAAAATAGAAATATTAAATTATCTTGAAAGATACCAAGAAGCATATGAGCAAGCTAAGAAATTGTATAATTTATGTAAACATTGCAAAGATACTGAAGCACTTGGTTGTATTTATAGTGTAATGGCAAGAAGTGAATTAGGATTAGGCATGCTAAATCAAGCTTCAGAACATGTTAACAAGGCTATCTCCATATTCCTAGTCGATGAGCGTAGAAACCCCAAAAATGCAGATTATTTGGAAGATCCAGATTTAGCTGCTATGTATGTAGTGCAAGGTGATATTCTATTTATCCAAGATAAAATAAAAGAAGCAATAGAATCCTATAATAAAGCTTATACTATATATTATTACCTATATAGAGATAATCGTAAAAATATGGCATATGTTAGTTATTTATATAGTCAAGGAGCTAAAGCTGCATGTAAAGCAAAAAACTTATTTAGTTATAAATTTTTTGGTAAACCGCAAGTCAAGGAGTTTGGCATAAATCATCCTAATACTGTATCTATGTTTGAGTATTGTAAACAATATGATATGGATTTATGGGTGAAAGAAAAATAGATTAAGATATGTATACTTTTCTGCTTTAAATAATAGGATTCCTTTTATAAAATGAATGAATTACAACAACAAGCATCAGACCCGCAATATTCTGTTTGGGTCTCTGCATCAGCTGGCACAGGCAAAACCAAAATTTTAACAGATAGAGTACTTAGATTGCTGATTGAAGGGGTGGCATTTAACAAAATTTTATGCCTAACTTTCACTAATGCAGCTGCCCTTGAAATGCAGAGTAGAATTAGAAATAAGCTTGCTAAATTTGCTGTAGATGGAACTGCTAAATTGACGAAAGAGTTAAGTTTATTACTTACTAGGGAACCTTCAGAAAGGGAGGTACAATATACCAAAACTTTATATTACAGGTTATTAAACTCTGAAGATGGGATTAATATTTATACTATTCATGCTTTTTGTCAAAAGATGCTTAAATTATTTCCTTTGGAATCGAGTATCAATCCAGAATTTCAGATTCTTGATGATATTACAGCCTTAGGGGTTATTAACAAAATAAGAAACCAAATTTATTTAGATCCAACTTATAATGAGCTGATTAGTTTCTTTTTGACAAACTTCCATGAAGTAACCATCAATGATATTTTTTCCGAAATAATCCAGCAAAAGATTAAGTTTAAGAAACTATTTGCTAAGCAAGTGGATTACAAGGAATATCAAACTATTAATTCTTATGTTCCTGAGCAATTATCAAAACTTTACAGCCACGCTCGGCAATTACTGGTAAAATACTCAATAGCTATTAACCTAGATCAAGAAATTCAATTATTTTTTCTTACTAAAGAAGGTACTAAGCGTAAGAATATGTTACCTAAATCTATAGCAACAAATTATCCAAAATTATTAAATGAACTTGAATATATTCAAGAGAAGATTTTTCAGTTAGATCAACAGGCTAAAATGCAAGATATGGAAAATTATTCAAATTTGTTATGTAATTTGGCAAAAATTTTTCTTGATAAATATCAGTCCTATAAAACTGAGAACAGCTTACTGGATTATGATGATTTAATTTATTTGACACAATTATTATTAACAGATGATGCTACCAAAAATTGGGTGTCATATAAACTTGATGGTGGGATTGAGCATTTGCTTGTTGATGAAGCACAAGATACCAGCCCTGAACAATGGAGCATTATCACTGCAATTATAGCAGAGTTTTATTCTACCACTATAGTCAATTCAGGAGAATTTGGGGCTAGGAGCGATGGAGCGACGCCTATAACTAATAGGCGAGCGACGAGTGACGACGTCCCCAACTTCTCATCAATTGACTATAAGCATAAAAAGAGTACTATTTTTGTTGTGGGTGATGAGAAACAGTCAATTTTTAGCTTCCAAGGAGCAAATCTTAGCTCTTTTAATTCTGTTAATGCAAATTTATGCAAAAAATTCTCTGAGACAAATAAGAATTTCAAAAATATTACTCTTGAATGGTCATATAGGTCTACTGAAAAAATTATCGATATTGTCTATCTAATTTTACAACAAATTAAAAACACTACCCCTCAATTATTTACCTCTGAGAATCCTAAAATTTTGCCATTTCGTCAAAATGATAAAGGTACAGTAGAACTATGGCCACTAGTTAGAGGAGAGAAAGAGAGTAAATTATTTTGGCCCTTACCAGAAGAGCATAATAAATCCAAATCTGCTCAACAAGTACTTGCGGAACAAATCGCTAATTTTATAAAAAGTCAGATAGCAAGCCAAAGAATCTTACATGCCACTAATTCCGAAGTTAAAGAATCAGATTTTATGATTTTGGTACGTAAGAGAGATGAGTTGGTTTTTGAAGTTATTAATTGTCTTAAGCAACATGGTCTACAAGTAGAAGATGTTGACCGAATCACTTTAGATAAAAGTTTGTCAGTATTAGACTTAATAGCCATAGCAAAATTTGTGCTACTACCTCAAGACGATTTGAATTTGATTGGTCTATTAAAATCCCCAATAATCGGCATGAGTGAACAAGAAGTACAGTTGCTTGTAGTTTCTCGTGGCAAAAATTCTATATGGGAATATCTGCAAACTATATACTCAAATGATTTGAAGAATTGGAACGTAAAACAAGGGGTGAGCGAGCGGAGCGTACAACTAGTACGTGAGCACGCGAATACCCCGAAGTTTTGCGGAGCCAATTCTTCAAATCATTTGAGTATACCAGAATATACAAATATATATAATAAACTATGTTATTTTTTACAAATATACAAAGTTGCCAATTGTCGGAATTTTTTCTCATTGATTGTCGATTGTTTGGATATTAGAAAAATTCTAGTTGAATCTAATGGATTTGATAGTAATGATGTAATAAATGAATTGATATATTTAAGTAGCAATTATGCTAATAATATCAATAGCTCGCTGCAAAGCTTTGTTTATTGGTTTGAAAATAACAAAATTGATATTAAAAGGAACTTAGAATCGTCAAGTAAGATAAAAGTCATGACCGTCCATGCTTCTAAAGGTCTACAAGCACCGATTGTTATCCTATGTGATACTAGCTCAGTGCCAACTAATAGCAATAAATTTATCTGGACTCAAGATGGTATAGTCAATTCAGGAGGATTAGGTAGCAGGAGCGATGGAGCGACGCCTATAAGTAATAGGCGAGCATTGAGCGACGACGTCACCAACTCCTCATCAATTGACTATAAAGTGTTCTCTGTCCCTCAATCATCTAATAGCCCAGAATTTTTTAAAGCTCTCAAGGAGCAGGAACAACAAAAAGACTTACAAGAATATATCAGACTACTTTATGTGGCAATGACCAGGGCAGAAGATCATTTAGTGATATGTGGTTATCAGTCAAGTGGTAATAAGCTGCCACAAAATTGTTGGTATGAGTTAGTTTCTAGAGCAATGAATATGCATGGTAAGCTACATGAGAATGGGATTATAGTCTATGAAACAACTAAAGAGTACGAAGATTATTTTCCTTGTGAAAATAAGGAGGATATTAGACCTCTTGCAGAAATTGACAATGACCCAATAGCTAATAAGAAGTTGATAGAATGGCTACCAAATTTTTCTGTTATTAATAAAATCACCAAAGGTACCAAGCAAAATTATTCAGTTAATTCACCTCTTATAGTTAATGATCATTTGGAATATGGTAGGATATTTCATAAAATTCTAGAAGATGCCATAAAGATTAATGACTTCTCTAGCATCAATAAACACCCATTTATTGATAAGTTACCAGCAATTTTACAAGAGAAAATTCACAAAAATATTGATAAGTTACTGAATAATGTAGAATTTATGATACTTACTTCTCAAGAACTAAAAACTGAGGTAACTATAGGAATAAATCTAAATGATGATGTTAAGATAGGAAGGATTGATCTACTTGCCATTGATACGAAAAAAATAACCATTATTGATTATAAATCCGATGCCAAGCCACCTAAAAGCTGTCAATTAGTTAAGGAATCTTATATTGATCAGTTGAATTTTTACCGACATACAGTAGCGAAGCTGTATCCTGACAATGAAATTATTTGCAAAATTTTATGGCTAGAAGATGCTAGCTTCATGACTATTAGTTAACCGTAACGGATGAGTGTTCACGGAAAGAAAGTGAAAGTATAAAAAGTCATTGCGAGCTGATGTATCCCCACGAAATTGTTGCTACATGAAACCTAGATGTCAAGCAATTTACGAACTATTTGACATGTGGAGAGTATAATCAAAACGCTATGTATTTTAAAAAATTTCTAATTTTGAGAATTTATTGCATTTTTTGACCTGATTAAATGTTCTTCAAACCTTGTGAAGTCTAGGGTTTACTAAAATCA
>JAJIYQ010000106.1 GCA_020881075.1 Rickettsia endosymbiont of Labidopullus appendiculatus
CCAGCGAATTCCATCAGGGCTATAGGGTAAATTTAAAGTGATTTATTAACTATAAGCCGGATACATGACTGCATTCGATTTTTTTGCTGTTATATATTATTTTTTTCTTGCATTATCGGGTAGGTCCATACATGACTATAGCAGGCTTCGTTTCTCCTAAAAATCCTGAGGGCTTTTTTGATTTATGAAGGAAGTCTAATATATATGAGCATTCACATATGTCTACAATACTTCCAAAAACATTTTACGAAAGAAATACGCTTATTGTATCACAGGAGTTACTTGGAAAGGTTTTGTGTTTTGGTAATATAGAGGCACGAATTATTGAAACAGAAGCTTATGTTGGAGAAGATGATCCTGCTTGTCATGCATCCAAGGGGTTAACACCTCGTACAAAGCTTATGTATGGTTCTGCTGGTAATGCCTATGTATATTTAATTTATGGTATGTATTATTGTTTAAATATAGTAACAGAAAAACTAGGATTTCCAGCTGCTGTATTAATTAGAGGAGTGTATCAATATAAACCTTCACAAATTTTACTTGATGGACCTGGAAAATTATGTCGTACCCTTGGAATTAATAAAACCCAAAATGCTCAAGATATGACTAGTAATAAATCCTTTTGCGTTATTGACGTAGGTGATACACCTCAATTTATTACTACCCCTAGAATTGGCATTAGCAAAGGTACCGACAAATTTTGGCGTTATTTAGTACGATAAATGATCCCATACATCCTGAGTCCATAAAACCATTTGACCAACTATCCCTACATTCTCTTCTTTGACTTCTGGCATTGGCGGTATTGTTTCAGGATATTTACGAGTTTGAAACAATAATTGCTCGATAGAATGCCCCGCTTCATTAGAAACTAGTAGATTATTATTTTTCCATAGCTCTGCTATCAAGCACGCCAGTTCAGAATGAATAGTTGCGACATCCTGTTTGGAACTAAAACCTACTCTTTCGACTTTAATATGATAACCCTTTTTATCCAATCCATATTTTTGTAATATTTTATCAACTTCTCTTTGAGTAGCAATTGTTTGGCGTTGAATGTAAGGGTTATTGCTGATAAATAAAATAACATAATCTTTTTGTTTACCAAACTCCCCTCTCAAAATCTTATTAACAAGAATCACTGCAGCATCACAAGCAGTAGTAGCGGTATTAGGTCTTTCGTTATTGTTACCTACCTTGGTGTTTATTATTTCAGCAGAACTTCTATGATCCTTATCAAGGAAATCAGTTAATAAATCTTCACCCATCAAACTTTCTGTGAGTTTTTCTTCGTTTGTAGTTGTATAATTAGGATAAACTCTTCCAGGAAAGAGTCCTTTGGGACATTCTTCTTTTGTGGTATATTGAATGAAGGGCTGTATTGGATTTAAGGCAATATTATGATTTTGAGCAAGTAATTTAAGATATGCCTTCCCTTCTTCTGTACGAGCTGAATCTTCTCCAACTAATAAAGAAGCATCTAATTTATTGATATCCCCCTTATCTTTCCATATTTTTAGTAATTTGTCATATGTCTCTGGGTTAATGCCATCAATATTAGCCCATAATGGTCTTTCCCCAGCTAATACTAATACTGATCCACTAGCTTTAACTTGTTCTATTATTTTATTATAGTAAATTATCCGTGCCAATAAGCCAATTCTAGAGGCTCCAGCAATCCAGCTTTCAGCATATTCCTGATGATGGGGTGATATTTCATCAATAAGCCCCAATTGTTTGGCAGCATCAATATATTCAGAGGCATATTTAATCATCCAATTTTCATTGGTTAATTCATTACGTTCCTGACCAACCTTACGATTAAATGCATTCTGAGCAACATACAGTAACCAATCTTCAACATCTCGTACACTCAATTCATTAGTAGCTTTAAATAAATTTTTACGCAATAATTTAGCATCGAATTGATCAGGAGCATCTTGAGTAGCTCGAGATTTAATTAAACTTCTAGAAATTGAAGCAAATATTTTTTCTGAATTACCAGTTTTATCAAAACATGCTAGATCATGCCATAATTTTTCTGGTTGTAAATATCCGGCTAGATGAAGAATCTTTAACAAACTATCTTGCTGAGTTGATGAAGTGAAACCTAATCCCTTAGCAGCTATCTCAAATTTAGAAAGTTCTGACGAGCGTTTATAACCTTCATATGTTACCCCAGTAAACATCCCTGTTGCTATAATAGGTAGTATCATTTTCTGTAAGAGTTTAGCTTTAGACATATTGTAAATCCTGTAGTTTAATTACAATCCCAGATTTTTTGGATTTTGGTATTTAATCCAAATATCAATTAACAATTTAGTAATAATAATCGCAGAAAACATCGATGATATTATACCAATAGTTAGTGTTACTGCGAAGCCTTTTATAGCACCAACACCAAATATAAAAAGTAAAAATGCTGCTATCAAAGTTGTAACATTTGAATCAAGGATTGTCGCAAAAGCTGATTCAAATCCTGTCCTTATAGCATACAGGTTAGATGCACCTTTTTTAAGTTCTTCCCTTATTCTTTCATAGATTAATACATTGGCATCAACTGCCATACCAATAGTTAATATTATACCAGCAATTCCTGGTAGAGTTAATGTAGCTTCAAAAAGCGATAATAAGGCTAGAATATAGAGTAGAGCTAGACTTAATGCTATATTAGCAAATAACCCAAGAATTCCGTAAGACCAAATCATAAATATTACTACACTGGCAAAACCAATTAAACCTGCTTTCTTACCAGCCTCTATTGAATCAGCTCCAAGATTTGGTCCTATGGTTCGTTCCTCTATTATTTTTAAAGGGGCTGGTAGTGAGCCAGCTCTAAGTAATAAGGCTAATTCATTGGCTGATTCGACAGTAAAATTACCTGAAATTATACCACTTCCTCCAAGAATTGGTTCATTAATTACTGGAGCACTTAATAATTTGTTGTCAAGCACGATCGCAAGCCTTTTGCCAGAATTATTTTTGGTTATTTCTGCAAATAATTTGCTACCAAGATTATTAAAGGAAAAAGCAACAGCTGGCTGAGTATTTTGATTAAAAGAAGCTTGGGCAGTTATTAGCTGCTCACCACTAACAATAACTTTTTTCTTAACAACTACATAATATTCCTTTTTATCTTGGTTATCTCCTTTAACTAAGATTGAGCCAGAGGGTAAATGCCCATTTACTGCTTCTTGTATGTTAGCAGTTTCATCAACTAAATGGAAGGTTAGTTTTGCAGTTTTACCAAGAATATTTTTCAGTTGTTGTGGGTTTTCCTCACCTGGTACCTGAAGCAATATATGTTTATCGCCTTGCCTCTGTATGTTAGGCTCTTTGGTACCTGTACTATCCACTCTCATTCTAATTATTTCGATCGATTGGGCAATTACCTTATGCCTTAATTCGTCAAGTTTAGAATCATTATAACTAAGCTTAATATTAGAATTATTGTTTTCTACAGTAATTTCTCGGTCAATTTTACCTAAAATCTTTTTTACTGTTTTGTAATCTTCTGGGTTTCTTAATTCAAACTGCACCATGTGATTTTTAGCAATAAGATTTTTATAGCCTACCTTATCTTCCCGTAAATATTTCCGTAAATGGTCAGCCAAACCTTCCATTACATCATTTAAATAGGCGTCAAAATCGACATCTAGCAATAGATGAGCACCACCTCTTAAATCAAGCCCAAGATTTACCCTATAATTGGGTAATATTTTTGAATCTATAGTTGTAAAATTAGGTAAAGCACAAATAAAGGCTCCTATTGTACATAAAATAGACAAGAATATTTTCCATTTAGCAATATTATGCACCGTTATTTTCCTTTGTCTTTTTTACTTTTATTAACAGCTATAGCTTCTTTTTTATGACGACTTGTAATATCAAGTATTGCAGATTTTAAAACTTTGATTCGTATATTTTCAGATATTTCAAGGTCTATTGTGTTGTCAGCATCGTTAATCTTGCTGACTATGCCAAAGATTCCGCTATTAGTTACTACCTCTTCGCCCTTTTTTACGCTACTCACCACACTTTCTTTCTCCTTACGACGTTTTTCTTGCGGTCTAATTAGGAAAAAATAAAATACAATGAAAATTAATACCATCGGCACCATGCTTGTTAATACTGACTGCATTGATGATTCAGGTGCTGTTGGAACTACTTCTACAGTTTCTTTGATTGCTATTGTATCGTCATCTGCATAGGCATTTTCTGTAAACATAATATATCTCCTAATGTTTATCTTTTACTGTAGTAAAAGTAGTTGTGTTAATTAGTAAACTACGTCATTGCTAGGAGTGTGTAAACACAACGAAGCAATTCATCTCTAATCATTTCTTTGGATTGCTTCGACTACTACGTAGTTTCGCAATGATGTAGTAATGTTAGTTATATAATGACATATTTACTCAAGATAAGTTAGCAAAGATTCATATCTAGCTATATCCAACTTAATAATGTCATTTTTTGTATCGTCATTTTCTTGGTTTATTTCTTTTTTTAAAAATTCTATTTTTTCAATTATTTTATTTGGTTGCAAATTGCTAGTATCAACAGCGAATTCAGTTATTATATTTACCTTGCTATCCGTAACCTCAGCTAATCCTGAACAGACAAAATATTTGAATACAGAATTATCTACTGTTATTTTTGTCAATCCAGCTTTCAAACTGGCAATCAATAATTCATGACCAGGTAAAACCCCAAATTCCCCTAACTCTCCTGGCATTATTACTTCTTGAGCTTGTTTATCAAACAGCACATTTATTGGTGTTACAATTTTAACCCTAATTGTTTTATTCATTATGCTACTTTGTCTTTAAGTCTTTCAGCTTTCTCTACTGCCTCGTCAATACTACCTATCATATAAAAAGCAGCCTCTGGTAAGTGATCATATTTACCAGAAACCAAGCCATGAAACCCCTCAATAGTATCAGCTAAACTAACAAGCTTTCCAGGCATACCTGTAAATACTTCAGCAACATGGAAAGGTTGAGATAAAAAGCGTTGAATTTTCCTTGCCCTGGTAACAGTTAATTTATCCGCTTCTGATAACTCATCCATTCCCAGAATGGCAATGATATCTTGTAGCGACTTATAAGTCTGTAAAACTTTTTGCACCTCACGAGCAACTGAGTAATGTTTTTCTCCAACAATTGCTGGACTTAGCAATTGTGAACCGCTATCGAGCGGATCTACTGCCGGATAAATACCAAGCTCAGCAATTTGTCGACTAAGTACAGTCGTTGCATCCAAATGAGTAAAAGAGGCAGCAGGAGCAGGATCAGTTAGATCATCGGCTGGCACATAAATAGCCTGTACCGAAGTAATTGATCCAAACTTTGTTGAAGTAATACGTTCTTGCAACTCACCCATATCAGTTGCTAATGTTGGTTGATAGCCCACTGCTGAAGGTATTCTACCTAAAAGAGCTGATACCTCAGAACCAGCTTGAGTGAAACGGAAAATATTATCGACAAAAAACAAGACATCCTGTCCTCCATCTAAATCTCTGAAACTTTCGGCTATAGTGAGTCCAGTTAAAGCAACTCTAGCTCTTGCCCCAGGAGGTTCGTTCATTTGTCCATAAACCAAAGCTACTTTAGATTTCTCTGGATTTTCTAGATCAATTACGCTGGAACCAATCATTTCATGATACAAGTCATTGCCTTCTCTAGTCCTTTCTCCAACTCCGGCAAAAACCGTATATCCTCCATGAGCTTTGGCAATATTATTAATAAGTTCCATAATTAATACTGTTTTTCCTACCCCGGCACCACCAAACAATCCAATTTTTCCTCCTTTTGCATAAGGAGCTAACAGATCAATGACTTTAATTCCTGTAACCAGAATGTTTTTTTCAGTTGATTGGTCAACAAAATCTGGGGCTGATCGGTAAATTGAAGCACATTTAGTGGAATTAATTTCACCTCTTCCATCAATTGGCATACCAATTACATTCATTATACGCCCAAGAGTACCAGTGCCAACGGGTACCTTAATGGTATCCCCGGTATCGACCACTTCTTGACCTCTTACTAACCCTTCTGTTGGATTCATAGCTATACATCTAGCAATATCATCCCCTATATGCTGTGATACTTCTAATATCACCTTTTCTCCATTATTATAGCACTCAAGTGAGTTGAGAATCTTCGGCAATTTCCCACCACTATTAAACTGTACATCAACCACAGCTGAAATAATCTGCACAATCTTACCGATAATTTTTGTCATATTTTACCTTACATTATATTTGTCTATCTATAGTAAATTAGACCCTAATTGTCATTGCGAAAAGTTACTTTAGTAACAACAAAGCAATCCATTCGCTCGCAATGAGCATTCAGCAACCTAATTAATTTATATAGCTTCTGCTCCTGCAATAATTTCAATTAAATCCCGAGTAATTATATCTTGTCTAGACCTATTCATCGTTAATGTTAACTTATTAATAAGCTCATTAGCATTTTTTGTGGCATTATCCATCGCTGTCATTCTAACTCCTTCTTCACTAACTCTACTTTGTAGTAGAGCATAATTAATTTGTGCGGTTACATAAAGATTAATCATATTCAAAATAAGCCCTTCACCTTCATATTCATAGCTTGAATATTGCTCATTTGAAAATATTTGTTTTTCAATTGGTAATATTTGCTGTTTAGTTGCAATCTGTGTCATAGCATTTTTACATTTATTAAAATATATTTGACAACTGCTAATTTTAGAATTACCTACCATCTCCATTACTTTATCTTTAATCTGAAATGCCAAATTATTATTATGATATTTAGGAAAATCAAAATAATTGTCAATATAATGGGAATATTGCCATTTTAATAGATCATAACCCTTTTTACCAATAATCATCAGTCTTACTTGTTTACCAGCATTTTCCAAATTTGTAATATCAAATTTCACTTGCTTGGATACTGAAAAATTAAAAGATCCACATAAACCGCGTTCCGAGGCAACTACTATCAATAAGTGAGGTCTATTCAAATCACTTGGACATGATCCTTCTGAGAAGAATTTTTTCTCTTCTTCAGCCATATCCTGTAAATTATTTCTAGATGCCATATTAGCCATTATATCTCGTAGACTCTCAATATAATCTTCTGAGTCCTTAATTTGGCTTTTGGCTTTGGTAAATTTGGTAGCCGAGACTATTTGCATAGCCTTAGTAATTTTTTGCGTTGATTTAACACTTTTAATACGAGATCTTAATTGTTTTAAACCTGACATAGCTACCCAACTTTATTGTCAGTAAGAAAGTTCTGTACAAATTTTTCTAAGAAAATTTTTAACTTTTCTTCCGTTTCTTTAATTATTTGTCCCTGATTTTTAATGGATAATAAAATATCGTTTTCTTTAAGTTTTATTTCTTGGAGTAATTTAATCTCAAATTCTTTTACTAACTCAACAGGAATATTATCGAGATAATTTTTCACCCCAGCATAAAGACTAACCACTTGCTCTTCAATAGGGAAGGGGGCATATTGCTCCTGCTTCAATATCTCGCTTAGTTTTGTCCCATGTGAGATAAGTTGTTTAGTTGAACTATCTAAGTCTGAACTAAACTGAGCAAAAGCGGCTAATTCTCTAAATTGTGCTAACTCAAGTTTGACACTTCCTGCTACTTGCTTCATAGATTTTACTTGTGCAGCTGATCCTACCCTACTTACTGAGATACCAATATTTACCGCTGGTCTAATACCTTTATAAAATAGCTCGTTTTCTAAAAAAATCTGTCCATCAGTAATTGATATAACATTGGTTGGAATATATGCGGAAACATCACCTGCCTGGGTTTCAATAATTGGCAAAGCCGTAAGAGACCCACCACCATATTTATCAGACATTTTTGCTGCTCGTTCCAGTAACCTAGAATGTAAATAAAATATATCTCCTGGATAAGCTTCACGTCCTGGCGGTCTTCTGAGTAATAGTGAAATTTGTCTATAGGCAACAGCATGTTTACTCAAATCATCGTAAATCACTAGTGCATGCATACCATTATCACGGAAATACTCGCCTATACTACAACCAGTGTAAGGTGCCACATATTGTAACGCAACGGGATCAGAGGCGGTAGCGGCTACAACTACTGTATATTCCATTGCTCCTGAATCTTCTAATTTTTTTACTACCTGAGCGATAGTCGATTTTTTTTGACCAATAGCTACGTAAATGCAATAAATCTTATTTTTTTCATCATTGTCAAGATGAGCTTGTCTTTGGTTAATAATCGTATCGATAGCAATAGCAGTTTTTCCTACTTGCCTGTCACCAATAATTAACTCCCTCTGACCCCGACCAATAGGAATTAGAGAGTCGATCACTTTAATGCCTGTTTGCACCGGTTCTGTAACGCTTTTTCTAGCAATGATCCCCGGAGCGTTTTCCTCGATATTTCTATAGCTATCGGTTATAATTTCGCCTTTACCATCAATAGGATTAGCCATACCATCAACGACTCTACCAAGCAATGATTTACCCACTGGCACTTGTATAGTCTTACCAGTTCTTTTTACCGAATCACCTTGTTTTACTTTTCGGTCACTGCCAATCAATATGATACTTACAGAGTCTGTTTCGAGGTTAAGAGCAAGACCTTTCACTCCTGAAGCAAATTCAACTACCTCACCAGCCTCGACATTATCGATACCATATACTCTAGCTATACCGTCCCCAACTGTTATAACTTGTCCTACTTCTCGTAAATCGCTAAATTGTTCAATATTAGCAATTTCTTTTTTTAGTACTTCAGCAAGTTCAACAGCTTTTAATTTTTGGGTAGAACCCATAATTATTTACCTCATAAAATTTATTTAATATAAATACTCTAATCTAAATCTTTGCAGTTTTTAAGGTTTTCGTTATTTTCTCTAACATTCCAGCAATAGAGTAATCCCTAACCATGCTATCATATTGTATAATAATACCACCAATAACTGACTGATTTTGACTAAATTTTATCGCAACTTTCTGCTGGAAATCATCTTCTAAATATTTAGTTAGCCATTGTTTTTCTTTACTATGCAGAATTTTAGCAGAAGTTATTGTTACCATCTTAATATTTTTGTTTCTATTAAGTAGTTGTTGGTATAATACCACTATGCTTGATAAAATAGGCATACGTGAATGCTTTAGCAATATTAACAAAAACCGCTTAACTATAGATTCAACATTAAAGTTTTTGGTAATTAATTCAATTATTTTACATTTATCAATATTCTTTACTATAGGAGAAAATATAATAGCCTTGATTTGTGGATTATCATTGATAAATTGATCGATAATCGTAACCTGCTCAAATATTTTATCTTCCAAAGCATTAGCTAGTGCATTATCAAATAACGCGGAAGTATAATTTAGTACTAGTTTGTTGTTGTTCATTATGTTGTTATATCCAAAAATTCTAACTAAACCAAGCAATAATAAGCCACGTAAAGCCAGGAAAATAAGCCACGTAAGATTGCCCATAATACAGAATGATTGATATTAAACGAAATAGCCATAGCCAGTGCCGAACCAAATGATACACCATGCCGCATAACAATATTTATTCGCCGCTTCCGTGGAAAAGCTTCATAATCCTCTACATTCATCTTACTCATTGCCTGTACTCTATTATATCTAAATATATTACACGTCATTGCGAGGAGGCGTAAGCCGACGAAGCAATCCAGGAAATCGATAAATTTGGATTGTTTCGTCGTACTAAAGTAGCTCCTCGCAATGACAAAGTAATGTTAGTTGTACTTTATAACACAATTTATCCTTACCACTAAGTATATTTTAAAAAAATTTTGCTTAAATATGAATGGACCTACCGTAAGCCTGCAATACTGACTCACCCATCATTTCAGATAAAGTTGGGTGAGGGAAAATGGTATTGATTAAATCAAGCTCTGTACCTTCCATAGTTCTAGCAATTACATAACCTTGAACTAGCTCGGTAACCTCTTCGCCTATTAAGTGCGCCCCTAACAATTCCCCAGTTTTTGTATCAAATATCGTTTTAATCATTCCTTCAGTACAGCCATCAACCAGGGCTTTCCCATTAGCGATAGATGGGAATTTGCCAATTTTCACTTGGTAACCAGCTTTTTTCGCTTGTTCTTCAGTAAGCCCTACACTAGCAATCTGCGGCGAGGAATAAGTACAACCTGGAATATTACGATTTTCTAGAGGATGAGCTTTAAGACCGGCAATAGTTTCGGCGGCAATAATACCTTCATGACTTGCCTTGTGTGCAAGCCACGGGGGAGATGTGACATCACCTATTGCATAAATTCCTTGTTCATCAGTTTGCATAAACTGATTGGTAACAATATGCCCTCTATCTATTTTTATATTAGTTTTTTCTAAATTAAGATTTTCTGTATTGCCGACTATACCAACTGCCATAAGCAAAGTTTCAGCTTGTATTTTGTGGTTCTTACCTTCTATCTCAACTTCAATCATAACATGATCTGGTGTTTGGCTATGATTTAACAACTTACTATTAGTATGAATTTTTATACCCTTTTTCTCAAAAATTTTTCGTGCCATTAAAGAAATTTCTTCATCTTCAGCTTGTAAAATTCTATTTTGTACTTCAATTATGGTGACGTTTGTTCCTAAAGAGTTGTAAAATGAGGCGAATTCTATACCAATCGCTCCTGATCCAACTATAATCATAGATTTTGGTAATTTATCCAAAATCATAGCTTCCTTAGAAGTAATAATTTGCTTACCATCTGGTTTAAATCCATCTAAAATCCTAGCTCTTGCACCTGTAGCAATTATTATATCTTGTGCTTTAATTGAAATTTTCTGACCGTTATTATCAATATTTACCACTTTACCAGCTCCAAGTGCAGCAGTACCATCAATGACCGTAACCTTATTTTTCTTTAGTAAGGACTTAATGCCAGACGTTAACTGCGTCGATATATCTCTAGAACGCTGTACTATTTTTTTTAAGTCAAAGCTTGGTTCATTGACTATAATACCATAATCTTGAGCATGCTTAATTTTCTGAAATAATTCAGCTGATTTAAGTAGGGCTTTTGTTGGTATGCATCCCCAATTTAAACAAATCCCTCCTAAATGTTCTTTCTCGATCAACGCAACTTTTTTATTTAGTTGTGCAGCCCTAATTGCCGCGACGTAACCACCAGGTCCACCCCCAATAATTGCTATATCATAATTTTCCATTAATATATCCAGCTATTCATTGCTTTTTTAATATAGCCTACTATAACTATAGTAATAAAAATGGCTACTGAAATTTATAATAAGTTTGATTTTTTATATCTCTATAAATTAGACGCTGTTAACAAAGATGTAATTTAATAGCAGCAAGAGTGATAAAAGAGAGGAAAGAAATATCATCTTTTTCATATCGGACAGCAAGCCTCCGATTTTCTTTTATTTTTCCAAAGAATCTTTCAATAGCTCCTCTAAGTTTGTATTTTTCTCTATTATAAACAATTTCTGTTTTTCTATTTTTCTTCCAGGGATAACGGTAATATTATTCCGAGACTCAAGGTTCTGTCTATTTTTATTACTATCATATCCACGATCTTGGATAACATCACATCCAACGATGTTTGCAGTTAACTCTTCTGCTACAGCAATATCGTTCCTATTGCCACCAGTTAAAAATCCTTCTATTATATGCCATGATGTAGTCATAGCAAGATGTAATTTTGTACTCATTCCTCCTTTACTTTTTCCTTTGCTTTGCATCCCCCTTTTAAGCTACCACCGTGTTGATGTAGTTTAAAAGTTGTGCTATCCGTAATTACTATGTTAATTAATAACTTTTTACTTTGTTGTAAGATCATTAAGATTTTCCACCATATTCCTTTTTCGCTACCTCTTTTAAAGCGTTGGTAGATGGTGTGCCAACATCCATAGCATTTTGGTAAATACCTCCACGGTATCCCGGTTCTTAATACATACATTATTGCACAAAATACCTTATAATGGCTAATCTTTGGGGGGGCGTCCTTTCCAAATATAATTCTTCTCTATGATTGCTTCTATTTCGTTTTCAAAAAATTCTTGTTTTACAGGAAATAATCGCGAATCCATTATATATCTATTCCTTTTTTCTTAATATATATTAAATATATCATATCTTCTTCTATATTCATATATCTTTGTTAGCAGTGTCTAGGAAAGTACGGTAACAATAATTTATCTGAACATACATCTATGGAGCTGTTTACAATGACGTTTGGCGAGCAGATTTTTTATTTAGTACAAAAACCGTGAACACTCACAGAATCTATTCTCTCATCTTACCCTGAATGTATAAATCATAAGCTATTTGATAAAAACTAATAGCTTCTTCTACTAGACTAGGAATATTATCCATCTCTACTTTATCTTCATCAACTAATTTATAAGTTTTTGGTTGTTCCTGTGGGCGTAAGATAACTAAATGATTATCCTTCATAAACCCAAGCAATTGGTAAGTACTGATAAAAGCCCTGTTTGCCGGCGTGTTTAATATATCTTGACCAAAAAACTTACTATTATACGAAAAATTTAATAATCCCAAAATAGTAGGGGCAATATCAATTTGACTTGCTAAATTATCAACTATCTGTGGTTTTAATATATTAGGAGCATATATTAATAGAGGTATGTGATATTTATTAATCGGTAAATCAGTTTTACCAGCACTTGACGCACAATGGTCAGCCGTTATAACACAGATAGTATTATCAATCCATTGGCTTTTTTTCGCTATTTCAAGAAACTTACCAATAGCTTATTCGTTATATTTAACAGCTGCATTACG
>JAJIYQ010000107.1 GCA_020881075.1 Rickettsia endosymbiont of Labidopullus appendiculatus
AATATCTATACCAATTGTGGTAACTTCCATATGGACCTCCTTATTGTTGTTTAGGATTCATTTCCTATCCTAGAAGATTAGCATTTGCTTCTCATTCTGTATATAGGGTAGGTCCATACCATTAATTCAGGAAAATTTGGGGTTAGGAGGCTGCCTGCGATAACGTCCCCAATTTCTCATCAATTGACTATAGCACAAAATAAGCTGGCACTAATAGCATATGAAAAAATTTATTATTTTTTATGATTTTCCATTATATTCCCATATTCTGTACTTTTTATTTTTATAAGCTTATCATATTTTACTTTAAGTTCATTTAGGGAATAGTTACCATCATAATATCCTTGGATATTAATAATTCTTTCTAAATAAAAGTTCAACTGCTCAGCATCATTTTCTACAATATCATTATCAATTTTTAAATCTTTTGTAATATATGTTAATGCCTGATTTTTGACTGCTGAGCAGTATAATTTAAATTCTTGGATTTTTTTTATAATCATAGGAATATCTTCTGGCTTTGTTACTATCATTGCTACTAACATAACCACTAATATTTCTCCTATAGACATATTTTATACTAATTTTTTATGACGATATTTAGGATTAATAACATTTTCACCTGTTAAATTAATCATATAATCATGATAATCTTGGTAATTTCCTTCAAACCATGTAGCATTTCCATCTTTATCAAAAGCAATAATATGGGTTGCTATTCTATCTAAAAACCAACGATCATGGCTTATCACTAATACACATCCAGCAAAATCTAAAATAGCATCTTCTAAGGCTCGTAATGTGTCAACATCCAAATCATTCGATGGCTCATCAAGTAAGATAACATTAGCTCCTTCTTTTAGCAATTTGGCTATGTGTACCCTATTACGTTCACCTCCAGAAAGTTGCCCTACTTTCTTTTGTTGATCGCCCCCCCTAAAATTAAAGGCGGCACAATAAGCACGACTTTTCATTGATCTAGAACCAAGTTGTAGCTCCTCAAGACCTGAGGAAATTTCACTCCATACAGTGTTGTTATCATCTAAAGTATCTCTTGATTGGTCAACATAACCAAGCTTAACAGTTTGTCCTAATTTAATAGAGCCGTGATCTGGGTTAGTTTTACCAGTTATAATATTAAATAAGGTAGATTTGCCGGCTCCATTTGGACCTATAATACCAACAATCGCCCCTGGAACCACCTTAAAACTAAAATCTGATAACAGCACCTTATCATCATATCTCTTTGCTATATGTTCTGCTTCTATAACTAAATCGCCTAGACGTGGACCATTCGGTATAATAATTTGTGCTACGCTTGATCTCTGTTCTTTTTGTTTAAGCAACAGATCTTGATAGGCAGTAATTCTCGCCTTGCTTTTTGATTGCCTTGCCTTTGGTGATTGGCGTATCCATTCAAGTTCTCGTTTTAATTGTTTATTCCTATCATCATCTTCTTTATCTTCATTTTCTAATTTTGCTTGCTTTTGTTCAAGCCAAGCACTGTAGTTATAATGCCATGGAACACATCTACCTCGATCCACTTCTAATATCCAATCTGTTACATTATCAAGAAAATATCGATCATGGGTAATAACTACTACTGTACCTTTATAATTCTTTAAATAATTTTCTAGCCAAGAGACCGATTCAGCATCTAAGTGGTTTGTTGGTTCATCAAGTAATAACATATCAGGCTTTTCTAGCAAAAGTTTACATAATGCCACTCGCCTTTTCTCTCCACCTGAGATTTTTGTAACATCAGCATCTTTATCTGGACATCTTAACGCAAACATAGCAATCTCTATTTCTCGCTCTAAGCTCCAAGCATCACAACTATCTATTTTCTCTTGCAAATCAGCCTGTCTCGCTAAAAGTTCATTCATTTCATCATCGGACATTTCTTCAGCAAATTTATTGCTTATTTCATTAAATTCGTCAATTAAGGCTTTTTTGTCATTTAAACTTTCCATAACATTATCGAAAACATTCAGAGTAGGATCAAGATATGGCTCTTGAGCTAAATAACCAACTTTAACTCCATTAGCCACAAAAGCTTCCCCATCATATTCTTTATCAATAGCTGCCATGATTTTTAGAAGAGTAGATTTACCTGCTCCATTTGGACCAATAATACCAATTTTCGCCCCTGGTAAGAAAGACAAATAGGTTTCCTTTAAAATTTGTTTACCGTTGATGGTCTTACTTAGACCATTCATAACATAAACATATTGATACGACATAATCCTTAATCCTTTTATTTTTTGTAGTTTATTTGTAGTTTTTAAATAGTTTAGTGAAACAGATTAATCTTACATGAATTTTTTAATCATTAAATTTGTAAATTATATACATATATAACCTAAATATTTTGTTTGTTTGTCCAAGTTGTAAATTCAGACATACTAAAAACACCTTTTAAGTTTCCATGAACTTGATCTTTTAACCATTGTAAAGCACCTTTTTTGTAACCATCTCCATCTATAATGATAATAGCATCATAAACACTTTGTTTTTTAATATTTAATATTGTATAAGGGTATTTTTCATCTGCAGAACCGCTTGATTGTTGCCACTTAGATTCAATAACAAGACAATTAGAATGTTTTATAGGATGATATAGAATAAAATCGCATTGCCAAACAGTATTATAAATAGTTTTTCCTAAATTAAATTGCCTAGTATAAATTGGTTGTGCTAATGTTTGTGAAGCAATAAATCTAATCTTGGGAACAAAAACGTAACCTTCCCTAACAAGACGATTATTTATAAATACCTCAAGTTCATTCCCTGTTTTATTTGCAATTGATCCACCTTGTGTTTTATTCATAATTTCTAATCAAAACCTCTTCTGCATTTTTCCTTTCATTAGCTTTACAATTAATAGTGCGTGGTGCTTCGATAATTTCTATATAAAAATCTTTATACATCTGTTTTATAAACTGAATATTAGAATTTGAAAGCATAAAATATACACCCTTATCGTTTAACTCTTTACATTTTTGATAAAGTTTTATCTGATCTGTTTCTGTAAAATCAAGTTTGGTATATTTAGTAAAAGATGCATTAGTTATAGGATGATAAGGAGGATCAATATAAACAAAATCACCCTTATTTGGAGAAACTTTGCTGAAATCTTGATATTTTATGTCAACATTTTGTAGTAATTTACTACAAGCTATTATAGTTGTCCCATCAACTATTGCTGGATTTTTGTATCTCCCCATAGGCACATTAAATTCACCTTTTTTATTGACTCTATAAAGCCCATTATAACAGGTTTTATTAAGATATATAAAACGTCCAGCAACTTCTATATCATTATCATTAATAAATTGTTTTCGGATTTTGTAATAATACTCTTCACAATGATTTACTTTATGTTTTGCCAGTAGCTTTATTAATTCTTGAGGTTTATTTTTAATCACAGCATATGTAATAACTAAATCTAGGTTTATGTCTGATATAGTTGCACTAGCTGGAGCAAGAGCAAACAAAAGTGCCCCTCCCCCTACAAATGGTTCATAATAGCTTTTATAAGTTTGTGGCGTTCTTGAGGATAATTCTTTTATTAAACTTCTTTTTCCACCTACCCATTTTACAAATGGTTTTGCCTTATCGTCGTTTTCAATTATCATGTCATCATTTTTTACTACAGCTTTTCCTATCCTTGATAAAGCTTCATTAAACGATATTTCTAAATTGTTTAATGATTCAATTTTCATAAGAATTTACCAAATATCTTTCAGTGTGTTTTTCACTTATAGAATGATAAACACCAAATACTCCATGCTTAAACAGCACATTATAGAAGTTTTGTAATACTCTAGATAAAATTGTCGAACCAATAGTTATATTATTCATCGTTGTTTTTTCTATGGTTTTTATCTTAACCTTTTCAATACCCTGTGCTTTGACATTACCACTTCTTTCTACCATAACCAAACTGTAAGCTCGTTCACTTGGCAATTCGTAACTTTTGCAAAAACATATTTGCATAAATGTTTAGGTTATACAAGTATATAATTTTCTTAAATTTTTAACCCCGATTTAGTCCAATCCTTATTAAAAATCTCTAAACCTGAATCTGTTAGTGGATGATCTAATAGTTGTTTGATAATTTTACCAGACATTGTAGCAACATCAGCCCCACACATAGCAGCCTGATAAACGTGGTTAGGGTTTCTTATAGATGCAGCAAGGATTTTTGTTTGATACTGATAATTATCGTATACTTGTCTTATATCACTTATTAAACTAATGCCATTTTGACCTATATCATCAAGTCTACCGATAAAAGGTGATATATAAGATGCTCCAGCTTTTGCAGCGATAAGTGCCTGATTAACAGAAAAGCATAAGGTCATATTCACTTTTTTTCCTTTATCTGCAAAATATTGGCACGCCTTAATACCGTTCCATGTCATAGGTAATTTAATCGCAATATTGTTGGATATTCCTAGGATCTTATTACCTTGATTAATCATAGTATCAACATCATTAGCAACTACTTCAACGCTAACATCAGAAGTTATTATCTTACATATTTCTGCAATAGTTGATACAAAATCGTATTTTGTCTTAGACATCAAGGAAGGATTAGTAGTTATGCCATCAATTATACCTAAGTGGTTAATCTCATCAATTTCGTTAATATCAGCACTATCTAGAAAAATTTGCATTTAATTTATCCTCGATAAAATTGAATCAAGTTCCTCTAAGCTACCATAGTGAAATGTTAATTTTCCACCAATTGGGTAGTCTTCAATAGTTACTTTTATATTAAATCTTTCTGACAAAGATTTAGCTAATAATTGTAGATCATTCTCTTTACTACTCTCTTTTAGAAGACCTCTCCCTATACGTTTATCATGTTCTGGGGTTTTTGTATATTCATTTTTAGACCAATTTCTTACTATATCTTCAGTTTGGCGAACACTTAAATCATTCTCAATAATATGATTAGCTATTACCTCAGCCTGCTGATGATTAATTAGACATCTTGCATGTCCCATAGTTAAAAGCCCCTCATTTATTTTATCTTTGATAGATTGTGGTAACTGATTTAGTCTTAATAAATTAGCTATATGACTACGGCTCTTACTAACTTTTTCTGCTAATTGCTCTTGTGTATAACCAAACTCTTTTATTAATCTCTCAAATCCTTCCGATTCTTCTATAACAGATAATTCCTCTCTTTGAATATTTTCAATTAGAGCTATTTCTATAATTTCTTTATCTCCTATATCTTTTATAATAGCAGGAATATCAGTAACCTTAGCCACCTTACAAGCACGCCAACGTCTCTCACCAGCTATAATTTTATATTTCCCATCACTGACTGAACTAACAATGATTGGTTGTAACAAACCATTATTACTTATGGAATCGGCTAATTCTTTTATTTTATCATATTCAAATTTTTTTCTTGGTTGATTATTCCTAGCTTCAATTTTATCAATATCTATAATTTCTACTAACTTATCCTTCTCTGCAGTAAAAACTTGTTCTCCAAGCAAAGCTGATAATCCTTTGCCTAAATTTTTATTTTTCATATATTTCTACCTAAAATCTCTTTTGTAAGTTCTATATAAGCAATAGAGCCAGTACATTTATGATCGTAGATAATTGCTGGTTGACCGTGAGATGGTGCTTCAGATAGTTTTACATTCCGTGGAATAACTGTCTTAAATACCAATCTTCCTAAGCATTTTCTAACATCATTCTCTACTTGCTCAGTTAATCGATTGCGTTTATCATACATAGTAAATAAAATGCCGGCAATTTTTATTTTGGGGTTTAAATTCTTTTCTACAATTTCAATTGTTTTTAGCAAATGACTTAATCCTTCTAATGAATAAAAATCACATTGCATAGGGATTAATACATAGTCACAAGCCACTAATGCATTAACTGTCAATAAGTTAAGAGAAGGAGGGCAATCTATAATAATGTAGTCATATTTATTGACTAATTTATTTAACAAATTTGATAATAAATATTCACGCTTTTGTATACTTAATAAATCTATCTCAGCACCTGATAAATTAGTGTTAGCTGTAATTAATTGTAAATTTGGAATGCTCGTTTGTATTATGGCTTCTTCAATCGTTTTTGAACCAATTAGTACCTGATAAATAGTAACTTTTCTATCCTGTTGGCTTATACCAAAACCAGTGCTACTATTTCCCTGAGGATCTAAATCTATTACCAAAATCTTTTTACCCATCACAGATAAAGCTGTCGACAAATTTACAGTAGTTGTGCTTTTTGCAACTCCACCTTTTTGGTTAACTACCGCAACTATTTTTGTCATATATGTTACTAATTTCTAAAATCTTACTATTATTAGAAGTCTCACTATCATATATAGAATGACAAAAAGACCATCTCTTTTTAGCAATCTCAATTTCTTGTTGATACTTCTCACCTTTAAATAATAAATACTTATTTCTTACATTAATATGTTTAGTATAACCCAATATTTTATCTAACTGAGCACAAGCTCTAGAAGTTAATATATCACAATCTAATTTAACACTTTCTATTCGTTGATTAACCACATTAATTTTATTACTAGAAATTTTGGAAGCTTGCAATAAAAAAACAGATTTTCTTACATCAGACTCTACTAAAGTAACATTCTTTATCCCGGCAATAGACAAAACTGCTCCTGGAAATCCACCACCCGAACCAACATCTATTAAATGAATATTTTGGTCATTTATGTACTTCATTAGTTGTAAAGAATCTAAGATATGTCTTACCCAAAAATCATTCTTGGTATTACAAGAAACAAGATTAATAGCTTTATTCCATTTCAACGTTAATGATTGATACTTCTCAAGAGCTTCTAATACTTCACGTGAAACACTACTATAATTATACATTAATGTCTATATCTTGTTTTTATATAAATTATAATTGCTATTAGAGCAGCTGGAGTAACCCCAGATATTCTTCTAGCCGCACCAATAGTAGCTGGTTTGTGATACTGGAGTTTTTCCCTTACTTCTGTAGACAAGCTGGGTATTTTGAAGTAATCAATATCATCATCTAATAATTCTAGCTCTTCTTTTTTAAATAATTGAATATCTGCATTTTGTCTAGTCAAATAAGAAGAATATCTTGATTCAATACAAAGATAATGAAGAGTTTTTTTGTTTAATGAAATAAGCTCTGGAAAGATTTCTATCGTTTTATCAACACCAAAATTTGGTAATCCTAGTAAATCAAAGGCTGTTTTATATGAACCATCTTGTGCGATAGAGACGCCTAGGTTGGCCAATTTAGTAGTTGTTAAAGAGATAGTTTTTACAATGTTTTCTACCTTATGAATATCGTCACATTTTTTACTAAAAACTTCTTTGCGTAAATTAGATATAATACCAATATCTATAGCCATTTGAGTTAGTCTTAAATCTGCATTATCCGCTCTAACAGAAAGTCTATATTCAGATCTAGAAGTAAACATTCTATAAGGTTCTACTGTACCAAGAGTGATTAAATCATCAATCATAACACCAATATAGGCATCTGCTCTAGTCAAAATAAAATTTGATTGATTTTTTAGTGATAAGGCTGCATTAATTCCAGCCATAATTCCTTGCCCAGCGGCTTCTTCATAGCCAGTGGTGCCATTAATTTGACCAGCAAAATACAATCCCTTAATTTTTTTCGTTTCTAACGTTATTTTTAACTCTCTAGGATCAACATAATCATATTCTATTGCATATCCTGGTTTTAACATAGTGGCATTTTTAAGACCAGGAATTGTTTTTAGCAGTGCTAATTGTATATCTTCAGGTAATGATGTAGATATGCCATTTGGGTATATAGTATGGTCGTCCAAGCCTTCAGGTTCTAAAAATATTTGATGACTTGCTTTAGAGAATCTAGTAACCTTATCTTCAATGGATGGACAATATCTTGGTCCTATACTCTTGATTTGTCCAGAATACATAGCTGACTTATCTAAGTTATTCCTAATAATTTCATGAGTTTGTTCAGTTGTTCTAGTAACGAAACAATTTATTTGCTTTATCTTAACAGAAGTTGTGAGTTCGGAAAAAGGGCGTGGCACGGCATCTCCAGCCTGCACCTCTATTTCGTTATAATCAATTGTTCTTCCATCTATTCTTGGAGGAGTACCAGTTTTTAACCTACCAAGAGCAAAACCGAAAGATTTTAGTGCGTTAGATAAACCGTATGACGGCTTTTCACCTATTCTACCCGATGGAATTTTTTTATCTCCTATGTGAATGAGTCCGGATAAAAATGTACCGGTAGTTAATATAACTTTTTGACATCCAATTCTAGTACCATCATCTAAGGTTAATGCTTTTACTTCAGAGTTGTGTATCTCAATATTTTCTACAGATGCACATAAAATTGTCAAATTTGGATGATTTATCAAGGCATTATACATAGCTTTTTTATAAAGCTTTCTATCAGCTTGAGCTCTTGGTCCCCAAACTGCTGGACCTTTACTTTCATTAAGCATCTTATAATGGATACCAGCTTGATCTATAATTTTACCCATGAGTCCATCAAGAGCATCTATCTCTTTTACTAAAGTACCTTTTGCCACCCCACCTATTGCAGGATTGCAAGACATTTCACCAAGATTATCTAGTTTTAAAGTAATTAAAAGAGTATCTATGCCAAGACGTGCGGCAGCCGAAGCTGCTTCACAACCAGCATGACCACCACCAATAACTACAACACTATATTTCATAATTACTGTGTTATTCTACAATTTCTTTTTCAGCAAAGAAAAATCTCACTTCTCTTTCAGCACTTTCTAAAGTATCAGAACCATGTATACTATTTTCCTCAATATTTTTTGCAAAATCTTTTCTAATAGTACCTAATTCAGCATCATTTGGATTAGTAGCTCCCATTATTTTACGATTTTGTAAAATAGCATTTTCTCCTTTAAGAACCTGCAAAACAACCGGACCGGAAGTAATAGACTCTATTAAACTATTAAAAAATGCTCTTGATTTATGTTCTGCATAAAAAATTTCTGCTTGATTTCTAGTTAAAATAGTCATTTTTTGAGCTACTATTTTTAGCCCATTATTTTCTAAGTAAGAATTAATTTTACCAATTAGATTTCTTTTCGTAGCATCTGGCTTAATCATTGAAAACGTATATTCTTGAGTCACAGTAAACCTTTATTAATTTATTATTAACATTTATATAAATTTATATATTTTTGGCAAGTAAATTCTGATAGTACAGTTAGGTAACATGTTATGCAGTTCTTCTAGAGCTATAATTCCAAGTTAAGGAAAGAATTATTGCTCCCAAGAAAGCGGACAGGCTAAAAAATAAAAAAACACCATTCCAACCTAAGTTATCAGAAATCCAACCAACACATACACCAGCCAGTGCAGCACCAAGATAACCAAATAAACCTGAAAGACCATTAGCCGTACCAACGGCTTGTTTATTAGTAAAATCTGCTGTAGCAACACCTATTAATACTTGTGGTCCAGATACAAAAAAACCAACCAAAGCAAGAATAATAATACTAAATATTTCATACTCATTTGGCATTTGCCAAAATAAAATGATAGTAAAAGCCAAAGCAAACATAAATACTGAGCCAACTGGTCCACGTCGTCCCTGAAATATTTTATCTGACATCCATCCAGCAACAATACCACCAGTTAAACCTAAAATATCATAAGAAGCAACTTGCCAACCAGCTTGAGCAATAGTAATGTTTTTTAGCTCGCACAAAAATACAGGAGCCCAAAAAATTATACCTGAGCGCACAATATAAATAAACATGTTGGCAAAACACACATACCACATTAATCTATTACAAAATACAATTTTTATTAGTTGAGTTGTTAATAAATTATCACTATCAAGAGATATATCACATTCTTTATACTCTTCCACTATAGGTAAATTAACCTCACTGGGGGAATTACGTAATCTATTAAATAGAAATAATGATACTAATAATGCAATTATTCCAGGAATTATAAACGCTGCTTTCCAACCGTAAACATCTATTAAATAACCACATACTATCATAGTGATTGCTCCGCCAATTTGATTAGAAGTGGCTCCTAGAGACCATTTCATTCCTAATTCCTTAGAAGCGTACCAATAAGTTAGCATACGTGTTGCAGGTGGCCAGCCCATAGATTGAAACCAATTATTCATAATCCATAAAATACCAAGAGATATTATACTTGAAGCAAAACCCGATAACAATGTTACAATACCTACACATATAAGACCAATTACCATAAATATACGAGCATTTGATCTATCACTTAAGAATCCATTACATAACTTTCCTATACCATAAAATATAGAGGCGGTTGTTAAAATCCAACCAAGTTGAGTTTTGGTTACATCAAAATGCTCCATTAAAGCAGGCATTACAATATTAAAATTCTGACGACAAAGTATGAATGTCGAGTAACCAATAATTATCGAATATAAAATTCTAATACGCCAACTATTATACTTTTTTGCATAAGGGGGTTTTTCTTTAAAAGGTATATTTGCCATCATTGCCTTGATTTATCAATTTTGCATTATATATCCTTGTCAAGAAAAATACCACAAGCTATTATGTTTTTATATCTAAAACTTATTTTTCATCAAATATACTTGAGATATATTGCAAACTAGGATAACTTACCTATAAAATCTAAAATTATTTTAAATGACAATTATGACAAAATTATTAAGATTTCTTCTGCCTTTTGTTGTGTTATTGCAATTATTATCATGCACCTCTGGTCCTCCTTATGAGATTAAAAGTCCTTGTGTATCTATTGAATCAACATATCCGTCTGGTATTAGAAACCCATGTGTTCGTAGACCAGTAAATTTAACCATTGACATCGCTTAAAGATTTGCTTTATTACGTACACAAAATCAGTAGACTTTATAATTATCTTATAGATTACATCTTACCAGCAAGATGCTTGTCTTGTACCGAAATGACTGAAACTAAAGAGGATTTTTGTCAAAATTGTTGGAAAAAGCTTGATTTTATTACAAAACCCTACTGTATTATTTGTGGTAGTAGATTAGATATATCAATTTTAGATAATATGTGTTGTGCAAAATGCTTTCAACATAAACCTTGTTATGATAAATCTCGTAGTCTAATTAAATTTAATGAGCATAGCAAAAAAATAATTCATGCCTTTAAATACCAGGATAAAACTATTCTTGCTAAAACTTTTAGTAAATTATTTTATAGACATTATAATAGTGAAATTCAAGACATTGACTTAATTATTCCAGTTCCCATGAATAGGTTCAAGAGGTTGTTTAGAATGTATAATCCTGCTTTGATTCTAGCATTAGAAATTAGCAAACTAGCAAGAAAATCGTTTAGTCCGGATGTATTAATTAAGTCAAAATGGACTAAATCTCAAACATTTTTATCTAAAAAAGAACGAGAAAAAAACTTATCAAATAGCCTTATACTCAATAAAAAATATCAGATTATAGGTCAAAAAATATTATTAGTAGATGATGTATTGACCACTGGAACTACAGTTAACAAATGTGCTAAAATCTTAAAAGATTCTGGAGCTGAATGTGTTTATGTTATGACAATTGCCATGACATAATACCATAGGGCTATGCCTTCCGCAATGATCTTATACTTTAACTTTTTTTCGTGAACGCTAACATTCTATGATTTCACATATGGATTTTCAGTTTTAGTATAAATAAATCTTATTGGCACACCGGGTAAATTAAAAGCTGCCCGCAAGTTGTTTATAAGGTACCTAGTATAACTATCAGTGATTTTTTCAGGATTATTGGAAAATAGCTTAAAGGTCGGTGGACGAATTTTTGTTTGAGTCATATATTTAATTCTAACACGTCTCCCGCCTTTTTGTAATGGTAGCGGATGTTGCTCAAGGGCAAAACTTAACCAATCATTCAGTTTACTTGTTGTAATTTTTTTATTCCATACATTATAAGTTTTGATAGCTTCATCTAATACCATATTAATATTCTGTTTTTTTAAGGCTGATATGAATATTATTGGCAATCCTCTAACTTGCGGTAGATTGGTTTCTATCTTATAAGCAAATTCCTCTTTAAACTTATCTTGGTTTCTTCTCTCAATCAAATCCCACTTATTAACTACTATGAGTAGGCTTCTGCCTTGATCTATAACATAATTGGCAATATTTAGATCTTGTTGTTCTAGAGGGCTTAATGCATCAAGCATCAGAATGACTGTATTAGCAAACTTGATGCTATTAATAGCATCGGAAGATGATAATTTTTCTAAGGATTTAGTAACCGTTCCTTTTTTTCTTAAACCAGCCGTATCAATTAATTTAAATTTATTATCATTATATAGCCAATCAATTTCTATAGATTCTCTTGTTATACCAGCTTCAGGTCCTGTCAACAATCTTTCATCATTAATAATGCTATTAATAAAAGTAGATTTTCCTGCATTTGGTCTACCACTTACCACTATTTGTATATAGTTAGCTTTTATTGGATCAGTTAATTGGTCAGTTAATTCTTCCTCTCCATCTTTATTTTCTAATTCTTCAGTTATTGCATCGTATAAATCTGCCATACCAACACCATGCTCGGCAGAAATTGGTACTACATTATCAAAACCAAGCTTGTAATATTCTTTAGCAAAGTCAAATCGTCCTTCACATTTATTAACGATTAACACAGATTTCTTATTATATCTTCTGATAAAATTAGCAAAAAACTGATCTTCAGGTAACACCCCCTCCTTGCCATCTACCACAAGACATAGCAAATCTGCCTCTATAATCGCTTCCATAGTTTGTTGCATCATTCTATATTCTAATTTTTCATCTTCTGCTTCTTCTAAACCAGGAGTATCAATCACCGTAAAATAGAATGGACCAATTTGTGCATCAGCGTATTTTCGGTCACGTGTTACCCCAGGGAGATCATGGACGATTGCCTTCTTCCTGATAGCTAAACGATTAAAGAGCGTAGATTTTCCGACATTGGGTCTGCCAATAATTGCCACAATTTTTTTAGTCATGTCACTTCATTTTATCATAATAACGCGTTAGCACTAATATCAAATCATTTGAATATTAGCAATATTTGCTATATTATTAGCACTTAATTATATAAAGTTAAACAGTTTATTGTACCTATAAGGGATTTTATATATAGTTATTCAAAATAACATTTTAAATAATATATAATGGCAACAATGAGTACAAATAATAATATTAATGATGTTGTAGAAATTACAGCACAAAGTGGTTCGTCAATTTTTTCTCTGATATCGTCATCTGATATCATCGGAAAATCTGTTATGATAATTTTGGTAATTGCCTCAATCTGGGCATGGACTATTATTATAGATAAGATTCTCCATTTAATTCAGGTAAGAAGGAAGATTGCAGTTTTTGAAGTTACTTTTTGGTCTGGAACAGTTTTAGACCAATTATATGAAACTACCAAAAGAACAATCAATAATCCTCTTGCTGCAGTTTTTGTAGCCGCGATGAATGAATGTAACCGTCAAAGTTCCAAAAACCTCACTGATGCACTTAAAATTAGTCATAAAGAGCGGATAATACAATCTATGTATTTGATCAGAAATCGTGAAATTGAAAGATTAGAACAAAATTTAGGTTTTTTGGCAACTGTTGCTTCTAGTACACCATTCATAGGATTGCTGGGTACTGTCTGGGGAATTATGCATAGTTTTCAGTCTATTGCAGCATCAAAAAACACCTCACTTGCTGTTGTCGCTCCTGGTATTGCAGAAGCTCTACTTGCAACGGCAATTGGCTTATTTGCGGCAATTCCGGCAGTGATTTTTTATAATTACCTTTCCTCGCAAATAATTAAGATTAACAACAAAATTGATGATTTTATTAATGAGCTTAGTTCTATATTATCAAGAGCTATAGATGAAGGAAAAATGTAATGGCAATACAATTACGCAACTTAGGTAATAACTCAGGTAATCAAAGAGCAAGAGGTAATTTAGTCAGCGAGATTAACGTTACACCACTCGTTGATGTTATGCTAGTATTGTTAATCATCTTTATGATAACCTCTCCAATGCTAGTATCAGGTATTAATGTTGATTTACCAGAAACAACTTCTAGCCCACTGTCAGGACAAGATGAGCCGTTAGTGATTAGTATTAACAATAAAGGAGAATTATATTTATTAGAATCTAAAATAGAAAGACAAAATTTGGCTAGCAAGTTAACTAATATTACAAAAGAAAAAAAAGATACTAGAATTTTTGTAAGAGGAGATAAAAATGTATCCTATGGTGAGGTAGTTAGTGTGGTAGCTGAAATCCATGCAGCTGGTTTTTCTAAAGTAGCACTAGTTTCAAATATTAAATATAATGAAAAATAATAATATTGTTTCTGTCTCTTTTATTTGCTCGGTAGTACTTCATTTACTAATAATTTATTTCTTTTTATTTGGTCTACCATCATTGTTTAAAAAGCTTCCTGAAGAGCAAGTAATAGTTTTTGAAATGTTGCCGATTAGTAATCAATCTAATGTACCCAATAAAACCAAACAACCTGAAAAAGCTATAGAGAATCAAGATGCAAAAAAGGTAGAGCAAAGTAAACCTGACTATGTAGAAGAGAAAAAACCTGTAGAGAAGGCTGTTGAAGAAAAGAAAATTGTAGAAGAAAAATCGGTAGAAGAGAAGAAGCCAATTGAAGAGAAGCCTATTATTGAGGAAAAAAAGCCTATAGAAAAGCCTATTATTGAAGAAGAAAAGCCTCTAGAAGAAAAACCTATTATCGAAAAAAAGAAGGCTATAGAAGAGAAGAAACCTACAGAAGTGAAAAAGCCTACAGAAGCAAAGAAGCCAATTGAGAAAAAAAAGAAAATTCCTAATAAAAGTGACTTAGATTCTTTGCTTAAAAATTTAGAACAATCATCTGAAGGCTCTAATGCAAAGTCAAATAAACAAGCAAGAGCAAAAGAAAATAAAGAAACTCAGGAATCGAAAGGTTCATACGATGACACATTAGCTCTTTCTATCAATGAAATATCTTTAATTAAGCAACAAATAGAGAGATTATGGAGCAAGCCTATTGGGATACAAAATCTTGAACAGTTAAGGGTAATTTTGTATATTACTTTAAATAAAGATGGCAGTGTTAAAGAAGTAAAAGTAAAAGAAACAATATGCCCAAATATAACGAAAACAGCTTGTGACGCTCTATCTGACAGTGCAATGAGGGCAGTATGGCAAGCAAGCCCTATTAATAATCTAGATCCTCAGCGTTACGATAGCTGGAAAGAATTTAACTTTCTTTTTAATCCGAGTAATAGCAATTCCTCAAATTAATTTTTGGGATTTGATATAGAATATTTTAGGATATAAGTTTAAGAAAAATACCTTTCTACTATGCCATTCTGCCTAGATGGAAATCCAAAAAATTAATACCACAAATGAGTTTTGTGGTGTTATATACTCAAATGCTTTGAAGAATTGGAACGTAAAACAAGGGGTGAGCGAGCGGAGCGTACATGAAGTACGTGAGTACGCGAATACCCCGAAGTTTTGCGGAGCCAATTCTTCAAAGCATTTGAGTATACCTCCATTGCTCATAGGCGTTGCTGCAAGACCATGTAATGGTCGAAGCAATCCATTTTTAATCACTTTTTTTGCTTCGTCACCACTTTAGTGCTTCTACTCGCAATGACGATTGACGAGCAGATTTTTTATTCATCATAAAAAATAGTAAAAAAAAATCTAGGTGCTATACAACTTTTAGCTAACTTTTATGATTCTTCTCCAATACAGCCTACTTCATCATATGGGCTAGGATAATCTTCAATGTTAGGATGACTTTCTTGAGGAACATTGTACTTTAAAGTAGAGTCTTCTTCCTATGTATGATAATCTGCACCAGAAACTTTTATAACATTAGCATTAGCATTAGACTTAAATGCCCTTCTTATACCAGCATGGTTAGTTTCGTGATCAAATTCTATTAAAACAGCACCATTATTGTTCTCATAAATTTTGCTTGCCCATAACCTAGTATCTTCATTTATTTTAAGTTCTGTAAAATGTTTTCCTAATATTTTAATCCCACTATTAGTATAATTTTTTACTATACCTTTAGTTAAAGCATTGATAAATGCTGTCCGTGTAGAGTCCTCTAATGAATCTAGCAGATTAGGGGCAATCATAGCATAAATATTATTGTGTTTCTTACTAATACAAACAATATCTTTATTCTTTGTTGTATATGATACCTTGTCAGGAATGTGCCAAATTTGATAATTTTCTTGATGAAGATCAGAAATCTTATCATGAAAGGGTTGAGTACTCTTTTTAAGGTTTTGATAATATTTATGTACAATTGACCAGTGGTTTAAACATTTTGTAACAAAACTTTCTTTGTGTAAGAAATCTTCTTGAGTAGTAGCAGTATTATTTGCTTTAGTCTCAGACTTTTCTTCAGAGCTATATTCTTTTGAAGCATAATTAGATGCCTCAATATGCTCACTAGCCGGAGTTACAACCTGTTGTTCTTCACTAATATGTTGTTCTTTAATACGTTGTTCTTCACTAAGAGTTTGATTGATAATTCCTAAAACAAAAGGAACTTCATCATCCTTAGTGATGTTATGAATAATGTTTTTAAGTTTTTCTCCTAATTTTGGATCTATTGTAGTATCTCTTGATAATAGATAATACTGACACATATCAAGTATGTTTTTATAGTAACTGAAAAATTTCCCCTTTATGGCATTACACGCATTGTATGTTTCTTTAATATAACCCAAGTTCACTTTTAGAAAATCTTTATTCTTATCTGCAAATGCCTTTAACATCAAACCTAATTTAACCTCATAAAAGTAAACTTCAAGTTCCATTTCATATTCAAACTGTTTGAATTTATGGGGTTTTAACAATTTTGTTGCGGAATCTAAATGATTTTTAGTTTGATCTAAGTTTTCAATAGCTAAATATAATTCTGCCACTTTTATGTTAGTTATAGGATCTTTCTCTAGATGATCATTGTTTCGGAGCTTATCTAAAACTTTTTGGTAATTTATTTGTTCTATCTCATTTTTAGACCAATTTTTTAAACAACCTAAAATCCTTAAGGAACTCTCAGACGTGGTACTCTCAAAATTCGGGTCATTAATTATCTCCTGCATAGCTTTAACACTACACTTTCCTGTTTGCATGATGAATGCATTTAAGAATTTTGTAATAGTTGTATGAATTATTGGGCTTTGTTCTGAAAAAGCTTGCTCAATTATTTTTAAATTTTCCTGTATCTTTTTAACAAGTTGTTCAGAAGGATGATATGAAAACAGTTCTATAAATATTTCTAGAGCTTCACCAGATAATTTAAATTCTTTAACTAAATAATCAAGGGTACGATTTTTAAATGGACCACTTTGCATATTATATAGAGCTATTAATAAACCATACAAATCCTCCTCTATCTGAGTACTATTAGCATATTTCATTAATTCTAATGATACTTCAATTGTTTCTTTTAAGTCGTTCTTATGCTTACAGTAATTAAGTCGTAAACTATAAGCTTCGTGTTTCATACTATTGTCAATTATTCTACTACTATTATCCTTAGTATGTAATGCAACTATTTCTCTAGTATAATTATCTAATGAATCTTCATCTGTTTTTGTTAATATCCCATTTTTATTATATCGCTTTATTAACTCTTTACTTAACTCTTCATAGTAAACCCACTTCAAGAAATCTGATGGTATATCTTTGACAATAGAACGTATTATTTTTATATAATTATCAATATCTGTATCTTTATAACATTCCCTTAGAAATGCATTTACAACATGAAGCTCATAACATTCATCATTAGTCTTGGGAGAAAATAATCTCATACATCGAGGAATATCATCTGTTTTGTAATTTAAGATAGCATACAAACAGTCTAAAAGTTCTGCTGACGTCCCTAAATCTTCTGCTAACACATTCACTTTCTTGGATATACATAAATATCCTTCTGATTTTTTCATGGATGTAGACGACTCTTCTTCTAATTTTTTTTTAAATTTCTCTACATTTTTATCGTAATCTGCTTTATTAGGGTTTTGTGTTATTTCTAAAGAACTCTTAGCACCTTTGTCTTTCAAAAATTGAATTAATTCTTTGTTTTTCTTTATATCTAAGTTAATGTTTAATTGACCATATAAAGATTCAACCAAATCCAGTAATGTTAGTTCATCATTGGTTAATCTGTTAGGATTAAATAAATTCTTACCAAGAACTTCACTATTCACTAAATATTTGATAACACTGTTCTCGTCTTTCTTTATCTTTAAATGCTCACGAGTGGATATAAGCTTATATAATATCGTCCCACATAGTTGAAAGATTTTTGAAGTCTCATCTATTTTTTGAACAGAACTTAATAAGAATTGCTCGATAATATTTATATATTTTATTTTTTTTTCATTAGTTATATCAGCTGCCCCGAGGGAACGTAAAATATGTTCGACTATAAAATCTCCCATAGTAGATTCACCATGACCATGTATAAACTGTAAAGATATAAAATCCTTTAAAGGTTTAAGTAAAATTTTTTCTAATTGCTCAAAGTGTTTTTGTTTTATACTAATATTACCTGCTGAGCTGCTAGCTGATAAGCTAGTATTTGTAGACGTTTCTGCAGAATGCTTCTGTTTTGCAGGGTATTTATGTTTTGTAGAGTATGTTTTTTCATATAAATAAAGCTACCTTATTTTTTAGCTATCTTTTATTAAAAGGCATAAATTCTCTTTGTACATACCCAGTATATAATTGCCGAGGTCTGCTAATTTTTTGTTCTGGATCTTCATGCATCTCTTTCCATTGTCCCATCCAGCCTACAGTTCTTGCAATAGCAAACAATACTGTAAACATCTGTGATGGTATACCCATAGCCTGATAAATAATACCAGAATAGAAATCAACATTCGGATAAAGCTTGCGATCGATAAAATATTGATCATTGAGAGCAATTTTTTCAAGCTCAGTAGCAATTTGTAATAAGGGGTTATTACGGTTCCCTAACTCATCTAATACTTCTTTGCAAGTTTCTCTAAGTACAACTGCTCTTGGATCATAACTTTTATAAACTCGGTGACCAAAACCCATTAATCGGAATGGATCGTTTTTATCTTTTGCCCGTGCGATATATTCCGGAATACGGTTTATGGTACCAATTTCTTTCAACATGTTAATTACTGCCTCATTAGCTCCACCATGGGCTGGTCCCCATAAAGAAGCTATGCCAGTACTGATACAAGCAAATGGATTGGCTCCGGACGACCCGGCTAAACGTACTGTTGAAGTGGAGGCATTCTGCTCATGATCAGCATGGAGGATAAATATTTTATCTAAGGCATTCTTTACTACCTGATTTACCTTATATTTTTCACAAGGGGTTGAAAACATCATATACAGAAAATTTTCAGTAAAATCTAGACTATTATCAGGATAGATAAAAGGCTGTCCTATTGAATATTTATATGCCATTGCTGCAATAGTTGGCATTTTGGCGATCATTCTAATAGAAATCAATTCACGTTCATTTTCTTCTACATTTAGAAAATCCGGGTAGAATGCAGATAAAGAACCAACCACAGCCAGCATAATTGCCATAGGATGATCTGATGGACAAAATGCCATAAATAAATTTCTAAGCTGCTCATTAATCAAAGAATGATAAGTAATTTTCTGGGAAAAAGATTTATATTGATCAATAGTTGGCAATTCACCATTTAATAGCAAATAGGATACCTCTAAAAAATTACTTCTTTCTGCTAATGTTTTAATATCATATCCCCGATATCTCAATATCCCCTGATCACCATCTATATATGTCATAGCTGATTTACAAGCTGCTGTAGACATAAATCCAGGGTCGTAAGTGAAATAGCCTGTTAATGAATATATACTGCTAACATCAATAACATCTTGACCGATTGAGGCTCTTTTGATTGGTAAATTAAAGGTTTTATCTCCTATTTTTAGTTCAACATTTTCTACTTTCATATATCCTTCATTTTTTCATAATGATGCCAATTTACTATTGCTAACACCTTCTCAGGTTAACCATCATGTTACTATATCATATTTTTATTGCCCACTAATACCAAAATTCTAATATTTTTAGACCGAATTATATGTATCTTTATCAAGAGTACCTTCACTATTATCGATAATCAAGGTAATTGTTGCATCACCTGTAATATTAACGGTCGTACGTAACATATCTAATATCCTATCAATTCCAGCGATTATAGCAACCCCTTCAATCGGTAAATTGATCGAAGACAGTACCATAGGTAGCATTATTAAAGAAGCTCCAGGAATGCCAGCTCCACCTATAGACCCAAGAGTTGAGGTAATAATGATTACTAAATAATCATGTAATGCTAAATCTACACCCATCATTTGGGCAAAGAATATAGTGGTAAGAGCTAAATTTATTGCAAACCCATCCATATTTATCGATGCACCAAGTGGTAATACAAAAGAAGTACTAGATTCAGATATACCTAGTCGTTCACGACAAACTTGCATAGTAGTAGCAAGCGTTGCTTTACTACTAGAAGTAGAAAAGGCAAGCACTTGATATTCTAGACTTTTTCTATAAAAAGGTAATGGTGATATTCGACAGAATAGATAAATTAACATGCCAAAAATACCATATTGACATATCATAGCAATAACTACCGCAACAACTAATTTGGACAAGCTAATCATTACATCAAAGCCCTGAGTACCAACTATCCAAGCCGTTAAAGCAAATGCACCATATGGAGAAAGCTGAATGATCATTGAGATCATTTTTAACACCACTTTTGATAATATATGAAATAAATTCTTAATTGGTTCAGCACTAATACCCATTTTATTTATCACAAGTCCAAAAAATATTGCAAAAAATACAATTTGTAAAACATTAGAATTAGCAAAGGATCCCACTACATTCTCAGGTACAATATTTACAAAAAAGTTAAGCATATTAAAGGATTTATCTTGTGAAATACTTTGTGCCATATCAAAGTTAATATGTATACCATGCCCTGGCTTTAATATAAGAGCAACTGTAATACCAAAAACTACGGCAAAGAAGGTCGTGCCTAAGAAAGCTGCAACCGCCTTTAACCCAACTCTACCAAGAGAAGCAGAGTCATTCATACTAGTTATGCCTGCTACTAAACTAAAAAATATTAAAGGAGCAATAATCATTTTTATCAAACGCAGGAAAATATCTCCTAGCGGTTTTATATAAGATACATATTCAGGAAAATATATACCAAACACTATACCTAAGATTAACCCCAATGTAACTTTTTTCCATAATTTCATTATTATACTTAATTAAATTAAAGAGTGTTTTAAACTTATTTTGCTGATTTCAGGTGAATGTCTATAGTAAAAACTAGCTGTACTATAATAGACCTCTTGCAAAACTCTACTTCTGCTGGTAATTTGTACGTCGATGCGGTACTCGAATCCTCACGTACGCTTAAGTACGCTGCGGTTCTGCGTTCCGCGTCTCCTTCAAATTCCTC
>JAJIYQ010000108.1 GCA_020881075.1 Rickettsia endosymbiont of Labidopullus appendiculatus
AGCAAAATAGCAGAATTAGTTAACAAACTGACAAAGCTTGACGATGTTATAACAAAGAAAATGAAAATTGAAGGAGAACTTGCCTTACAGAAATTGATCCAACCGCAAGATACGGATGCATGGTATATCAAGCTTGCTGACCGATTACACAACATGCAAACCCTCCATTATATTAAGTCAAGAGAAAAACAAAAAAGAATAGCCTTGGATACTTTAAACAATTTTATACCTCTAGCAAAACTAGTTCGAGTAAAATGGATAGAACGGAAACTATACGTATTAGCTAGCAAAATATTAGAGGAAAATTAATTAATTTAAGTTACATTCAGATATAAAGCAATTGAGTCTTATACATTTCTAACTATAATTGTTCCTGTTGTTCTAACTTTAATATAAAAATATTATCTGTTTTAATTCAGTATAATCAATACGTCGGTCTAAATGAACAAAGTTTTTATGGATGCCGATAGTCCAATCTAGTTGCCAAGCAGTGGCAATTAAATCGCCTTTAATGGTTTTATCTAGGGTTAGAACGTCAACGGCACAGCAACCGCCTCCATTATGGTGCGGATAGTCGTAGATATGAAAGGAGTTTTTAGCTCCGTTGATTTTCTTGTTATACTCTCGGCAACGGCAACCTGAACTAACAGACATTGGTTTATTAAAAATCTTGCGTAAGTTTACTAGTTTCTCTGCAAAGCCAGTAGCTAGTACTATTTTCCCTGTTTGTTTGCAAGCTAATTCTTGATAGGTAAAATAAGGGATATAATATGTATTGTTCATATTTATTTTATAATTTTGACTTTTATTTGGTTTGTTTCTTCATTTTTTCTGATAGGCGTTTTGGTTATAAATCTTAAAATAATATTAATAATGGCAATAATAGTAACGCTCATTGCGGTTTGGTGTTCTTCTGATAGTTCAATATTAAAATCAGCTAGCCAAGCAGTTAATATAGTGATTAGGTTAAATATAATGGTTCTAAATCCTTGTAATTTTTGCATAAATATACCTTTTAGTTGTTTTGGAAATTTGTTATTTGAAGATTAATCTTATAATGGCTATGTTAGAATTGTAGGATTATGGGGTGGTAAATGAGCTTTAGATAAGAGTAATGGGAATTATGACTTTTGCCATTTTTCACCATCAAATCGATAATGACTGCCATCATCATCTAATACTACTTCTTGCCATTTATGCGGTATAATAAACCGCCAGCCATGCTCTAATTTTTGAGCGATATTATTCTCATGACCAATAAATTCTTGCTCGGCGTTTGCACCAATTATATATAGTTGACCAAGTTTTTGGTTATCTAGCTCTATTTCAGGAGAGGTGATACCGATAGCTTGCACTACTGGATTTATCAGTATATCAAGTAAACTAAGAGCTTCATTATGGGTAATTTCTTTCTGCATCTGCCCACTATGAATCAAAGGTAGTTTTAATCTAGCTGTACATGACATGTGAGTTAGTTAATATTATTTAGAGATATAGTGGTTTCGTAACCTCGACCTACCAAGTTAGAGAGTTGGTAAATAGTGGCAGTTAGTTTTGGAACGATCATGTTTTGATTTGTTACAACTGAATCAGCTAATTGTTGCTCTTTACTGTATATTACGCTTTGACAAGATGATTCCAATATTCTAACTAGTTGTTGATCGCATTTAATATCAATTTCATATTTTTCAAATTCTTTACTAATTGGCATGTCAACATAATCACGCCACTCATTATCAATTCTAGACCTTTTAATCCAACTGATTATAATATTATAGTTTTTATCATATTTAGCTGTGACATGAACTGGAGCAAATGGTTTCAGACATTTACCAGTATAGGTAAATGTAACAGGAGTTGTTTCAGCAAGAGTTTTGCCTACTGATACAGCTTTGTAATGGATTGGACGATCAATTAAATTATTATTGATTGGCATTAGAGTTGTTGCATCTGTTAGCAAAATAAATCTATCGCCTATTTGGTGGTTATTAATTGCCCATTCAGTGCCTTGCCTGCCTCTTAGAAGTTTGCTTAATTTGTATTTATTAGAACCAATTAGCTCAGCTTCTTGGAATTGAATCAGTTCATTGCCTATCAGTGCTTTATTAGCACCATTTAATAAAGTTAGCTCATTTACAGTTTGTAGTTTGCCATGTAATAACTGAACGACAATGATATTTTGGTTATCAATGATTAAACTAGATGCTGGTAAAAAATTATTTAATAGAAAACCTGAGGTAGCTTGATTAGTTGTAGTAAATAGTGGTTTATAATGTTCACCATCTTGGCTTTGATAAATTATTGCTCCATTCCAGTTACTATCATCAGCATTTACTACTAACTGCAACATGCCTTGGTTACTACCATGTCCTCCATATCCTATATAATTGTCTGATGAGAAAATAGGAACGTCTATTAGCTGCAAAATAGATGTAGCTATCGGTTTTGGTATGTCATATTTCTTTGGAAGATAGTTGGTATTACTAGTAAAATCATATAAGTTTATATTAAAGCTTTTGGCAATTATTTTAATCTGACCTGTACGCTGGTTGTCTGTTTTGATAATTCGTAAACTATGAATAGCATTTTGGCAGATGACATTGATAATATCAATTGGTTCTAAATAAGCGTATTTTGGCGGTAGAGTTAGTTTATAATTAACCCGCTCCTGCCAACTATTGTATAAAATAATATCAACTATTTGTTTGGCTTGCTGATTATCTAATATAATTGGTAGAGAAAAATTTATTTGATCTTTTGTATTTACCGTTTGTCTTTGAGTTTCTACAGTCAGATAATCATAATTTTGCTGGCATTCAATATGGGTAAGGCTGACTTTTTGTGGTAACTCAAGCTCTTGCAGTAGGTTAATTTCTAGAGTTTCCTTGATGTCTTGATTATTGCTTGTACTATTGCCATGACTATTGCTAGGAATTAATTCTTCCTCACTGATACTCACAGTAACGCTGGCTTCAATTCTTGGAACAAATTTTAAAATTCCATCACTCTCTACTATATCAAAAAAATAACTAGTCTGTAATTGGGCAATTGCGTCTCTAGCTGTTAAATGTTGGGATATAACATAGCCTGTTACTTCATTGGTTAATCTAGATACATCGTAGTCATCAGCTTTTAAGCCAGTATTACTTAAAATCTCGGCAATAATCGCTCCAAGAGTTGAACAACCAAGTTTACCATTGATCCAATGACCAGTAATCCATAAATTACCATCCTGCCAAATATTTTTTAAATCGGGCCAAAAAGGAAATGGTCTAGCATCATAAGTCCAAACAAATCTCTTTGCTACTAATTGCTCTAATCCACTATGGGAGTTTTTATTTTGCCAATAATCTAAGCTGGCATTTAATGCTTGCCGCTGAGCAAAAAAACTAACTCTGCCTCTTGAGCCTCTTGGATAATGTGACTCGCAAGAAGATGGATCGTAAAATACGTTAGGCTGATTGCTGCAACCATCTACTGACGGAAAGCCAAATTCAGTAAACCAGATTGGTTTCATTTTAGACTGCCAAGCGGTATAGTTACCATTAGGGTTTTGATGATAATTACTCCACCAATATTCTAAATTTTTCCAAGCATATTTACCATCAGAAAAGTAATGTCTTATGCGTCTAGTATGATCATAATAATATTGCCATCCTTCACCGCTTTGCCAACCATCTTTTATTAAGTCTTCGGTAATTTGCCTTTGTAGCAAATCTTCAGTTAGGGGAAAATAAGCGTCAATTCCAATAAAATCAATATTAGGACTTGTCCATAATGGATCAAGATTAAACCACCCACCTTCTGTGTGGTGATATTCTGACCAATCAGCGGCGTATGTAATTAGGGTATTGTAGCCAAGGATAGTTTTTACCATCGCTGCTAAATTAATTAGTTGATTTACCGTAGGGTAGGAGCCAATATTATCAGTAAATCCAGTTAGCCCAACTAATTCTGAACCAATAATAAAAGCGTCTACTTTATTCTTGATTAAGTTTGCATAATGGACAATAAAATTATTATAACCATTTTCTTGATTAAACCAGTTTATTATTTCATTAGCAGAATTAGCTGTTATCCTACCACACCAAGGTTTGGCTTCAGGTGATATCTGATCAACAAAGATCATTGGATAAAACATGATCTTATAACCACGCTGTTTTAATTGGTTTGTGATTTCTATTATTGTTTGGTCAGAAGGAGTACCGCCATAGGTTGGCGTATATTCATCGAAATATAAAACTATTTTTGCGGAATCTCTAGTTAATCCAGCAACTTGCCAATCAATCGGGGTTATTTCCGCTCCATCTCCATTAAACTCTACTTTTGGGATAATCCGGCAATTAGCAGCAATATTACTAGTAGCAAACCATGTAACTACTAATGCTACCCACTGTAAATTAGGCAATGTTTTAGCCATTTGCTCTATGGCAAGGAGCATATTAGCTTTATGAGCATAATTATGCAAATTAATATAATTTTTTGCACCATAAGCTTCTACTTTGTTACCTACCTTGAAGGCATTTCGCTTAACATGAATTTGATCAGAATAAACAAACTCTCCTGCACCTGGAATCAATACCACCTCTTTAATCTTATCTTCTACGCAAGGTTTTATCTGGACTTTTCGTTTAACCTCAAAAGTAAAGTTTGGGACTCGATTATCAAATTGTTCAAGTGGTAAATTGTCAAATACTACGTAACATAATCCTCTATAAGCTGGATAGCTATTAAATGCTTTGTATTTACCAATAATCTCATCGGGTAATTGGTCTTCAGAGCCTAAGTGAATATTGCATTTACCTTGCTTAGATCGTAGTAACTCTTCTGTTAAAATAGTCCCATCAGCCCAAATTTTAACTATTTCTTCTACTTCCCCTTCACATATTGCAATAGCTAGACTTACACAGTAATTATAATTGATGGTGTGTTCAATATTATCATCAATTTCATTAACTGATTCTTTTATATCAGTTGCCCAAATAATATTACCAGCTAGCCGCATATTACCATAAACTTTTGGTATAACCTCACCATAGCTTGAGATTTGAACTCTTAAATCCTGGAGTCTTGCTCCCTCTTGCATAGGTAAACTATCTGACGATTTTTGTTTTTCACCAAATAGATTGCTTACTGCAGACCCAAGAACAGCACCTTGAATAAGACCTCCAAGACCACCTAGCACAAAACCACTAGCACCACCTAATATCGGTAATATTATGTCAAGCATCTGGAGGAATTTATATGAAGAATTTTTTAATTTTCTGTATTTGACGATTAATTGCTCGATTTGCTAGTTAATCTATCCATACCTGGCAAGTCAGGCTCTCCACGAAAATTAATTATATTATTAAATTTCTCTATGCAAGTTTTGCTACTCTTATCGCAGCCAGCGTAAATTATAAATTGATCAGCTTGCTCAATTATAAAAGGCATAGGTAATACTAGAGTGACTTGACCACCAACAGCAAAATTTTTAACTTCCATTTCTAAACCAATATTAGCTCCAGTGAGCCAATGAACATAGCCCGATGTAAACCAATCAGATGGCTGGTTTAGATTTGTCGCAAAAAAATTTTGTTGATCAATAGTTTGCGAGATATAGGTTTGTACCATAAATCCTTGCTGGTTAAGGTTAAACCTGCATCTGTTATCACCAAGATTCGCTCGACAATGCGGCAAGTAAGTTTCACACATAGTTTGAGAAAGAAATTGCGTTAATCCTCTTACTTCAGCATGAAATAAATTTTTATTTATAGTAACTCCACCAAGGATTCCTCGTTTTTGGATTAATTTGCCATCATGGGGAGATTGATAATTTACTAAAAATATTTCTACCTCAGCAAAATCATATTTACCAGCTAATAAATCAGTATGGGTTATTTTATTTTCATGAAATTGTCCAGTTAGATCAAGATTATCAACCGCCATATTGCTATTGCTTTCAATATTAGTTGGGGTGAAGCCAGCAATTGAATCATATTTTATTCCTTCAATAAATAAATCCTGATCATGATCGGTAAAAGCAAAAATTATGCTATCCTTACGGGTGAGTTTCCAACAAGTGGCAAGGGTGGTAACTTCACTGCTTAAGTGACTTCTAAATTGAGGAGAAATACTTCGCATGTTTTTTAGACTATATTATTTTATAACCTTAAGATAACCATTATCAGCATAATTAATTATTTTTTGATCAAACGTCATTAAATGAGAATTAATTGATCTAGCAGAGGCTATTATCATCCTATCAGCCGGATCTTTATGCTCATATTTTGGTAGAGTACAACTTTGAATTAGTATTGGAATAGAAAGATTAATTAAATTAAGTCCTGGAATAGATGTGATTTTATCAATCCATTCATCAAGATTAATTGATATAGCTATTTTAGCTTTATTTATTAACATGGTTGTTTCCCAAATAGATATAGCAGAAACATATAAATTACTAGCTTGTCTAACCTGTTCAATTATTTTAACTTGTTCCTTTGATAGGTTTATACCTTCAGTATACCATATTAGAACATGAGTATCTAAAGTCAGTCTTTCCAAATTAATCATTGGATCATTAATCATTGATAACTTCCCAATCATGTTCTAAGTTACAGTTTATAATATCATCTTTTATTTTTACTGTTCCTTTCATGCAACCAAAGTAATTTTTATTAGTATCAACTTTATTAGAATCTAAAGGAACAATTTTAGCTATAGGCAATTTTCTTTTGGTTATAATAAAAGAACTATGATTATTTCTAACATCATCTACTAAACTTAAAAAATGCTTTTTAAACTCAGTAGCGGATATTTGATTATTTACTTTTTCCATATTACTACTTAATTAATTTATAATACTTACATATAGTTTTATTATACTTGAAAATATCCATAAATACTATACGATAGCGTATATTAGTATTAAATTATTTTAATGCTATATACTATGGTCATATAAAAATATGATATTATGTTCTTCCAGTCACAAATGCTTTTTTATAAAAACATTTGTTATGCCTTGTACCGGTTCGACATATAAATCACCAACAGTAATAGAATTTCTATAGGCGAATCTCGATTAATGGAATATTCCCCCAGCTAGCCACAGCAAAACTATCCATCGATAAATCAAGCTGGTCTGTATCAAATCTTACCGGTACATCAAACTCAAAATCAGCAGTTATTTCTTCGCCACTTCTTAGAGGGCTATCAAAATTAACCATACCGGTAGTAAAATCAATATTAACCCCTTCTTCTTGTAATAAAGAATCAAGATAAATCCTACAAAAATTATTATTTACTGGCTTGTTAATTATTCGTATATAAATATAACCACCACTAACATATTGTTTAACTAGCTGAAAACTTGTTTTCTCTCCATCACCTTTGCCAATAATTTGGTTGATAGCTTGGTAATCCGAAAAATCCTTATAGCGAAAGCCAATAGCTCTACCGTGCCTTGCTCTAAAAAAGGCAATTAGCTGTTGCCACTGAATTTCAGTTTTGATGCCGCTACCTATGTCATATCTGCATCTTGCTGATTGCCAGTTAATGTTACGTTGCTCATGACCACTAAAGCTTGTTGCTATATCAGTTGAGAATATCGGACCACCTTTGGAACCGTAAGATATATCAGGTGGAAATTGTACTTCTGCAAAAGCATTCATATTACAAATTTCTTCTGCTTCTAGAGATTTGTCTTGCCATATCTGCTGTTATCTGGCTACGACTTTGATTAAAAGAGGCAATATCTGGTGTTTGAATATGCATATTGACGATGATGTTACCACCATTGCTATTAGCTGCTTGTAAGCTGCTAAATGGGACAATGCTACCTACACTATTAGGAATAAATAATTCAGGTTCGCCACCATCTCCTACCACATGGGCTTTGTTAGGTTTTACAGTACCGCCGCTGGCAAAAAATCCACCAAATATTGAGCTAGTTCCTGATAAAGTACCACTGCCATTATTATTACAGCTACTAAATAACCCACCAACTAATCCACCATTACCGTTACCGCCTAAAATAGTTTCCTTCAAAGTCATTTTTAGAATATCACTTTGTAATTGTTTGAAGAAATCGCTACATGTTTCTTTTAAGCTTTTAATATGACCACCAACGCCAAAAGCACTATCGGCAAAATTATCAATTAGACTATTTGCACAATCCTTAGAATTTTCTTTTATCAAATCAAAACTATCTTTAGTGTGATAAGCAAAACTATCAAATCTTTGCTCACTTTGCTGGAGGGTCCTATTATAAGTATCTTGATCAATTAAGCCTTGTTTAAGTAGTTTGTTTAATTTCTCTATTTGTGCATTATGTTTTTCCATCGGAGTTCTTGTTTGTTCAAATATCTGTTTAGCCTCACTCATTAATTGATTATGCTTATTTAAAATAGTTAGTTCTTCTTTTTTTGGCAATCTCAAAGATTGTATTACTCTAGGATGTTCCAGTGATTTATTATATTCTTCTGCTGCCTTCTTGCTATTATTAAACCATTTAGTTAAAGTAACTAAACTGGCAATAGTAGCTGATATAGCCACAGCCATTAAACCTAAAGGATTTGCCATTAGAGCAATGGTAAATCCTCGTACCGCCATATTAGCCGCTACCAGCCATGCAACTAATTTTAAGGCTAAAAGTGTTGAGATAGCAGTTATTAAAAAAGTAATAGCAGGGTGACCTGTACGAACCGCTTCAAAAAATTCAGTAATTATTGGTAATATTGGAATTAACACTGAAGTAATCAAAGCTGTTAGTACAATCTGTAACTTATTTAACTCGCTATTAAATTGCTCCATAGCTTTACACTGTTCTTCCGATAAAGAACCACCTAATGCTCTTGCTTCTTCTCGAAGTTTTTCTATGCCTACTGCTCCTTTTTCGGTAATTTGTGCTAAGGCAGCACTTTCTGTGCCAAATAATTTGCTAGCAATAGTGGCTTTATCTGCCGCACTTACTAATCTTTCAAAACTGCCAGCTATTTTTACTAATTGCTGATCAGGGCTTAAATTAACCAACTCTTTAGCCGATAGTCCAAGTAACTGCAAAGCTTGTTTTGCCTCACCGCTACCATTAGCTGCTTGCTCAATTCTCATAGACATTTGCTGCAAACCAGAAGTGAGTGAATCAAATTCTACTCCACAATTTTGAGCAGCATATTTTAATTCAGATAGGCATTTGGTACTAATATCCAATTTATTAGCCATTTTACCTATTTGGCTACCTGTATCGATAATCTTTTTTAAAGTTGCTACACTAAAAGCTGCACTAAGGATAGTACCAATTTTACCAAAACCGAAACTAACTTTACTTGATAAAGTTTGCAACTGCTTAAAGCTTTGCTTAATTCGACTAAAAGCCTCCCTAGTCTTATCTACTCCACGAAATGTTACTCTGACTTCTTTGTTACTCATTAGATATCTTCATTGATCATTTTCTTAAATCTATCGTTGGTTATTTCTTACTTTACTTTGCTGTTTATCTTTTTTAATTTTAAAATATGCCAACCAATAATTCCATTCATCAACGGTCATTTGTTCAATTTCTGTAATTGTTTTATGCAAATGCTCAGCCAACATAAACATATTTAGTAATATTGGTTGATTTAAGAGTTTTTTTCAGCAAGCTCACTATCGCTTTCTCCCATAATTCTGGTAGCTATCCGGATTAACACATCAGGATCACAATTACGCATTAGATCAGGTTTATCAGCTCGGCTAAACAAGCAATTGCCTTCAGCGTCTTTAGCTTTCATAATCAAAGCTTCAACCATTAACCCTAAATCATCTTCCTTAGCCATTTTATATAGACGGTTCTTTTGAGATAGCGTTAGGGGAGAACAATGGATATATAATGGATTTGCTCCATCTCCCCATTCAGGAACTTCAATTATTTTATCTTCCTTAGCGTCAAAATGGGCTTTAACCCTATCGATAATTTTCTCAGTCATATTTCACCTACATAATTATTTAGTTGTTTTTAATTATTAGACTTCCTGCATAAGTCAAAGATAGTTGAGGGATTTTTAGGAAAAACGAAACCGAGTACCGCAGCGTACATAGACGTACGTGAGGAACGGAGGCGAGTTTCGACGACAAAATCACCAACTAGATTGGCTTATGCAGGAAGTCTAATTTTATCCTGATGTTAAAGCTCCTGTACCTTGGAAGGTAAAAGAACTCTCTACCAATCCATCAAATGAGGCTTGTCGTGAGATGCCGGTAATAATTGCTGTGCCGCTAAAATATTTTTTATCATTTCCAATTCCTTCTGGATATAAATTAAGCTCGATCGTGCTACCAATAACAAGTTTACCTTGTCCTCCATTATCGGCTTCATCCCAAAAAGCGTCAATTGACCCAGGCCAGCTTTTGATGGTAGCTTGATTCTTACGCCACTGGCTACCAATAATACTTGCATCAACCGTGTCACACACTTCCTCTAATGACCATGATTTTACCTCAGCTATGTGCTGATCGGTTATCTTTATTATTCATTCTGCTCCTGCATGAGTAGACATTTTTTTACTCCTTTCTATTTTTATTAATATAACAGATTTTTATGAGCCACTAATAGCTGTTGTCATTATTTATAGAGTAGACGTAAGCGTCACCACTTACGCCCCTCGTTAGAACCGCATCGTGCCCTATTAAGGCAATGGGCTCAAGATAAATTCATTCACCTAA
>JAJIYQ010000109.1 GCA_020881075.1 Rickettsia endosymbiont of Labidopullus appendiculatus
ATAGCTTTAGCTGTAAAATCCGGAGCAGCTTTTCCAACGAACACTTGCATTAAATTTCTCCAATTAAGATGATTAAAAAAATATTTATTATGATACACAGAATTATAACCTATTACAATACCAAATCCAAAATAACTCAACTAATAATTTAAAAATTACTAGAATTTTAGATTATTAGACCTTTTACTTGTGATTTCCATAATTTTTTGTACAATTTACTGTTTTTTAATAATTCCTCATGTGTTCCATCTTCAACTATACTACCTGCATCAAAAACCAAGATCCTATCCATATTTAACAAAGTTGCTAATCTATGAGCTATAACTAATACAGTTTTATTTTGCATTAAGTAAGATAAAGAGTCTTGTATTAAGCTCTCAGTCTCACTATCTAAACTGCTTGTTGCTTCATCAAGGATTAATATAGGAGCATTCTTTAATATTGCCCGGGCGATTACTATCCTCTGTCTTTGACCACCTGACAAATTATTACCCCTTTCACCGCATAAGCTTTGGTACCCTTCAGGCATAGCGGCAATAACTTGATGTATATGAGCTGCTTTTGCTGCCTCTATTACTTCTTCTACGCTAGCATCTTTTTTTCCATATCTAATATTATCGATAATTGTCCTATGAAACAAGATTGGTTCTTGTGGTATTATGCTAATATTATCTCGCAAAGAGTCTTGAGTTACATATCTAATATTTTGTCCATCAATTAAAATTTCTCCTTGGTCTATATCATGCAACCGTGTAATAAGATTGATAAAAGTTGTTTTTCCTGAGCCAGAAAATCCTACTAATCCGACCTTTTGTTGACTCAAAATTGTAATAGATTTATTCTCGAATAAATTATTATTATGATAATATTTAAAACTAACATTTTTAAATTCTATCTCACCTTCTGTAACCTTTAAAAGATGGGCATTCTCAATATCTTTTATAATATGAGGCTTCATCAATGATAGAGTTTGATTAAAAGAACCAAACTCTTCAAACATATCCCCTATTTCCTGCGTTAAATCCCAAATTTCAGTAGCAACAGCATAACACAAACTAAGTATCAATACGCAATCTCCTATAGTTATTTGCATCTGACTACGGAGTATTGCCAAATAATAAAGCATGATAAAAATCATTATCGCACAAATTACTCCTAGTACAGCACGTATCTTCCACATGAAAAATTGCATAATTTGTTCATTGACTATCGCATTATCTATTTTTACTTCTAGATTCTGACGTTCAAATTTATGAGAAGTAAACATCCGTACTGCACCAATATTAGCTATTAAGTCAACAATATTACCGGCAACTATTGATTTACTACGGGCATAATTTACTGAATATTTATTTACTATACTTGAACAAATAACAGTAATCCCTATAAAAACACAAATAAATATCAGGAATATAGTGGAAAATATTTGATGAACCGAATACATAGCTACTAGAGAAAAAACAATTATAGCTAGTTTATATATAATTTTTTCACCAAATAACGATAGAACCATTTCGAAAGACCTAGAAGCTTCAGTAATACGATTGGTAATATGACCAGCAAGGTTTTCTTGAAAGAATTTATGGTTATGATACTGAGTATAATTATACATCTCATCTAGTATCTGTCCTTTGATATAGGGTATTGCTTTTAGATAAACATAATCATAAACCCGCCATATAACATTGACACCCATCCACCAAACTGCATATATTATTGCCCAAGACATCATAGAGGAAGGTAGATATTTAGCTTCTTCATAAGAGAAAGACTCTAGCAAATTTATAATTTTTTGAAGCAATACACTATCAATAGCAGGTATCATTCCCAACATTATGCATAACAAACCTAAAACGATTAGTTTAATTTTTCTTTTCTTTAAGAAATAGAAAAATAGCCTTATTGACGAGTTTGAAAAATCAAAACTTTCTAGCACAGTATACACCCTATTACAAAAAAACTAATTAGACTAAATTAACTTAATAAACAAATCTTGCTACCTTATCACAAAACTGTTATAAAATGGTACAAAATATCTAAAGTTATCTAGAATGAAAGAAAAAAACATACCTATTTTGAATAGCTTAACTAAGAAAGCTACCAATTCATTAGATATTGATAATAATAATCCTTTTTTTAATGTTAGATATATTTGTCAATCAACTACTCTGATTACTGAATCTATCCAAAAAGGCTTTGATGTTGCACAGTTATCTAATGGAGACATTACAGTTACGGAAATTAAAACAGTAAATGTTCACTATAATTGGGATCCTGTTAAACAAAAATTTGTTAAAATAAACCAAAATTAGAATTATATACTAAATATACTTAGTGTGCGTATAATATAGTGTATACTATAATAGACCTCTTGCATAACCTAATCTAATTGGTAATTTTGTTGTCAAAACTCGTCTCCGTTCCTCACGTACATCTTAGTACGCTGCGGTACTCGACTTCGTTTTTCCTAAAAATTCCTCAATTATCTTTAGGTTATGCA
>JAJIYQ010000110.1 GCA_020881075.1 Rickettsia endosymbiont of Labidopullus appendiculatus
CCAAGTGCGCCTATCGGAATTCCAGCTGTCAATGCTAAAACCTTGGACGTAAATAAATCAGCTTATTTTGTGTGGTAAGATTCGTATAGGCAGCAAAATCTCCCTTGTGGCTAATGGACAGGGTGTCGGCAGGGGGAATGGAAAAAAGGCAGTAAAAAAGAAGGAATGGTATATCTAAAAAACGGGGGATATCTTTTTTGATAGGTTTAAGGTGTTAAAAAAATCACAATTAAAATAAAAATAATTAATTACTTTATGTTATAGACAATATATAAAAATACTGTTACAATGCTAATAAAGATATAAAGTCTTTTACTTGTACTAACTTAAGGTATGCTTAATTTCAATAATCTAATTTTTCAAGAGGGGCAGTAATGAAAAATCATAAAAAGGCTAAAATTTTCTGTGAAACAACAATTTACACCGAAGAAGGAGTAAAAGAAAGGTTACAAAGTACAGTCAAGAAAGAAATTGAAAATGCTAATGAATTAAATACTTCATTAAAAAGATTAATGGAGAAATTTGGCGAAGACTTTGGAGTTAAAGAACCAAAAGAAGCAATTGGTATTTTAGAAACTATATATGAATCCTTAGGGTTCAGGAATATTCAGCATTATATTAACGATTCAAAAAACCTTGGTTTTGAATGGAAAAACACTAATAGACAGGATTTATTTGATGAAGTCTTCAATAGTATGTATATAACAGCAACACAAGAAGATAACAAAGATTTACTAAAACACCTAAATACTTATAAGGAATATATAACAAATCATGACATAGCTAAAGAATTATATGAACAAACAGATACAAATAAAGAATATTGGTTTATGGTAGTTGATAAAATCCATAAGGCTCCTAATCATTATCCATTAAAAGGATTGATGGAAGAGCTTGGTATAAGTTTTGCTCATAGTGTTCCTGAAAAGGCAGTTAGTATTTTAGAAGCTATATATGAAGCTTTAAATACAGAAAAAGATTTTATTGAACAAAACCAATTAAATTCAAAAGAAAAAAATGAATCTTTAGATATGGATAATAAATTAAGCATAGATGCTTTATTTTCTGAAGCTTTTTATAATATGTATGAAATGGCAGAACATCGCAATAACGAGGATTTATTACAGGCTTTAGAAGAATATTATCCCCCTGTGGATATTGGTGCCGCTGGAGATACTGGATATACTGGAGATATTTTATAAATTTAATCTTTTTAGGAGGTTAAGGTGCAAAGAGTATTAAAAAGAACTGTTAAAAAAGCAGGAACAAATGTGATAATAAATGTTGATGTGACGCGGGAGATTAGTACTATAGGAGATAGTACAGATGGAGAGGATTATGAACTTCCTGAAGATATATTACAATCTAAAAAACATAACATTGTTGCAAAGATGAACGAATATCAATATAAGCATGAATATAAGTATAAAGATGCATCCAATAAATTAATTCCTGGTATTACAGACATTAATGTATCTTGCATGTTAAAAGAAATAGGAAATCAACTTTTGCAGCATGAAAATGTTAGAGCTAAATATAAGGGTATTAAATCTCAGTTGATCCCCTCACAAGAGCAAAAAAGATATAACGATTTAGATGAACTACTTGGGCGTGGGTGGGGTCTAATTGTTAAGTATTATAGTCCAAAGAACAATCAAATGACCAAAGCAGCTGCAGATTATTATTACAAAATAAATAAAGAAAAAATTCACCAAGCTTGTAGTAATGATGTTGACTATCAAAATTTGAACTATGATTATAAGAAAGGAGAATACTATTTACAACATAAAGTAGACATTCAAAAAAGATTTGAAGAAATATATAACCTAAATAAAGCATTAGATATACAAAAACAGAGAGAAATTACAGAGTACTTACCTATATCAGAACAAGTAGATGCTAGTTTATTCTTAGCTGCAGTAAAAGCCAGTAAAAAATTAGATAAAGATTTAGGAAAAAATCATTTATGTGATAACAATCATGGTACAGGTAGGCTTATATCTACCACTTCTCTTACTAGGAAGACTACACAACAAAATGAAACCTTGGAGATATCTACAGGGGGTGCATTCAAACACTTTAAAACAAATGAAGGTACTTATGAGACTATTGGGCAACAGCTCAAGCAGCTTATAGATAAGCAGTTTATTAAAAAAAATATCCTAAAGCAATTTTTCCAATTTTCTTTAAAAGGAAAGGAATGTTCTGAAATCGTTATACAAGATACAACAAAAACTCTACAGTGGGATACAACAAAAGAAGATCTAATAGATCAACTCAAAGCAGATGTAGAGTTAATGTTTGGAATAGAAGTAAAAAGAAACCCTGCTGCACTTCTGACTAATGCCATGTTTTTTGATTTAGTAGATAACGGCATATATAAAGTAGAAGAGATGGTAGACAAACTTAGTAAGGATAAGAAGACTATAGTTTCAGTAGGTAAAATGCCAATGGCTATAAAAGGTGCTGTACCTGCTTCTGTTATAATTGATATACAGATGGGTGAATCAACATATGATTATAGATACGATTATGAAGATGCACCAAAAGGATATAAAGAAGTGAGAAATTTGGCAAGTAAAGATGAGGCAATTTTACAAGATTGGCTAAAATATAAGTTACAAGAAACACTTGATCAAAAAGTTATAGATATACAAAGTGACCCTACTATACAAGAATTAACATGTTGTTTTCAAAATATGAATATAAAGGTTGAAGGCGTAGGGAGTACACGGCTCAAGAAAAATGGTGACCCTATGGCATTGAACTCAAGTGATAATAAATTTTCTGGAGGTCAAGTTCAATGGAACAATGATAAATCACATATCAAAAGTACAATAGGTAAAGTGAATAAGATTGAAGCTAAAGTATTTTTTAATTTAATAAAAGATTGGTATGGGATCGAGTTATCCTGCTTAAATAAAGATGATTTTATATTACTTAAAGCAGCAGCTGAACCAAAACCAACACTAGATCGAGACGACGACTATCAAGGGGGTAGCGTCAAGCTTCCTGCTACAGATGAAGCAAGCGAAGGAACAGTATCTGAAATGAAATTACTACAAAAAGATATATTAAATCTTAGTAAACTTAAAACATCACTGGATGAAATTAGTTCTAATAAAATGATAACTGATAAAGTTGATGAAGCAATTAGTCAAGCATTATACAAACATTTGACATCAGAAGAATTAATACTCTCTCTTGGCAAACTATTTGACCCTACTAATATGGATAGTACTTCTGAGAAAATAATGAGTTCTTTAAAAGCTATATGCTCAGGATTAAAATCCTCAGAAAAAACTATATGTACTAATAGATTAAATCTAAAAGATAAAAATAAATATTTTATGGAAGGTAACATATTGAGTATGGATGATTTATTCAATGGAGTAGTTGATAATATAAATCAAGCAGCTCAAGATAACCACAGAGAAGATATATTAACTACTTTAAAAGAGTATTATTGTGATCAACAAGAACAGGTGAACATTGTAGGTGATACAGGAATATAAATAAGTATCAATATTATATCAGGTTTGGATACCTACTTGTTAGCGGCTTGATTTTGAAATAACTTTGGCTTGCTGTTATCGAGGAGTATAAAAAGAGAGTAGACCGAGATATTGCAAAATCAAGCACTGCTACAGCTACAACTTAAAACGTTAATAAGGTACATGATATAATCATATTTATAACCATAAAATAGATCAAGATAAAATTTTTATCTACATGAACTAGTTGCAAATAGAGGGAAAGGAAAATATAAAATTAAAACTTTTTGTATGAGATAAAATGACTAATAAGATATTGTTATTTTGTAAGTGTATTATATATAATATAACATATACAATGTGTATAGATTTTTTATAATCTAAGATTTAAAACTTAACTGGCTTAAAAAATGGCTAAAACTATAGCTTATATTCGTACCTCAACTGATAAGCAAGAATTAAATAATCAAAAATTAGCAATGCTAGAATATGCTAGGTTCTGTTGACAAAATTTTTTGTTAAGTTATCAGAGGAGAATAAAGAAGTTGCAATAGTAAGAATAATAGGTTTGATAAAGCCCCAACCACCTTTTTAGCTTTTCTAAATTTTGTTGGAGCTTTAATATGGTTACGTTAAAAATTTTGTCAACAGAACCTAGAGTAAAGAATTTTAAAATAGATGAATACATTGAGATTAGTATTTCTTCTAAAAAAACTCCTAAGCAAAGGCGTATAGAAGATATTTTAGAAAAACTTACTAATTATGATATGTTGATTGTTACTGAGCTTAGTAGACTTGGGAGAAATACAGCAGAGGTGATAGAGTTATTCAATAGTAAAAAGAAATATTCGGGTAATATCCATCAAATAAAATATTGATATCACTAAACACGACATAAATTCCAAAGCGATAATTACCTTATTCTCCCTATTTTCTGAGCTTGAACGTGATTTGATAAGTACACGTACTAAAGAAGCTCTTGCTATCAAAAAAATTCAAGGACAAGTATTAGGTAAGCTAATTGGTAGCATACAAAAAAGCAAGTTTGACAAAGATGCTAGTAAAATTAAAGAATTATTAAAATTATGCTTGTCGATAAGGAAAATATCCAAATTCTTTGATTATAATAATCATATATCGCTTAACACTTATATTCAAAAAAGAAAACTAAAAGAGCAACTGAATTGAGATAAAAATGTAATTTTTTAGTGGCTTAATTGGATAACCCAAAAGCTTCCTAAATCCTATATTGTAAAAAGATCAGTACTCATTAAATATGCATAAGTTAATACTTATATAGATAGAGAAAACAGTAAAAACAATGACAGAAGAAAAAAATAAAAATAATATTTATTATCAACCAAGAATGTTTGTTGGTACCGATGACTTCAAGGCATTATTACTAAATAGCGATATATTTGTTGATAAAAGTCTAATGATTAAGAAGTTATTAGAAGATAGTGGAGCAGTCACACTCATTACTCGTCCAAGACGTTGGGGGAAGAGTCTGAATATGGATATGGTACGCAGATTCATGGAAATAGAGATAGACCAATATGGTAATCCTCTGCAGCAAGAGCAAAGAGTTAATCATAAGCTATTTGTTGGTGGAGAGGTGGATTTGGGGTTTGATGAAACTAAACAATTGAAAGCACTAAAAATATCAGCCTACCCCAATATTCTTAAACGTCAAGGTCAGTTCCCAGTAATATTCATTACTTTTAAAAGTGTGGAAGGATCAAGCTATCATGATATTGAAGCAGGAGTAAAGGAGCAAATACATCAGCTATTTCAGGTACATCGCTATTTAAGTGATAGTAATAAAGTTAATCAAAACGAAAAATCTGACTTTGATATATATCTATCTCCAGCCAAAGCTCTAACTATAGAGGATATCAAAAGTAGTTTAAGCTTATTAAGCAAGCTACTTTATAAACATTATAATAGAAAACCATGGATCCTAATAGACGAATATGATACACCTATTAATAGTGCTTACAGGCGCTTTGGTAGTAATAAGGAAGAGTTTGAAAATGTTTTAGACATTTTTCGCGGAATAATGAAATCAGTCTTTAAGAAAGGAACTAGAGATTTAGAATTGCCAGTTGAACGCGGAGTAGTTACTGGAATTTTGCGGATTGCTAAGGCAGAGTTGTTTTCTGGTCTAAATAATCCTACTGAATATAGTTTATTAGATGAGAATTTTGCTAGCAGTTATGGATTTACCCAATCAGAAGTAGATGAATTACTAACCAAAGTGCCACTTGAAACTAATCCAGAAGAAATCAAAAACTGGTATAATGGGTATAATTTTGGTGGAGAAATCATTTATAACCCATGGTCAATTATGCGTTGTTTGGCAAGTAAGGGCAAACTTGACCATTACTGGATTGATAGTGGCGGTACTCAGTGGATTGATCATGTGTTGCTCTCAGATGATATTCAGAAAGATATACAGGATTTAGTCGCTGGTAAAACTATTACTTCTTCTATTACGAAACATATAAGTTTTGCGGATATTAGACAACCAGAAGGGTTATTTAGTTTGTTATTATTCAGTGGTTATTTAAATCAAAGCGTCAAGATACCAGAAAGAGATATTTATGATCTATCTGTTCCTAACTACGAGATAAAGTATATTTACGAAAAAAGAATGTTGCAATGGGTTACCAAGCAACTAGAAATTGATAATTCACGATATTATTCTTTCATTGCTCTATTACCTGATGGTAAAATTGAGGAATTTAAACAACGTATGCAAGAATTATTACTTAATTCTACTAGTTTTCATCAAACAGGTCAAAAAAAAGCTGAGCTATTTTATAGTGGTTTTATGCTAGGCATTATTAGCATGTTAGGACCTAATTATATAATATCAAGTGAACAAGAATCAGGTGATGGTCGTCCAGATATGATGATGATCCCGAAAGTGGGTAAAAGTGATAAAGCTATGGTTATCGAGTATAAAATCGCTAAATCTTCGGAAGATCTAGAAAGTATAGCTAAAATGGGTTTACAACAAATTATTAATAGGAGGTATGATAGTAAAATAAAAGAGTACTCACATGTTAAACAAATATTAAAAATTTCTATGGCATTTTTTGGAAAAAATATGGAATTGCAATATGAGGTCATGACGCTCTAATAATAGAGCGTCATGACCTGGATAACAAGCAATTTAGTATCTGACTGGGTTCGGAAATTGTTCACTACGCCCCGCCATTCGGCACAACTTGCTACTTTTTGCATTTCTGTGAATTGAAAAGCCAGAACGTAATGCACCTTACAGCCCTCGAGTGTTAGGTTCGAAAATATAAAATTTAATAATTCCCTTTTTTCAGCAATTGTCGAACCTTTAAAAGTTTCATAGGCGTTTTTGCTTATACATATAAGGTCTGCAAGCTTTTTAGA
>JAJIYQ010000111.1 GCA_020881075.1 Rickettsia endosymbiont of Labidopullus appendiculatus
CAATAGCAAAAAAATATAGCCATCCTGATCATTAAACTTAACAGAAAATAATACATCTGAAATAGTTTCAGAAAGGTCTGACTCAATAAAACTATCTTTTTCTAATTTTAAAGATGTGCTATCGATTAAAGCCAGCACATCTTTAGGCAAGTGAGTTGCCAAAAACTCTTTAGCAACTATTGGATTCTCCATAGATTTGCGAAAGATTTCGTCATGTTTTGGCTTGTCTGAAGTCATAATAAAATTTACTTATATAGTATGTTTATTTGCTTTCTCATCTCCAGGTAATACATAACCCGGTCCTTTCCAACTTGAAGAAAAATCAAATTCTCTATATGGCTGATCAAGTTTAACTGGCTCGTATACTACTTTTGCTAGAGTTTCATCATATTTAACTTGTACATAACCAGTTAATGGAAAATCTTTTCTAAGAGGATGACCAACAAAATCATAGTCTGTTAGAATACGGCGAATATCATGACTCCCAACAAAATTTATCCCAAACATATCATATGCTTCACGTTCATACCAGCAAGCAGCACTAAAAACTTTGGTAATTGAAGGAATTATGTCATTTTCTCCAACCTCAACTTTGACTAATATACGCTTATTTAATTTAAGACTTAGTAAATTATACACTATTTCAAACCGTTTTAAACGGTCTAAAAAATCAGCAGCAAACAAATCTGTCAACACAGTAAAACGTAAATTCTCAGATTGTTTAATTGACGATAAAAATGGCAACAAACTTTCTATAGTAGCTTTATAAGCAGCAAAATGTATATTTGAACCATTTGACTGTACAGGTAACACAGCTATTTCAAGTCCTTGATTTTTTATCAAGTTATCAATAATCTCTTCCATATTATACACTAATGTTCTTAAATCTAGTAGTTCTTCTAATTTTCCTTTGTAATTGCATTAAGCCATAAATCAAAGCCTCAGCCGTCGGAGGACAACCTGGTACATATACGTCTACTGGTACTATTTGATCACAGCCACGCACTACTGAGTAGGAATAATGATAATAGCCACCACCATTGGCACAGCTTCCCATTGATAGAACCCATTTAGGTTCAGTCATCTGGTCATAAACTTTTCTAAGAGCCGGAGCCATCTTATTGGTTAAGGTTCCTGCAACTATCATTAAATCAGATTGACGGGGGCTTGGTCTAAACAACATACCAAAACGATCCATATCATAACGGCTGGAAGCAGCTTGCATCATTTCTACTGCACAGCAGGCAAGACCAAAGCTCATCGGCCAAAGTGAATTAGATCTAGCCCAGCCTAGCAAATCATCAAGTTTAGTTATCAAGAATCCTCGATTTGAGATTTCTTCTGCAAGTAGCTTGTCTTGATCATATAAATCTATTTCTGCTTTCATGTAATTACTCCCAATCTAATGCTCCTTTTTTCCATTCATATATAAAACCAACAGTAAGGACAAATAAGAAAAACATCATTGAAAAAAAACCAAATTTACCAATTTTCCCAAGCGTAATAGCCCATGGCATCAAAAAAGTTACTTCTAAATCAAAAATAATAAATAAAATAGCTACTAGATAAAAACGTACATCAAATTTGCTCCTAGCATCACCGAAAGGGTCAAATCCGCATTCATAACTATCCAGTTTAGCCTTATTATATTTCCGAGGACTTAAAAGCCTCGGTAATGTAACTATTATCAACGACAAAACTGATGCTATAGCAAAAAATACCACTATAGGCAAATATTCTTGTAATATGTGCGATGTTCCCAACATTAGTAACTACCTTAAAAAATTAGTTAGAAATAGTCGTTGATCGACGTAATAGTAATTTAAGCAAAATAATCGCCCCAAAGGCACTGCAAACCCACCATACTTGCCAAATATTAAATGAGATCATACCTATTATATAATAATTTATAAAGCAAGCATAGGCAACAGACTTGTAATTTAACGTATCTATATCTATTTCCTTACTTGCTAGATTCATCTTATCATATTTAGAGGACTGCACTAAGCTTATATTACTAATTTTTTGAATATATTTATAAATTAAAGATAAAAATAGTATCAAACCTATTAAGCCCGTTTCAAATAAAATTTGCATTATATTATTATGTGGGTGTAGAGGTAATGGTGACCAAGTCCACTGATGATAGCTAACCATTTGTTCTTTATCAACTTTAAAATTTCTTGACGAAGCAAATCCATAGCCCAAAATTGGTTTCTTGATAATTTGTTCGGCAACAAAGTGCCAAATAAACACCCGATGCTTAGCAGAATCTGGTAGAAATTTAGCATAGTTCTCTAATGCATAATATGGTTGTATTTTATAGCTAATTATCGGCATCATTATTGAGCCAGTGAGCATAGCCAAGGTAAATAATTTCAAAAAAATAGATTGCAATGCTTTGGTTGCTAACAGCCTATTTGTTAAAAATACTAAACCACCTACGGTAAATGCTAAAAAACTTGCCAAACTATCTGAGATAGATAACAAATAAAAAATTAACAAATAATATATTAGTGCCCATAGATATTTATGATATAGTATCAGTATAACAATGAGTAACCAGGAAAGAACTGACAATAAAGAACAGCCACGATCAAGAAGGAATAAAAAGAACTGACCGGAAGAGTTTGGTTGAAAAATAATACGAAAGGTTCCTGTTATAATACCATGAGATAGATATTCTATAAAGAATAGAGCAATTGCTGCCACTATTCCTATAATAAAATATATTTTTATTTTGGTTACATTGATCGGTAATTTGTCAATATTGCTATTTACGATAAACCCTATTAGAATAACTAAAGAAACTTGTAGATAATTAACTAAAGAGGAAGGATAGTTATGTGAATAAAAATTTGTTACAAGACACCAAAGACAAAATAGTAACTCCAATTTCCAATTGGATAGCAAAGTTTTTTTAACAGTAGTATATTGCAAATTAACAAAAATTTTATCTCTTAAAGTGGTTAATATAGTTAATAACCAAATAGGAACTATTACTGCTGCAGAGAAACCAGAAATTAATCCAATTGCTGGAAATAACATTACTAACACGTAAATCATGGATTGTATCATTCTTAAATATCCTTATAAACAATCTTTAGCAAAAATTTCATAAATTGGATGCTCAAAGGTGGAAACTGAAATGCTTGATGAGATAAGCCATCCTTGGAAAATTAATATAGGGTCTTCATCAATCTTATGTTCTGTAATGGTTAATAACAGGTAATTATCTTCATTGTAAGGATCAAGATTTTTTATACATTTATGCAATTTAATTTGAATATTACCAAAATATTGTGGCTCATTAGGTTTTAATAACATTTCCTTTGATGTTGCGGTAATTTTATTTAAAGCAATAATTTTGCCCTGCTGGCAAATTTTTAATTCTGCATTTTCAGCATTATTTGGTATATTGGATAAATTATTGTCGTTAACTTGACGGTCTTTAATTTCTAAGGCTTTAATTTCTAACTCGTTACTATCTTCATCGGTAGTATCGAAGAATTCTATATCTTGAACGACGTCTTCGGCTTGTCCATAAGGAGAGAGAACGCATAAAAAACCGATTATACTAGTAAATATAAGACGTTTCATCAATTTTTGTAGCATTCGGAAATAATAATTCTTTGAGTTATATTGGAGTGGTAGTTATACTACCTTGTAATAAAATTGTATATGTAAAAATTTACATTTTTTTATTGTAATTTATTTTTCTATACTCCATATTGGTAGAGTAACTAATATATCAATTAGAGTCAATTGATGAGAAGTTGGCTATATCAAGACTTCTTTTAGAAGTCACTTATGTTGAGGAATTTGGAGGAAACTATCCATCTCAAACCAGATTATGGATAAATTTTTCCTGAACCACCTAAGAACCTAATACATTTGAGTAAGACTTAATGCAAGCTATTATCCAACTTATATTAACCAATCCACAAATTAAATCTAAATTTAGGACTGGTTTTTCGTATTTGTCTATATTTATTTTTATGGGCTTTGCTACTTTTGTATCTTCATCGATCAATAAATTCGTTAATGATACTATGTCAATTACCATAGCAGAACCAGAAACAGTTGACCCCTTAAAAGAACTATCGGATGAAATATCCCAAATTGTTACAATCAAAAAAGGTGATACATTAAAAGCAATACTTTTGCACCAACAAATTCCAAGTAAAGAAATAACCCAAATTATAAAAATAGCAAGAGACAAAAATATTGAATCATCTTTAAAGATAGGGCAACAACTGGTTTTTGATTATGAAACAAAACTTATAGAACAAGATGATCAAGACCTTGCTTCCGAGTCACGTACATTGAAAAAACTAACTATAGCGTATGATAAAATCAAATCTCTAGAAATTATTAGAGAAGGTGAAGACCTTCTTGCGAAAGACGTAACCAAAGTTTTCAATAAGCTCCTAACCAAATCGTCGGTAGTTATTAATTCAAACTTTATGTCAGCTTTAAAATCTTTAGGGTTATCAAGTAGTAGTATAAGTGAAATGATTAATTCGTATAGTTATCAAATTGATTTTCAACGTCAAATTAAAAATGGTGACACTGTAACTGTTATCACTGAGAAATTTGTTACCAAAGATGGTAAATTTTCCCATCATGGTAAGGTTCTATATGTATCACTTAACTTATCCGGTAAGGAGTATAATATTTTTCGATATTCTCCAAATAATACAGCAAATAATCATGATTTCTTTTCCGAAGATGGTAAAAGTGTTAAAAGAAGTTTGCTTAGAACCCCTATCAAATTAGTTAGAGTTTCCTCACATTATGGTAATAGACATCATCCTACTTTAGGTTATACCAAAATGCATAAAGGAGTTGATTTCGCAGCTCCAACTGGTACGCCAATTTATGCGGCAGGTAATGGGGTGATAACTGAGATAGGCTGGAAATCTGGTTACGGAAAATTCATACAAATTAAACATAGTCAGAATTTATCAACTGCTTATGCCCACGCTTCTAATTTTGCTAAAAATCTTAAACCAGGAAGTATAGTGAAACAAGGGCAAGTAATTGCATATGTCGGTAGTACTGGTAGAACTACTGGAGCACATTTACATTATGAAGTTAAAATAAGTGGTAAGAACGTAAATCCTATGGATGTTAAATCTACCCCTGGTATAGAGCTTACTGGCAAGCAATTGGTACAATTCAAGCAATTTAAAAAGAATATAAGGTCTTTGTGAACTTGATAGTAAATCAGAAATTACTGAAAATTCAGCAACGAAATTTCTTTAAAATTTTATCAAAAAAGCTACATAATTTAAGTTATTATGACTCCAGACAAGCCAAAACATGATGAAATTTTTCGCAAATCTATGGAAAATCCAATAGTTGCTAAAGAGTTTTTGGCAACTCATTTGCCGAAGGATGTGCTGGCTTTAATCGATAGCACATCTTTAAAATTAGAAAAAGATAGTTTTATTGAGTCAGACCTTTCTGAAACTATTTCAGATGTATTATTTTCTGTTAAGTTTAATGATCAG
>JAJIYQ010000112.1 GCA_020881075.1 Rickettsia endosymbiont of Labidopullus appendiculatus
AGCAAAATAGCAGAATTAGTTAACAAACTGACAAAGCTTGACGATGTTATAACAAAGAAAATGAAAATTGAAGGAGAACTTGCCTTACAGAAATTGATCCAACCGCAAGATACGGATGCATGGTATATCAAGCTTGCTGACAGATTACATAACATGCAAACCCTTCATTATATTAAGTCAAGAGAAAAACAAAAAAGAATAGCCTTGGATACTTTAAACAACTTTATACCTCTGGCAAAACTAGTTCGAGTAAAATGGATAGAAAAAGAACTATACGCATTAGCTAGCAAAATATTAGAGGAAAATTAATTAATACAGTTTATTTACTTTTTTGTTAAAGTTAGAATAAACTTAAGCCAACAAATTGGAGAGCAAAATGATTAGATTACTACAATTGGCATAGATACTGCAAAAAGAATTTTGCAAATTTACCTATGTACAAGAAATCTTTTCTATAACATTTACGCTTTATTGAATACCGTGATATTGTTACAAGCAACAATTTATTATTTCAATTTTCTACATATATTTTTCTTGCTATCATTACTTAAATCATCAGTATAGTTATTAGCACTAATTTAGTTATAGGTGGAGAAATGATAGGGTATCAGCAACAACAAAGGAGCCTAACCAAGGAGCAAAAAGAAGCTGTCGGATTACTTTCAGTTGGGACGTTTCTTGAGTATTTTGATCTGATGCTATATGTACATATGGCAGTTCTTTTAAATGAGCTATTTTTCCCAAAAAGCGATCCTTTTACTGCTTCATTACAGTCTGCTTTTGCATTTTGTTCAGTGTTTGTTCTAAGACCTGTTGGGGCACTTATTTTTGGTAGGATAGGTGATAGAATTGGTCGCAAACCAATAGTTATTATCACAACCTTTATTATGTCTATTTCATGTATTATAATGGCTACTCTTCCAACCTATGAACAAATAGGTATAACAGCCGCATAGTTAGTTACTATATGTCGCATGTTACAGGGCATGTCATCTATGGGAGAAATAGTAGGTGCAGAGATTTATTTAACTGAATTCGTAAAACCACCTATGCAATATCCGGCTGTAATGTTAATTGCAATTTTTTCTATTTTAGGGGGGACAGTAGCTTTGGGTGTTGCATCAATTACAACTAAATATCAATTTAATTGGCGTATTGCATTTTGGATCGGTGCACTAATTGCAATGGTTGGTGGTGTTGCTAGAACAGCATTAAAAGAAACAACGGACTTCGCAGATGCAACACGTCGGTTAAAAAATATCTTAGATAAATCTGGTGTGAGCATAGTTAAATTAAAAGGCGACCCTATATTACATGAGAAAGTAAGTAAAAAAACAACTATAGCCTTATTTTTAATACAGTGCGGATGGCCATTATGTTTTTATTTTACATATATTTATTGTGGGAATATCCTTAAAAATCAGTTTGGTTATAAACCAGAAGAAGTAATTAATCAAAATTTTATCGTATCAATGGTGAATTTAGTTGGCTATATATTATTAATGTATTTAAGTTATAAAATACATCCATTAAAGATATTGAAAGCAAAACTATTTATATTTTGTCCGGTTGCTTTGCTTTGTCCTTACTTGCTAAGCCATATAAATAGTCCATTACATATATTTGCACTTCAATCATTTTTTATGCTATTTGTACTTAGCACCAATCCAGCTACCCCCGTTTTTTATACTCATATTCCCATTTTTAAACGCTTTACTTATGGCGGATTTATATACGCTATATCTCGGGCTCTCATGCATATCACTACATCATTTGGAATTATCTATTGTGAGAAATATTTTGGACAATGGGGAGTGTCGTTGATTATAGTATCTATGGCAATAGGTTATGGATTTGGGATATTTTACTTTGTGAGACTAGAGAAGGAAGTCGGAAATTATCATGTAAAGTTTGGTGATCATTCTGTCTCTGCATATTCTTAAAACATAGCCTTGCTAATATTTGCTCAATTTTTGGGGTTCCAAGATAAATACTAAGACTCATAAACCTGCTAAGAGTTTCTTCTATTATCTTCTTAATTTTTTCTGGAGATTTTGCCCCAATAGTTTCTACATTATGAATTCTATCGAATAGCTTAATGATTAAGACATCATATTTTTTTTGTAGCCATAATAATTCTACTGTTTCTGCTGCACTAATTTTTCGGTCTGCCTTAACTCTGGTTAAGTCTTCTACTTGATTGGCGATCTTACTACCAAAGATACTATCAATCATAGTTTTAGTCAGAGCTGTATCTTCAATAGTATCATGAAGTAAACTGGTAATAATCATATCAGTATTGAAATATTGGGGCATTTCTAATGCTGTATGCTGTGCAACCATGTACGCTACTTCTATCGGGTGAGAGTAATACGGTTCACCAGACTGTCGCATTTGTGTTTTATGATATTTTTTGGCGTAATATATACCTTTTTTCACCTCACCGATATCTATTGGTTGCTTTACTTGTTGGTTCAACTGAGTTAGTTTATTGAGTAACCTTTCAGCATACTCACAAGATTCAAATTTTGATTGCCAATTATGAATATCTTCCATTAAACACCTAACACATTATCTTAATCATAAGTTAGATTAAACTAAAATTCTGCTACTTTCAAGCATTTACTCATTTAAAAAAGATGAATATTTTTAAAATTATACCTCTAGTTTTTTGTTGTGGATATCTAGAGCCTTAGTTAACAACACTTCTACTTCATAACTAGTATTCTCACTTTCTAGCTCTGTAAAATCTATTATTATTTCGCTTGTAATTTTATTAGACTCTAGGATTTTCATCAGTTCCATCGCTCCATTATCAGTAATATAGTTATTGCTAAGATTTATTTGCTTTAGGACTCTATTAATTTCCAAAGCTTGAACAATTTGGATAAATCCAACATCACCAATATCATTAGCATTGCAATCCATTTGTTTTATAGTGCTATTATTTGTTAGAAGCTTCGCTAGTATAATGGCTCCTTGATCAGCAATATTATTGCTACTAAGATTTATTTGCTCGATAGTTTTATTATTTGTTAGAAACTCTGCTAGTATTATTGCCCCTTGATCACCAATATTGTTATATTCAAGGTCTATATCAGTCAAACTATGATTAGTCTCTAACACTTTGACCAGCAAACTTACTCCCTCAGAACCAACATTGTTATCGCAAAGATTTATTTTGGTTATCAGCTCATTATCTTCCAAAGCTTTGCTAATTATCTTAATTCCTTCTACACCTATATGCTCTTCGCTAAGGTCTATGTGGGTTATGTTATTGCTCTGCAAAACATTTCTAAGTATTTGTCCAGCAATATTAGTGATATTATTTATTTCTTCATTTGTTGAATTATTTTTTTGTTGATTTTTAACATTGGTAGTCATAAAATTAACCCCTATTTTTGTTATAGAGAATAGACACTGAGGTTAGATTTAAAAATTTTGCGATTGTTTCTTCTAACCTCGGTGCTTGACACCACACCACGTAGTGTCATCTTCACAGATATCTTCATTACCCCCAGAAGTACAGAGGTTTTTCACTATATAGTGATTTTTTTGTAAAATTTATTATAGCAGTGTTGAACTAGAGACAGTGGCTAAAATTATTATTAAATAAACACCTAATTTAGCTAATAAAGCATCAAGTATCACTTTTATTATTAGCAATGATGGCATCTAAATACTTTATGACTTGTTGTAAATACCATATAATGATTGTAGCACTATCACCTGAATAGTCGTATACTTTCTGCATTAGCTCATCATTAGCACAAAGTGTTTTTAGAACCTTTGTTAATGTTATCCTTGCTTCAATCAATTCTGGCTGAAGCTTATGCAGATTAATAATTTCTTTAACTTGTTGTTGATTTCGGTCGTTATTAGTCATATGCTTTTCCTACCGTTTTTTGGGTTATAAAAAATGGGGTACTAGAGGTTAGATTGGTAAAATTTGCGTTTTATTCTAACCTCTGTACTTGTTAACTAAGATGGCACTTACTACTTAACAATAAACCTAAAAATATGTTAAGTGCTATCAACACCACACATATCCAATATCTGGAGAGGAGTACAGCGAATTAGCAAGTAAAATCAAATATTTTTCTAAAGAAAACAAAGAAGCTGCAAATAAGATACACCAAAAAAATAACCTCTGTAACCCACAACCAGATTAGCTAAATTAAATGTTATAATTTGTCTCAACAAATAAGCCAAAATATTCCTTATAAAACTTGCGTCTCTTACAAAACCCTATAATTTCCTACAACTACTTACTTTAAAACTTTTTGTCTTAAAAACAATGGGTGATAATGCCCCCTATTTATTTTCAAAAAAATCACATAATTTATCATCTTAAGCTTAGTTATGACGCTACAACGGAGAAAGTAGTAAGAAAAAGCAATAGCAAATAATTAACAAAAGAGGAAGATTATGGTGGATTCGAAGAAAATACCAAACACAACTAACAAAATAACTAGCAAACAAAAAGATCAGCATTGTCTAGATAATAACTGGGGCGATACTCTCTCATATTTCAGCTATGGAATAATTATCATTTTACTTAGCACTATTGCCTCTGAAAGTTTAGCGGTAGATTTAGGTAGATTTGGCAAAGGTGTCGTCGAACCACTGGTAAAATTTGTAACGGATTACTGGGTTTATGGAGCTGGGCTTGGTGGTATTTTCACAACTATTCTATCTGAAGGTGATGGTCGCGTTCGAGTAGTTCGTGGCGGTACAGTTTTTGTCGGTAGTAGTGTTATTTGTATGGGTATACTGGCTGCTATAGCTTAAATCAAGGATAAATTTGTTACAATATTTGATTTTTAACTTTTTTACTTACGAGATTCAATTATGGAAAGAGTACGCTTTAATAATTGCTTAAACAAACCAGTGAGATTTTGGAACATATCTATTGGGTCAATAGTAGGGGGTATTAGCTTTGGGTTAATCATTTTATGTTTTAAAGGAGTGTTATGGTCTTTTTTGGCGAGTAGCATTGGTTTTACGATAGGTGGTTGGTTTATGGATAAATGGTGGATTGGCATAATCCAGCGTTGGCTCTATTGGCATCTGCCATTTGGTAGGCTGGTTATATCAGCCAATTTACCAGAGTCTCACATAAGGTTGTTTATGTAGTAATACTAAATATTAAATGTAAATAGACATGGAATAACTAGGGATTAAAGAATGGAAAAGATAATAGCTATAGGTAACATCCAACAAGTAGCAAAACAGCGGAATTTGTTTTTAATATTAACGATGCTACTTTGCGTTAGTTGCTTAGGGTTATCAATTAAATTATTGACGAGCAATGAAAAAGTAATTTTGGTACCAAGTCTTAGTCAAGAAATATGGACTAGTAATAATGGAGTTTCCAAAGGATATCTGGAAGAAACAAGCCTAATGTACCTACCAATGCTCCTTGATTTAAATTCAGAAATAATAGATTACAAAGCAGCTATCATCTTTAAATATATTTCACAAAGTGATCCTACTTATATGAAAAATATCCAAAACTATTTTGCCGATAGCAAAGAAACATACAAAAAATTTGCCTTATCAACATACTTTTCCATCAAGAATTTAGAAGTTGATAGTAAGAATTTGCAAGTAATAGCAGCTGGCATGCTAACCTCAAGATTTGGCGATAAAGGTTTTGAGGTCAGTCCTACTTCTTATCAATTATCTTATGAGTGGCTAGGTGGACAGCTTAGACTGAAAGAATTTGTAAGAATCAATGAAAATCAAGAAGCAGAGATAGTACGGCACAACAGAGAAAATGATAAAGAGAAAAAATAAAGGATCAGAAAACTAGAGAATAACATGATGAGCAAAATAATGACCAAAATAACACTAATGATTGCCATGATATTAACGAGTAGTGGAGTACTTGCAGCACAAGAATTTGAATATATACCAGGAAGAAAAATCAAGGCTAAAATAAGTGCAAGTAACGTTAACAGAATAGAATTTGGAAAAATAGCTATAGCACAAATTATTGGTGATGAAAGTAAATATAAGATTATAGCTGATGATAAAGCACAAAATATTTTTTTGTTGCCGAAAGTTCTAGCTCCTGAAATTTTTGAACTAGCCTTAGTTAATTCTTCTGGGAACGTTGCTGATTTAATACTTAAAGCAGAAGATATAGAAGGGCAAATTATCAAAATCTCCATGGATAATTTTTATAATAAATCATCTAACATCTTCTCCTCATCTCTTAACAATAAATGGTTAGTACAATCCCAAGAACAAGAAATTGCAAGGATGATAAGGAATATGCTCTTGGATAAAGAAGATAAATATTATGTAATGAGAGTAAAGAGAAAAATTAACCGTTTGCAAAATATCGGACTATCCATAGAGCAAGATAGGATTTATCGTTTTGGTAAACTTATTGGAGCAAGGTTAAACGTCACCAACAAAAAATCTAAAAAACTAATTCATCTTAAAGAAGCATACTTTAATAATCTATTTAATTTTTGTTTAGCTACCACTATTGAAAAAACCATACTTCCTCCTAAAGCTAAAGGATTTGTCTGGATAGTAGCAAAGGAGCAAGATGATGATTGATATGACCATATTTGCTAAACTTAAGGAAAAAATACCATTTCTAAGGAATAATAAACTACCAGAAGGCAAGCAGCCTAAAACTTCAAGTGAAGAGCTATTAGACGGGAAAGGAGAAATTACTCCTAATCAGGCTATTAGATATAAACAGTATAATTTATTATTACTGATTTTTGGCAGTAGCATTATTGCTGTACTTGTTCTAATCAGCATAATGCAGGGAAAGAATAAGCACAAAGCAATTATTAATGATAATCCTAAACCAAAAGTAGAGGTGGCAAGTGAAGCGTTAGACCCAGAGAAAATGTGGCGTAACCACTTTGAGGATTTACTAAATGACAATAAACGTAAATTTGATGAACGTTTACAAGGAGCAGAAATAAACTTTATTGAAAAAGAACAAAAACTACAAGAAGAGATAAAATTGGAACTAGCTAAAATGCAGGTTCAGCTAAATTTTGCTAAAAGTGAGCTAATAAGTGCGACAGAAGAGCTAAAAAGAATGCAGCAAATTCACCAAGAAGCAGAGCAAGATGTCAAAGATTTAACCAATGATGCAAATATTAGTACCGTAGACTTAAACAGCCAAATAGAATTTGATAAACCAAAAGATGCCAAGATTTACATCCCAGAGACTTCTTATGTTAGTGGCTATTTATTAGGCGGTCTTACTGTATCTACCGCATTAAATACTCCCGATGAAAATGCTAGTCCTGTAGTAATTAGACTAACGGCAAGAGGCAATTTACCAAAAAACTTTAATCTTGATATCACTACCTGCCGCATTTTAGGAAGTAGCTACGGTGACTTATCAAGTGAAAGAGCAACTATTCGCCTAGAGAAAATGGTTTGCATTGACCCAACTACAGAACTAATAACCACCAGTAATATAGCAGGTCTTGTGCATGGATCAGATGGCATGAATGGTATTAAGGGCAGAATAGTATCTACCAGTAGTAAACATATAAAAAACGCTCTGATCGGTGGAGTGATTAGCGGACTTAGCCAAAGTAGCAAAAGTCAGGAGAGCATGGCTATAACAAGTCTTGGAGCAGTTGCCACCCAAAAGAAAGGTTTTAAGGATATAGTAACAAATGGTGCTTTATCTGGTGCATCTAATGCTGCTGAAAAAGTAGCTGATTATTATTTAAGAATGGCAGAAAGTATGTCACCTGTTCTTACTATACCTGGTGGAGTAAAGGTAGATGTTATCTTCACCAAAGGCTTTTTTGTTGGGGAATTAACTACCCATAAAAAAATTAAGCAAGAAAGGAGACAAGGAAATCTAACAACCAAGAAATACCAAGAAGAGTAATAACAGGAGAACAATAATGACAGAAAAAATAGTAATAACTGAAAGAGTAACAATGGAAAGAAAAGTAATACAGCGAATTTACTCAAAAATCCTACTTGTTACCATGTTATTTAGTTTATCTGCCTGTGGTGTTTATGGTTCATCATTTACTTGTAAAGATGCAAGTGGTTTGGATTGCCTGCCTTTGAGCATAGTTGATCAAAAAATCAATAATGGAGAAATTGCTGAAGTTGAATTAAAGGAAAGGGCAAAATGTAAAGGAAGGAACTGCTACGTTAAAAGTCTTACAAAGAAACCTGATATTAAACCTAATAAAGTTCATAAAATAAAGTTACAGCAAGAAACCAAGCAGAGAATACTTAAAAATGGCAATTTGTTATATATCAAATAACTCTATGTCAAAAATAAAACATTATAGATAAGATAAAAAAGACAATTATATGAAGATAGTTAATTTTTTACAAGATATAGGAAATATTTGTGGTCTTACAGTTCCTGCAGAAGTAAATTACGATAGTAATAAGCTAATGCAAGAACATATCAATGATAATACCAAAGGAGCAAAATCTTTAGCTCCATATTTAAGCTACCGATATTTTGATCCTAAATGCAATATTTTCTTTAATGAAAATAACGTAGTAGGGTTCATGTTAGAAATAGCTCCGATAGTTGGAACAGATGTTAATTTAGAAAAAAACTTAAGCCTATTTTTTAACAATGAATTACCAGCAAATTGTTATTTACAATTTTTACTGATTGCCAGCCATAACATAGAACAAAAGCTAAAATTATGGAGTAATGCTAGAAGTAATTCTAATCAAATGTTACAGCAATTAACAGAATTTCGTAAGGAATATGTTAGTAAATGTGCCAAAGATTTTGCCAATCCACATGGCAGGATGGCTAAAGATTTCCGGATATATGTTTCTTTTAGCAAAAAAAATGATAGTAGTAATAGTGTAAAATCTATTGAAGAAATAGTAGCTTTTCAAAGCAAATTAGTGAAAAAGCTGCAATCAATAAAACTATCTCCTCGTATATGTGATGCTGAAAATTTAATGTTTGTAGCAGCTGATATAGCTCAAATGCAAGTGCAAGACAGATTAAGTCGTAAATATGATCCAATTAATCCGTTAGCTAGTCAAATACTGACACCACTTTCAAGAACTATGGTGCAGGAAGATTGTCTAATTCATCTGGATAGTACTTATAGAGATAGTAGATTAAAGATCAACAAATTATCAACTAACAAATTAGTTTCTAAATGTTTTTACCCAGTTGTTCTGCCAGAACAGTGGTCGTTACTTGAGATGATTAATTTACTTGGTTCAACAAATGATTATGGCTTACCAGCCAGGCTAATAATTAGCTACACAGTGGCAAATAATGTAAGTAAAACGCAAAGCTCAAAAATTCTAGCAAGAGGACATAGAAGCATCCATGCTGCTGAGCAATGGTATGCAAGACATGATAGTAATTTAAAAAAAGAAGCTCTAGAGTGGCGGGAGATAATTGCTAAAGCTAAAAATGGGGAACAATTTTTAACAGAATCTCTGCAAATAATGATTACTGCTCCTGAAAGCGAAATAGAAATAGCAGAAGAATGCTTAACGAGTCTATACAATGCGAATGACTTCCAATTACAAATTAACAAAAACCTACAATTACCAGCAATGTTATCCATATTACCAATGCAGCAGCTGGTTAGTTGGAACTTTTTGCAGCATTTCCAATTGGTTAAAATTGCTCAAGCTAAGGAAGTAATAGCTAAACTACCAATACATGGAGAATGGAAGGGAGTTATGCAAAGTGGAGTACTATTACTAGGACGTAGAGGAGAGCTATTTAACTGGAATCCATTTGTCCGAATCAATGCTGGTAATTACAATGTATCGGTTATGGCACCATCTGGTTCTGGTAAGTCAGTATTTTTGCAGGAGTTAGCTACCTCAATGCTAGCACAAAATCTTTCAGTATTTATTTTAGATATAGGGGGTAGTTATCAAAATATTTGTGAGTTAATTGGTGGTGAAACAATTAGATTCAATCAGCATAATAATATTTCTTTAAATCCTTTTGCTCAAATAGCAGGTAGCGGTAACAAACATGCTAAAGCTCTCTCTATGATTGGAGGAAATTGTCATCTGGTAGAAATAGGCTCAGTTACCGGTTTATCCTTAGAACAAATTGAAATGCTAACCGCTAGTACTAAACCTCAATCTCAAGAGCAAAATCATAATATTGCCAAAGATCAATGGCAAACAACACAAGATGATGATCAAGATTTAGCCTTAGATCAAAAAATAGAAATATTACAGATAGAAAATCATTTTGTTACTAAGGACAGTATCATTTATGCCAAGAGCATTATTAGTGCTATGTGTGGTATTAGCAAGGATGCTCATAAGGAAGCTATCATTGAGCAAGCAATAAGTGAAGGCATAGGAAAATATGGGAATGAGCTTGATATTAGCAAACTTGCTAAAGTACTAGAAGAACTAGAAGGAGGAGCAGCAAAGGCTCTTGCCGAAACACTATACCCTTATACTGAAAGAGGGGTACATGGTAAATTCTTTAAGCAAGGCAAGACTGCTTCATTTAAAGAAATGCTAACCATCTTTGAGTTTGAGGAAGTAAAAAATGATCCTGTATTACTTGGTGTAATATTACAAGTAGTATTGATGCAAGTAACAATGCAATTTTTATGCGGTGATAGATCAAAACAATTTTTACTAATTGTTGATGAAGCTTGGATGATTTTAGATTACTCAGCCAAATTCTTAGAAAGTTTTGGTAGAACGGTCAGAAAATATGGAGGTTCATTAGTTATTTGCGTGCAAAATTTTAGTGATTTCCAAAAAAGTGATGAGCGTAAAAGCATTTTAGAAAATAGTTCATGGTTGGTCATATTAAAGCAAGATGAAAAAGGACTAAGCTCATTGAGTGCTTCAGAAAGTTTTAAAGATATTATGCCCTTGATTGAATCTATTAGTTTGGTACCAGGTAAGTATGCCGAGATGTTGCTTATATCTACTGGCTTAAAAGTTGTTGGACGACTTGAGTTAGATCCATATTCACAAGGATTATACTCAACAGAAGCAGCTGATTTTAAATATTTACTTGAGGCAAAACGTAGGGGCTTAAGTAAAGATGAAGCAGTAAAAGCCTTGGCAAGTAAATATGGTGAGCTACCTATAGCTCCAGATTAGCATAAACTTTCGTCATTGCACATAAGCGTCAGTTTAAGAAAACAATAATTAAGAAACCGTCATTGCGAGGAGCTACTTTAGTAGCGACGAAGCAATCCAGAAAAGTGATTAGAAATAGATTGCCACGCCACCTACGGTGGCTCGCAATGACGACTTTTCTACTTTATTTTCTTAAACTAACGCCTATGCGTCATTGCGAGACCACGTAGTGGTCGTGGCAATCCATTTCTAATCATTTTCGTGGATTGCTTCGTCGCTACTAAAGTAGCTTCTCGCAATGACATCTGTGAATTTGGCTTAATAGATAGTCGGGTCAGCTATATTCTAGAAAATATCGATAAACAGTAATTACAAGGATCATGAGTCTCAATATGAACATGAATATAAAGACAGATAGTAACCTAAACATAGCTAATGATAACGAATTTAACAAAAAACAAATTGTTGTCTTGCTAATGTTTACGATACTTGGAATATCAATTGGCTGGCTTGGATTTTTGCTATTTGGTGATATTGGTAATCAATGCAAGATTATCTATGTATCACAAAAAGAAATACTGAAGTTAGAAAAAGAAAGAATAAACGAACAACCAAAAGAGAAAAACCTATTTTTTGGCAAAATTAATCAGGCGATAGAGCTAATCAATTCAGAAGCTCAAAAATATAAGGATAAAAGAAGCAAGGTGGTATTTGTAGTCGGTGATTTTATTACAGGAGAAGGTACGGCATCAATAAGTAAGCAAGTACATCAGAATATAATAGAACATTTGACGAAACTACTAGGTAACCTAGAGCAAGGCAAGTCGTCTGATAGATTAGAGGATAATAATTTAGGAGAGGTAACTATTAACAAACAACCACAACTATCAAACAGCAACTATCGAAAATAAATATAGAGGAATTAACAATGTACGACAAAATTAATTATCCGTTTTATAGCAAAACGAACAAACAAAATAAGAACTCAAATACAAACTCACAATCTCGTAATGATTGTAATAATTACAGGTACCATATGAATAATCAGAGTAACAGCCAAAATAGCAACTACAATAACAACCAAAATGCTAATTATTTAAAACGTAAACAAGACACCAAAAAAAAGATCATGTTAGGAGGTTTAATAATAAAAGCAGGACTGGATTACTTACATCCCCAAGATGTCGAAGTTCTTTACGGTATGTTGCTAACAGACAAAAAGCTACTTAACAACAATCCAGAAGTTGCTGAATGTTGGAGAGAAATTGGTAAAGATTTAAAAAAAATATAAGCGAACGCAACAAAGGTAAATATATAGCTAACCCGATTAACATTATGCCGTCATTGCGAGAAGACCGTAGGTCGACGAAACAATCCATTTCTACCAACTTTCTTGGATTGCTTCGTCGCTACTAAAGTAGCTCCTCGCAATGACGTTAGTTTACTATGGATTAAATTACTAATCGGAGTAGCTAAAAAAGCAAACATAAAAAACTAAGTGAACTAAATATAAATGAGACAACTAATAATACTAGCTTTAGTAATCTTACTACCACAAATAACCATTGCCAAGGATTTTGGTATATATGGAACAATTTTTGAGGTTAAAGAAGAAGGATTTCTAACAATGATCCAAAGAAAACTAAGGTTAGTTGATATAGAACAGGAGCAAAGAAAAATGTTAAAAATTGCTAAAAATAGAATAGAAGAACCTGTGTTTGTTACAAATATAAAACGAACTGAAAAACCACAAAATTTTACCTATGAACCAAGCTATATAGTAAAAGAGGATATTATTTTACCTGATGGCAAACTACTTTATGCCCTAGGTACAAGATTGAACCCATTAGATCACATGAGTTTAGACAAGAAACTAATATTTATTAATGGTAAAGATAGCTTGCAAGTAGAGTGGTTTAGGCAGCAACAAAGCAACGGAGTAATAAAGGAAGAAGACAAGTTAATATTAATCGCTGGCAGACCACTGGATTTACAGAAAGAACTAAATAGAGAAGTATATTTTGATCAAGCAGGAATTTTAACGACAAAATTCAAAATTGAGCAAGTCCCAGCGATAATAGAACAAGAAGGCAAGTTATTAAGAATAAGAGAAGTAGAAATCGATTAGTGGGTGCAAAAAAACAGTTATAATGCACTATGAAACTATTTAACCTAAAGTTTGAGCTAGGTCTAATAATGTTAAAATGGTATTATAACTAAATTAATAAAATTAGAGGTAAATTATGCAAAAATGGCAGTTACAAGAGGCAAAGGAACATTTTGAAGAAATTATTGAACTCGCTGAAAACGGGCAACCTCAATTAGTAAATGATAAGAAGAGGCATAAAGCTGTCTATATTATCTCAGCGGAAGATTATATAGGTGATAAAATAAAACCCCCTATGTCATTTAAAGAATTTTTATTATCCATACCAAAAGTTGATAACGATGATGATGAGGATTTATTTGAAAGAAAACCAAGTAAAGCTAGGGAAGATATTGATATATGAGATATTTACTTGATACTAATATATTGTCAGAGTTCCGTAAGAAAAGTCCAAATAGCCAAGTAATATCTTGGTTATATCAAGTAGCTATAGAATCATTATATATAAGTTACTTAACAATCGGTGAGATTCAAAAAGGGATTGCTAAAAAGAGACAGACAGATTTAGTAGCATCATTAAGTTTAGAAAGGTGGCAAGATATTTTAATTAAAAATTATACCGCTAGAACCATTGGTATAGATAGTATAGATGTATGTAAATGTTGGGGAGAATTACTTGCTATTGATGCTACAAATCAGGTGGATAGCCTAATTGCTGCACAAGCAATAGTTCATGACATGGTTTTAGTTACTCGTAATACCAAACATTTTAATAAATTTGGAGTGAAATTACTAAATCCTTTTGAGGAATTTGGATTTAAATGATCTAAGAGGTAAAAAGTTGATAAATATCAATAATGCAGCCTTGAGCAGAAAGTTTGGCGACCCAGCTCAAGGTGCAAAGACACGATTAAGCATCATACTGATAGTGGCTATTTTTATGCCATTTTCAGTATCTGCAAGTATCACATGTAAAGGACACTTTGTCAACCCAATTACTGACATTTGTTGGAGCTGCATATTACCAATAAGTATAGGCAATGTCATTACTATTGGTAGCGGTGTTATGCCTAAAAAAAGAGACACAAAAAATCCCTCATCACCAGTTTGTCTATGTATTAAATCAAATCTTCCTGTACCAGGGATAACCATAGGATTTTGGGAACCAGTAAGACTTATTGATGTTACAAGAACGCCTTATTGTATGACTAATCTTGGTGGAGTACCTATTGGATCGGATGCAAAAAGGATTAGTAGCTTTAATAGAGGATACGATGATAGGCATGTTCACGATAGTTTTTACCATGTTCATTATTATGTTTACCCACTGATTTATTGGCTTGAACTTATCACTGATTTTATTTGTTTAGAACAAAATAGCTTTGATGTGGCTTATATGAGTGAATTTGATGTTACTTGGAATGATGAGAAATTGCAGAGCCTGTTAAATCCTGAAGCTTTTTTATTTGCCAACCCTATAGCCCAAGCAGCTTGTGCTTTAGATTGTGCAAGTAGTACAGTCAGGTTGCCATTAGATAGCATGTTTTGGTGTGCTGGTTGTTGGGGTAATATGTATCCATTTTCAGGAGCAAATGCTGATCATGTTGGCGGAGTTCAGAGTAGTAGTTTACTAGCTACCCGAATAATTGCCAAGATGCACCGAATAGGATTAGCACAGGAGACGTCAACTGATGAAAACACTTCTCTAACAGGTGGCGGTAAATTATGCCGTAAATCTAAGGCATTAAAGATCAAAAAGAGTCAATATAAGCTACAGATGGTCAACCCAGTATCAACATCCAGCAGCATTGGTTGCTGGTCTTTGGGCTTAAGTGACATGATGTATTCAACATTTAAAGAATATCCGTATGACGGACAAGATTGGGGGTACTTAGTATGGCGAAAGAAAAATTGCTGTGCCTTTTAGTTGCATTACTATTTGGCATTAGTCACTTAACTATAGCACAAAATATCAGCAACACTAATAGCGAATTGCTAAATAATATAAAAAATATTGAGGCAACTGATCAGCAGCAAGATTGGGCTAAAGAATTGGGATATGCAGGACAAATATTAACAAGAGAAGCTATTTTACAAAAGTTGCGTGAGTTAGATGAGCAACATTGTTTGAAACAACATCAAAATTGCGGTGATAAAGAATTGTGGGACAAAGAACTTATTAATTCAACAGTGCTTAAGATATTTGTAAGTAGCGGGATGCCAGGTAATTTACTAAGGATATATCATCAACAAGCAGTTAAATATGGTGGAACATTGGTATTTAAGGGATTACCCAATGGTAGCTTTAAAGAACTTACCAAACTAGTTATGTCAATATCAGAAAATGGTGAAGTAGGCAGTATGCAAATAGATGACGAAGCCTTTGACCAATTTGGTATTAATGTTGTCCCAGCTATTTTGCTGGTTAAACAACAAGGTTACTTAGATGGGTGTTTTGGTAAATCTTGCAAAGTTACTTACGATAAGATTACTGGTAGTATCTCCGTAAAAAAGGCTTTAGAGAAATTTGCAATTAATGGTGATTTATCACAAGAAGCTGAGAGGTTACTGAAAAATGATTAAATTTAAAATGACAAATAATTATATAGCTAACCCGATTAACATTACACCAAATTCACAAGCGTCATTGCTAGGAGGCTTCGAGCCGACGAAGCAATCCAGAAAAGTGATTAGAAATGGATTGCTTCGTAGGATTACGCCTACTCGCAATGACACCAGTTTATTATGGCTAAATGCTAATCGGGTTAGCTATAAAATAATATTTAAAAACTTTTGGTATATGAGTTGTTGTTTGCTAAGGCTCAGTGTAGCCCTGCTACCCTTTTGGCATCTAACTAGCTTAGCTGTATATACGGAACCTACTGCTAAAACTAATGTCAATAAAGTAGACCCGTTATTTAATGAGAAAATAGAGAACTATAAAGGTTTTGAACAAGTTTTAGAAAAACAAAAGACATCTGCAGTAAAAGGAGCTGAATCTGAAACAGGTTTTAATGATCTAGTTGGTAGTAAGCAGGCAAGAACTAAAGGGGCAGAATTAAGTAATATCAGGGCAGAAGAGCTTGAAGGTTCTGGAATAAGAGAATCATTTAAAGAAGCTTGGGTTAATGAATATCTAGTTGATTACTCTAGACCTGGAATGGTGAGACATAAAGATGATGCAAATAGAATAACTGAAGGAACAGGACAAATGATGTCGAGCTTATTAGGTTTTTTAAAAAAGTTAGATATTGATTGTAAGCAAGTTAAAGGAAATAAGGAAATAGAACCACAATATTATATCCAGCTAATAACAGAGCTTGACCGGAATAAGGGAGATACAGTCTATGATAAAACTATATGTGAGGAACTACGTAACAAATATCGTTGCATTGACGAGTTAGTATTACAATGTTTGCAATTTGCTGAGAAGACAGCCGAATTGACAATAAATGGCTCGAATATCAACTATCATCAAAGTTTAGCAGGTTCGGTTAAGCGTATTAGTTTTGCAGAAAAGTATGGCTCTGGTGGTGGAACAAGTAGTTATGGTGGAGGTACAGTATTTTTCGGTCTCATCAATAAATCGAAAGGAACAACTCATAGTGCTAATGAAGTGAATTGGTACATAGATTTTAATGTGTCTACTAATGTGCTGATAATCAACAGATTACAGTTAACTGATCTTAGTTACGGTACGTTCATTATGATCAAATTAAATGGTACTGTGATATTCGTTGGTCCTAATGGTGGTAACAACTTATTTCTCAATGGTTATAGAGAAGTTAAAACTAAAGGGAGGAGAAAATATGTAGGTGTGGTTGGTAGGAGAGTAAACATCGTTACTAGTTATCCAATAGTTAATACTGGTGTTAGTGAATATGCCCTTGGTGTAGATTCTGTCGTATATCATTCTGGTGGTGGGGTAGTAAACTTATTGCCTCATGTTAGGCAGGGAGCGAATAGATTGGAGATTAAGGCGATTAGTCTTGGAGCAAATAGAGTGAGTTTTAATTTAGATGTGAGTGAGCGTATTTGTTTGAACTGGCAGGAGAATTGGAGTGAGAAATGTATACTAAATATCACCCAGCCGTAAAATGGTTAGTATTGCTAGTAACCTTACTACCAATGTTATTGCTGTTTAACAGTAATTTTGTTATGGCGGGGGCGACGAAATATACCGAAGGGATTAAAACAAAGTTTACCCCGTCTTACAGGACGCATGATGGCAAGGTAGGGAGTGTAGAATGTGCTGATACTCCTAGGGTGTGTTTGGATGATATTAATAGTGAGAAAATCATTCAAGGGGTAAAAGTTACTAGACCATGTTGGCAATATGGTTATGGAAAGACTTGTCAGATATATCCATCTGAAAACGACTGTGTTAAATGGCGGCATTGCTACGTTGTAGCAGATAGGGAGTGTCTGACATGGGATAGCTATGGTAATTGTGTAAACTTACAAAGAGAATTTTCGTGTAAGAGATGGATACCAGCGGAAGTAGAGAATCAAAAGGCAAGAATGGGACTAACTGAAAAAGATGGTCAAGAAGGATTAGTTTGCAGGGGGGTACCTTGTATAGATGGTAACTGTGTTGATAAAAGCTACGAGACTAATGGTGAGATGATGGATTCAGTCTCCAAGCTTTACATGGTGAGCAAAATAAGAGATGCAAAGGATTTTAATTTTAAAATATTTGCTGGTTTTAATAGCCATTGTAGTAAGAAGGCTACTGGTTATATCAATTGCTGTGCAGTTAGTCTAAAGGGTTGGGGCAACCATTTGGGTGCCCACTGCAATAGTGATGAAAAACAATTAATTGAAAACCGCAAGAAGAATCTATGCGTATATGTCGGAAAAGAAAATAGGGGAATAATGAAGACAGTAGTAAAGCATCATTATTGTTGTTTTGGGAATTCACTACAAAAGGTTGTTCAGGTTGAAGGAAGAAAACAATTATATGCCAAGGGACTTATCAGTAGCACGGAAAAGAATTTTGGTAGTGGCGGCAATCCTAATTGTCGGGGATTAACTTTAGCAGAATTGCAGAGTCTGGATTTTGACAAAATGGATATTACTGAATTTATTGAAGACTTTAAGCTTAAGTTTGCTGGAAAATATAAAGCACCAAATGTTGGTGACATTACTATCAGGATAAAAGGTACAGCAACCTCTAACATCAGAAAAGGAGATAATAATCCTCATAATAAAGAAAATAATAAATCTGGTTGGAGTACCAAAATAGGAGGCGATTAATGGCAAGTACACCAATTTTACAAACGTCATTGCGAGGATGCATAAGCCGACGAAGCAATCCAAATTTAATCATTTTTCTGGATTGCTTCGTCATCACTAAAGCAGCTTCTCGCAATGACATATATGCCCCTCAAACGTCATTGCGAGGAGAGCGTAGGTCGATAAAGCAATCCAGGAAAGTGATTAGAAATGGATTGCTTCATAGGTTTACACCTTTTAGCACTAACGTCAGTTTACTATGGCTAAATGCTAGTCTGGTTAGCTATGCATATATTTTGAAAATATTATTAATTTGCATAGTTGCCGCTAATTACTGCATCCCTAACTATTGCTATGCAAGTAACTTCTTTGATCAACGTTACCGTGGTTGGATATGGTTTGAGGAAAAAGAAAAAGCTGAGAAGGTGGCTAACAAACAAAAAGAGTTAACCTTAAAGGAAATACAGAAACAAAAATACGCTAAAGCAAGACAAGAAGTAGAGCAGTTTAGCCAGGAACTAGAGGAGTTAAAATTTATGATGATTAGATATCCAGAAAATATTGAACATGCAAGGAGATATAAGGAAAAGGAGGCACAGATGCTAGAAGATAGCTTAAAACTTGCTCATACCTTTAGGATGGTGAATTTTCTTTATCCTGAAATTATCAATTTAATTGATAACCCAATTAACCTATATGGCAGAAGAATAAAAGAAGAGATTAATGAACAGGAAATAACTAACAAGCTTAAAGAGCTTAGTAGCAAGATAGAACTCTTTGTATTCTTTTCCTCAACTTGTCCTTATTGCACAATACTTGAACCGGTACTTAATGATTTTGCTAAAAAATACCGATTTAAAGTAGAAGCAGTAAGCCTGGATGGCAGCACAAGTAAAATTTTTAAAACTCATCAAAATAAAGGGCTGGCTGATAAGCTAAACTTGCAACATACCCCAACAATAGTAGTTGTAACTAATGACAGTAAGATCAATTTTGAACTAATTAGAGGAGCAGCATCAATGTCAGAGCTTGAGGAAGCTGCAATATTTGCTGCTGAATATCTTAATAAGATGGAAGGAACGAAGAGAATAGCTAAAGAAAAAACTCAGGTAGCGGAAAATGATGATTAGAAACTTCATACGGGAATTATCTATTTATTGCTTATTAGCAATATACTTACTCGCAAGCAGTAATAGTTATGCCGGTATAGAGAAACTGATTAAAAGCGTTATGCCAAAGGGTACCATGAGTAATGTTAGTAAAACTGCGATAGTACATGATCAATTATCGGGGCATATAGTTGGTGGATCAGTGTTAATTAAGTCTCCACCTATAGAAGATTTGCAGCTTGTTAACTTCCAAGCTCCTAGCTGTAAACTTGGTGGTCTTCCATGTGGAATACAACTTGATTTAAGAGGTGGGGCATTATCATTTCTCAAAAGTTCTGCTATGGAACAATTTTTTAAAGAAATGGTACAAAATGTTGGTGGCTATGTGTCGATTATGGCTATTAAAACAATCTGCCCTCAATGTGAAAACATTATGACTTACTTAGAACAAATGCAAAGAAACACTAACCAGTTCAACATTAATTCCTGCGATATGGCTACTCAGATAAGTAATGGTATAGCTAGCAGAATGAATAAAGGAGCAGAGCTTACTCGCCAGAGTGACTTGGCAATGACCAAGGGCGGAAGTGATATGGCAGATATTAGAGATAAAGCTAGAAAAGATAATGGAGACCCAACCAAAACCAATAAAGAACTCGAAAGTTTACTGGGTGATAATTTTAATTTGGTATGGAAAGCTCTTACCAAGAAAGCAAGTGGTGGTGGAGATGCAACTAGTTTCAAAGAATTATTAATGAGTATATCAGGGACTATTATTGGTAAAAAAGATAGTGAAGGACGTCGTTCTATAATTCATAAGAAGTCACTAGTTAATAAAGAATTAATAGAGGAATTTATTGGAATAAGAAACGGTAATGTAGATGTTGAGCAATATCAGTGTGATGAAACAAATTTATGCTTACTGCCACAAAAAGCAAAAACCAGATTATCAGCTAGAGATACATTATATGGCAGTATTGATGAGCTGTTAATTTCGATGGTTAAAAAAATAAAAACTAATAATGGTGATTTTACTGAGGAAGAGGAAAATTTAATAGCCTTATCATCCATACCACTAACTAACAAGATACAGAGAGAACTTGCCACTAATGCTGATAATAGCTACCTTACAGTTCGCATGGCTGAGTTTGTTGAAACCTTATGCTATGACGTGGTAACTAATTATCTTACCAAATTATTACAGCAAACTTCTGAAGCAGTATCAGAGTTAGCTTACTTGCAGCTGGCAGATATAGGGGTATTTACCAGCTTTGAACAGGAAGTAAATAATACTATTAGCTTTTTGGTGGGTAGCAGAGAGAACGCCTTTAGGCGGTATAATATTATCGAACAAACCAAAATGAGAATGTTGCAAGAGGAAAAATACTTTGAGATGAAGTTTCAGGAATTTATGTCAACTAATGAAATGGATGGATAACTCACCTTACGCATGGCATTTAAAAGTCATAGAGAAAATAGCCTGGCGTCATTGCGAGGAGCTACTTTAGTAGCGACGAAGCAATCTAATGAATGTGGATTGCCACGACCACTACGTGGTCTCGCAATGACGTCTTGTACTTTTCTAGAATTTTTAAATTGTCATGGGGTTTATGCGTAAGGTGAGTGGATAAATGTGAAATGGGCATGGATTAAGGATTACGCCGTCATTGCGAGAAGGCGTAAGCCGACGAAGCAATCCATTCTTTTATGGATTGCCACGCCACCTACGGTGGCTCGCAATGACGGTGTATTGCAAACTGGCTCCTCGCAATGACGTTTGAAGAAAAGGAAAATAGGTAAAAAATATGGAACTTGATTTAACAATTCATACTTACGGTTATTACGATGCTTTGTACTATGTGTTAAATGGTCTGGCAATGTTACGCAATAGTGAATTTTATACAGATTTAGTAAATAGTCTATGCATAATTACCGGATGCTATTATGCAGTAAAAATGTCGTACAGTAGTAGTAATATGGTGTGGCGGGCATATGTGTTTAAAGTACTTGGTATGATTATACTAATTAACACATTATTACTACCTAAAACAGAAATGATTGTTAAAGATCATGTCACTAAAAGAATAGGTAAGATTGATAATATTCCCATAGCTTTTGCCCTTCCTGTTGGAATATTAGAGGAATTTGGTCATTTGATTACTATTGGTTTTGAGCAAGTATATGCACCGATAGAGGCTCTTGTTTCTGGGTCATCTATATTTTCTTATTATAATTATGGGATGTTATTTGGTGCAAGACTAAAAAAGGAATTACGTCAGATTCGCATAAAAGACCCAGAGTTTGTAGAAAATATGCGATCTTTTATCAAGCAATGTATTGTACTTCCAGCAATGATCGGCTACCAATTTACTCCTAAACAATTAATAGATACTCCAGATATTTGGAAATTAGTAAGTAGCAAAGCTGGAACTTTAACTCGTCTTTATCTGCGGATAGGAGATAAAATGCGTAATGTCACTTGTAGAGAGGCAGTAAATTTCTTTGAAAATTATTTTGAAGAAGAAATCAAAAGAGTAGTGTCAAAAAATGCCAATACAGAATTTGCTTTAGCAAAAGGTGGATCAGATTATACTCCATCAACTAGCTCATCAATTATATCAAATATTTTAGAGAAAAATATTAAAGCACTCTATGGTGGTGGTCAAAAAGCAGGTGACATACTACGTCAGCAAATGATGATCAATAGTATATCTGATTATACATCCGGTAACTATGCAATGGCAAGAGCACGAACTAACCAAGAAAGCGGCTGGCTATTATCAAGCGATATGGCAAGCTTATATCTACCAATGTTACTAGTGGTAATAAAATGTATAGTCTATGCATCATTTATATTCTTAGTGCCAATGCTGATCTTTAGTGGTGGCATAGCAAAATATACTTCTTACCTAACCCTAGTGGCATCACTACAATTATGGTCAGCATTAAGTGCCATTATTAATATGATTATGGGTACGTATAGTCATTTAAAGACTGGCTCAAATTTAATGTTAAGTTTCAGTAGTAGCAGTACAATCACCAATCATGTTGATACAATAGTAACAGTAGCAGCAGGTTTACAAATGGTAATACCATTTTTGGCATTTGCTATTATGCAAGGTGGGGTTAGCAGTCTTGGTCACTTAGCTGGATCAATTATTGGTGGGCTGCAAGCAACAGGTGGTAGTATAGGAGCAGAGGTAGCAAGTGGCAATAGAAGCATTGATAATGTTTCAGAAGGGAACAGTCAGCAATATATGAAATCAGGACATAAGACCGACCATAATATGCAATATGTTGAAGGGGGTAATAGCTGGCAGCAAGCTGATGGTAGTATAGCTCGTAATAATCCTGACGGCAACGTAATTTACACTAGCGGTCAAGGTATTAATACTTCGGTTGGTATCACCAAATTTAATCTGGAACAAACAGCCCAAAATCATGTGACTCAAGGCATACACACGTCTGAAAGTTTGTTGAAGTCAGATCAAAGATCCCTATCAGATGCAAAGAGTAACACCTTTAGTAAAACAGCTGATTTTGTTTCCAACTTAGCACAGCGTGAACATAGTGGGGAAAGCTGTAATTATGATATAATGGGAGAGCAAGGCAAGTCACTGCAGCGAGCAATAAACAGCGTAAGAACTCTTAAAGAACAATATGGATATAGTTGGCAACAAGCAACAGATGCAGCGTTAAAAGCATCTATGACTGCGTCTACTCCACTAAAAGGACTTACTGGTATTGGTATCTCTGGTAGTGTAGAAGGTTCAGTTACTGCTAGAAATATAAGCGATCAGTCTTTTATGGAGGATAATGATACATCAACACAAAATAATACTCATGAAGATTACAACAATATAGTCAAAGCAGCATCAAGTAAAGTATGGGGAAAAGATAATAGTGCTGAGAAACATTATAGCGATGCAGTAAGAAGTAGCTATGAAGAGCAACAAAGATTAGAGGCACAAGTATCAATGCGTCAAGAAACAGTAGATAATTGGTACAAAACAAAAAGCAAACTTGATTTAGAATCAGCGACAGTTAACAAAGATATGTATCAAGAAGTGTTAGACCGCTGCGTAATAGAGTTTGGTATGGATGCAAACTCCGTGAGGAAGCTAGTAGACAAAAGGCATCCTGACGTGATGAAAGTATGGAATAAAATAGCATCTGAAGAATTACAAAATTTAATGCCTGAAATAAATAGTGGTAAGCAACAAGTATCTGGTCAGCATGCAGAAAAAGCATTGAATGATTTTAGCAATGAACATGATAAGCAAATTAATAGAAATCCTGAATCACAAGTTAAAGAAATAGCAACAAAAAGCGGTATTAATACTAATAATGAAGAATTTACAGCGAATATTAAAGGCAAAGAGGGAAAACTTAAAAATCAATTTGAAGAAGTAAGTGGTAAAAATTCTGAACAATATAATAATATCCGGCAAGTTAATCAACTTGAGCGAAAAGATTTACAGGCAGAGATTGATAAGTATGAAAAAGATAGGATTGGGCAAGGAAAAATAGCCAGAACAACAGCTGGAACCTTAGACATTGTAACATTTGGTGTGGCTGGTAAGACTATAGGAGGACCAGCTAAAGGTTCTCCAAGAGGTTGGCAGTTCAACAAAGGAGCTTATCAATCTGCAAGGCAGAGTAAACCAAAAGATTATAAGTGAAAGATTTACTTTCTATGATAATACATATTACCAGTAGATTACGATGTTCAATGCCTGTGTAATATATGTTATTAGAACTAAAGGTAGAAGAAGAATGAACATTAGCATTATATGTTCCTGCTTTCATACCAATAATTTCTTCTTTCCAAGCATTTTTATTAAATAAAATAGAAATAGGACAATTTTTATATATGAAATATAAAGTAGGAACAGATAACAAAGTGCCAACTATCAAAATTGATGAAATAAAATCGTTAACATCTTTCCAATGGGTGTCCAGCATGGAACCAACCCATACGGTAACAGCAAACATCAAAAGTATTACCCAAAATAATTGTTTAGGTAACCTATTCATTAAATCTTGCCCTTCACTATTTAGAAATATTTTATCCTCTGTATATTTAACTTTATTACATCTAGCAATTAAATATGGTACTAACAATATAGTTATCCAAGATGATATAAAATTGACAACTTTATTATGTAATAACTCGTCCAGCAATATAACCATAAAAACGCTAAAAACCATCCCAGACCAGAACATTAAATTCCAGAAATTATCTTTATTTAGCCGTGATTTGATCCAATTCATAACAAACCTCAAGTTTAGCATACTTAAATCGATGATATCATGGTTTACTATTTTAAGTAAAGCAATAATAAAGATTTTGGTGGTTATAATATTTAGTTTTTCACAAAATATAGCATTTGCCCAAGATTTACCTGAATTAATTAGCACGGTTGAAAAAGAGCATAATATTCCAAGCGGTTTGTTGAAAGCCATTGTTGAAGTAGAATCTGGACTAAAAGCTTATGCAGTAAATATAGCAGGTAAAGCTTTTATTGCGAGTTCTCAGGTAGATGCAGTTAAAATTATACGTTCTTATCTAAAGAAAGGACATACCAATATTGATATAGGACTGGCTCAAATAAATTGGCACTGGCACGGTTATAATTTTAGCAGCATCAATGAAATGCTTACCCCTAAAAATAACCTTAAATATGCGGCAAAATTGTTAACTGATTTATATGGGAAGCACGGTGATTGGCAAAAGGTAGTAAGGCTATATCACTCAGCTAAACCTCATCATCATAGGCAATATTCAAGAAAGGTGTTGTTATCATGGCTTGACGATTCTGATGGTATGTAGTCTGGTTACAACGCATAAATGTAAGGAGAAAGAAACAATAACTATGGAATTCATATGCTAAATAATTTTATTGGTGGTGGGCAAATCTTCTTACATAAGATCAGGATGTTTTTGCAGGTATTTGGTCGTTCTATTGCTATCTCGTGTGTAGTAAGTGTGATAATTACCATAATTCTAGCTTATCCCAAGCTAGAACTATATGATTTATCTGCCGCTGTAACTTATCAAAAAGCTTTACTAGTCAGTAAGTTTGATAATAGCATACGTTCTATTAGAGCGATAATTAATCCTAAAAGTAAAAAATATGAACATATTACCACCATAAACGCCTATAACCAGGGTGGTTTATATAGGCGTAATATTAATCCGGGAGTGATCTTAACTTCTCAGCAATTTAGTAAGAATTATTATCATCTGGTTAGTTTTATCAAAGTTGAGTTATTATTCTGCCTTGGGTTGATGTTTGGTATTTTTGTACTAATTTTCCTACTTTGGACAAAATTTGGTAAGTCGGTATCAATAGAAAAACAGATCAGCGGTAGTACTATCAAATCCGCCAAAGAAATCACTAATTATTTACATAAAGCTAATAAAGCAAGTAAATTTATTGTTGGGGATATGCGACTTGTTAAAGATAGTGAAATCAGACATATCATAGCTATTGGTACTACAGGTTCTGGTAAAACTAATTTGTTTAATAACCTAATTCCACAAATCAGAAACTTTAAACAACCAGCCTTAGTGGTAGATCAAACAGGAGAAATGATAGAAAGATACTATAATCCTGATAGGGGAGATATTATTTTTAATCCGTTAGATGCGAGATCTCATGCTTGGGATTTCTGGGCTGACACTAGCTCTGATAGTAATAATATACCTAATTCAGAACAGGCAAAATATTTTGATCCAAAGTTAGATAAATTTGCTAAAGTATTGTTTAAGTTTGGCAAGAAAACTAATAGTGGCTTTGATCCGTTTTGGGAGAATAGTGCTGCTACTATTTTCTGTGCTTGTGTACAAGTTTTAGTAACAGAGGGCAACAAGTCAATTATCGAATTGAAAAATATGTTGAGTTTATCTTCCTGGGATAAGCTTAAGAATAGGCTGACTGGTACCTTAGCTGCTAGATATTTAACAGCTAGTAATAAGACTACTGCTAGTTCTATTTTATCAGTACTGGCAACTAGCACTCAACCCTTAAATCTGTTATTTGAGTCTGAGAAAAAATTCTCACTGACAGAATATTTTGCTGAAATTCAGCAAGGAAGCTCTGCCTGGTTATTTTTAAGTACTAAACCAGATATGCGAAATGTCACGATGCCTATCATTGCTTGTTTATTTGAGCTAGCGATCTCATGTTTAATTGGCATAGGTATCAACGAGAAAAGACGCATGTGGTTTATTATCGATGAGTTAGCTTCTCTAGGCAATTTATCTGGCTTTTCTACTTTAATATCGGAATCCAGAAAATATGGTGGTTGTATACTTAGTGCTACTCAATCAATTAATCAAATATTCGATAATTTTGGCATGCTACAGGGCAGCACTATCTTTGGGCAATTTGCTACTAAGTTTCTCTTTAGAAGTGACGAACCAGCTACTGCTAAAATTATTACTGAGATATTTGGGCAACTGGAATATGCCACATCCCAAAAAAATACTTCTTTTGGTGCTCATGAGTTTCGCGATGGTGTCAGCTATACTGAAGGCACCAAACGTAAAGCTTTGATTACCACCAATGATCTTGCTACTTTAGCAGATTTAGAATGTTTTGTCAGCCTACCAGAGCCAAAAGCTAGAATAGCTAGAATTAAAGTGCCAATAGCCTCTGATGTTCCACTTAAACATCCTGGATTTGTTGCTGCAAGTAGAGCTACTAATAATAATTCCATTATTAATTATCATGTTAAGGAGAGCAATATTCCTCATATTTCAAGTAAGCCAGCAAGTCAAACAGATACTGATCAAGTAATACCTCAAGTGCCACAAGATCAACAAGAAGAACAACCTTGGTGGCAAGAAGCTAGGCAAGAATATGTTGCTGTGACTAAAATAAACAATAACGAAACATTTAAGGATAAGCAATGAGTAAAAAAATAACATATGATGTTGATTTGCCGCATCAACAAGTGCAATTAAATAATAAAAGCCTAAATAAGCCAAAGAATAAACAAGCCTTATCAAATATCACATTATCTGATTTTGCAATAATTTATGATAAACTAGACCAGCACTTTACCGAATGTATGGAACTTGTTAAAGATTTGCCATATATTAAATGAGAGGTACAAGATATCTTAGCATCTTTTAATGATTCTACCAAACAATGTAGTAATAATATCAATGTTCAGTTAGAAACTTTTAAAAAGAATCTGTCCAAGCTTAGTGAAGAGTGTTATATTTTAAGCAAAATACCAGAAAAGTTAAATAAAAGCATAATAGCTATTGCTCCTGAAGTGGCTAGGGCAATTCAAGATAATAACCAACTGAAAATAGAAGAAATGACTACAGCAATTAATGGCTGCATTCAAACTTTAAACAACATTAAAACTGATATTGAATCTTTTAGGATTAGTCGTAGCAAAAATTTCCTTTCTATGGTAGGGATTAGTCTTATC
>JAJIYQ010000113.1 GCA_020881075.1 Rickettsia endosymbiont of Labidopullus appendiculatus
AATAACTCTGTATTGCACGTTCCATTAAAAACAAAAGGGGCTATTGATTGATTGGTTATCAAACCAGCTATGATCTTAGTTCTTTGATAGTGTTTCCCACTCTTCTTTCCAATCAGTAATTCTCCTGTTTTACCCCAGCCTCTATCTTGGCAAATACCCGTATCTATACTGCTTTCATCAATATGCACTATTTGCCCTTTATCATATTTATTGATCTCTTCTAAATATTCAGCTCGTCTCTCTATACTTGACTCCATGTAGGTAAAGGTTTTTTTTTATAACTAAAGCCTAGCTGTTTTAATATCCTTCCAGTTTGAGACCTCGCTATTCCAAACTCTTTACCAATATCTTGTAATCTCATATTTGGATTATTTCTTACAAAATTTGCTAACTTTTGCTTATCAACTTTACTTTTAAAACCTACTCTAGCTTTTGCTAATATCGTTCCTTCCTTTCTCTTCCTTACGTTCCAGCGACTAATTGTATTTTTATGTATATCGAATATCTTGGCAGCCGCTCTTTGACTATTACCTTTTTCTATATAACTTATTACTTTTTTTCTTAAATCTTTACTATATGGGCTTGTTGACATTTTTTCTCTTATTTATACCATATAATGTCATCTAATTCAACTGGTTTAACTATAAGATTGATATAGGCAGCAAAATCTCCCTTGTGGCTAATGGACAGGGTGTCGATAGGGGGAATGGGAAAAGGCAGTAAAAAAGAAGAATGATATATCTAAAAAACGGAGGTATCTTGTTTGATAGTTTTAAGGTGTTAAAAAAATCACAATTAAAATAGAATAATAAAAATTAATTACTTTATTAAAATTAGTTATAGATAATATGTAAAAATATTATTATAATCTTAATAAAAATATAAAAGTTTTTACATAAATTAACTGTTATAGTTAGGAACATGAATATGTTTAATACCAGTTCCCTAATTTAAATTAGTACAAAGACAGGAAAAAGTAATGTGTCTATATTATAATTTTAAAGAACCTATAGACGCATTTTATTTCGGAAACTGGTATAAGAACCAAATGCAAGAAGGTGTTCCAGTACTAGTAGGAGGGAAAACAACAAATATAAATGAAGTAAAGATACAGTGTATAATATCACCTATTTGATAATCAAAATCGCCAAGTATGCTTAGCTCATCCATAAAAACTTAGCGGCAGTTGGTAAAGATTTATTAGATATTATGAGGTATAGTTAATTCAGGAGAATTTGGGGCTAGGAACGATGGAGCGACGCCTATAAGTAATAGGCGAGCGACGAGTGACGACGTCACCAACTTCTCATCAATTGACTATAGTACAGTATTTTGGCTTTATAATTATATAAAGTTGGCAAGATAGATAAGTTTCGATATTTATGAATAATGAAAAAAATTAAAGTAGTCAACAGCGAATGTTGTATTATCTGAAAGGTGTATTAGGTATCAATAGAGCGGGTTTTAGAAGGATTTTGTAGAAAAAAAGTATGATATCTTTAATAAATTCCTTCTCAATGAGCAAGGTAAATTATATTAGTTGGTTTATATTTTAACTAATACTTGATTATAGCTACTTTTTTACCTATGAAAACCCTCTAAAACCCGCTCTACCTTATAACTTTCGACAGTTGTGGCAACAATCCAGAAAAACGCACAAGCATTAATTAGCAACTCGCGCTAAATATAAATGAAGACATAGAGCTATGAAAACTAGTGAGACACTAACATCAAAATTACAACATTTATACAGATTACAAGATACTATTCCTAAATTAATAGAAATAGATGATGAACGATTGCAACAAAACTGGAAAGAGCATTATCGTGAATTACGTTTATTATCTAAGAGAAAACAACAAAATGCTCAGGAATATACACAAACAGTAGCCGAAAAGTGTGAAATAGAAAATATTTTTGATCAAATAGACGAAAATTCATCAGCTGTGGGTAAAGTTTTGCTACTTGGAGAATCAGGAGCAGGTAAGACTACGTTGCTACATAATATATCCTATAGATGGGGTGCTGAGAAACTATGGAATGATAACTTTGATTATATGTTTAGAATTAGGTTGAAAATATTATTAAATAGCAATTGGGATAAAAATTATGAAAAGAACGAAAAAAACAATTTATTTGCTTGCTTAATTCATCGTTCTCTGACATTACAAATAACTGAATTACAAAGAGCTAAAAAGTTAGAAAATGAATTTGAAATAAAGCTGTCAGAAATTTCAGAAATAGTGAATAAAGATAAAGTATTATTATTACTTGATGGCTACAATGAAATAGAATCATTTGCAAGAAGTCAAGATAGATATGATGAATATAACAAGATTATAGGCACAGTTTTTGAACACAAATATATAATCATGAGCTCTAGACCTAATTCGCTTAAAGCAGATGAACAAAATAAGTTTGAAAGAATAGTGGAGAATAGAGGTTTAGATTTAGAAGGAATAATACAATATGTAAAATCGTGTTTTGCGGTAGATCAAGAACATGGTACAAATTTGACATTATTTTTACAGCGTAATGCTGAAGTAAGAGGCATGTGCAAGCTTCCTATTAACATAGGGTTAATCTGTTTGATTTGGGAGGATAAAAATGTTAGAGAAAAATTTCAAGAAACAACAGAATTAAATATAGCTTCATTGTATCGCGAAGTAATAATATGGTTAGGGAAAAGATATTTGGCAAAATTTGAAGACCGAGATCCTGAAAATATAGCAGAAACAAATATATTGAACAGCACAATAGTAAAATTTTTAAAAGGAATAGCTCATGAATCTTGGATCAATCAAGGAAATTTTATAAATAACGAAGTGATAAAAAATCATCTGAACACACTTGACATAAAAGATGTTTTTAAGTTTGGTTTATTAAGAGCTGAGAGTGATAAAACAAAAATTGTTGATTTAGATTATCAATTTATTCATCCAACATTTCAGGAGTATTTTACAGCTGATTATCTGAAAGAATTAATGAAAGGTGATCTTAAACAAGTAAAAGAAGTGTGTTATTTAATAGGTCAACATAGAAATGAACCACAATACTTAATGGTTTTAAAGTTTTTAGCAGGAATAGTAAGCAATGAACAAGATAAACAATTAGTCGAAAAATTATGGACAGCAATAACATGTAATGTAGATGGAGTACTAGAACTTGGGTTAGAAACGAAAATAACGCTACTAATGCATTTACTTGAACAAAGTAAAGTTACAGGAAATTTGAACATAAAAATACCAAATTTAACTAAAATACAAGAATTAATAGATGGTATAGTACCTAAAGATATTACTAAATGGAGAGAACAGATAATTAATAGTGGTTATGTATCAGAAAAAATAAAAAATGTAATAGTTGAACAGTTAAATGATAAGATTGAAGAAGACAATCTAGAATTAAGAGTGGCAATAGAGATAATAACTAATTTGCCAAATAAAAGTGAATTTAAAGGTAGAGAAACAATATTAAATCAAGTTATTAATTTAATTGCAACTCAGAATTGGCAGTTACAGAAACTAGGATTAGAAAAATTACATCAGATATTGGATAGAACAATTAGCGATAAGATATTGAAAGAAAACTTAAGCAAAGTAATTCCATTAATTGGTAATAAAAACTTAAATAAATTTGCAAGTAGCTTATTAACTAAGATTATTTATTTAGCCCCTGATTTGAGTCATGAAGTATTGAATTATGTAGAGAATGTATTTAAAAATCCAAATCAAGATATATGTGATAATGATCTTAAGTCAGCAACTATAAAGATTATACCAGAAATAATAAAATACATACCAGAAAAGTACGCAACTACAGTAGTAAATAAAGCATTCGGTTTACTGATCTATGTAATTAAAAGTAATGTTGATACCTTACATAAATCTTTAGCGATAGAAAACATAAAAAAAGTAGTAAAAGTTGCACCAAAAACTCAAGCACAAGAAGTAGCAAAACAAGTAATCGAATTGTTAACTCCTGTACTTAACGATCAAATATTTGTTGCTTGTCATAAATCTCATGCTATAGAGATTCTAGAAGCATTGAAAACTATACCGCTAGAACAACAAGTAACAGATATAACGAAAAAACTTTATAGCCTCCTATTAAATGAATTAAAAAATCCAAATCTTGATATTAATTCTAGATTTGAAGCTCTAGATAGCATAATAAAGCTAGTAAAAGTTGTAGACCCAAAACTAGATGTGGAGATAGTTGAAGTGTTTCATGTACTTAATAGCATGAATTTTAAGATCAAAGAAGGTTCATACGAGAATTTTAATCTTATACATCATATACCACCATTAATGGAAATTATACCACTAAATCAATCATATAATATAGCAGTGCAAGCAATTTATTTATTGACTACATTACTAAAGCAATCCTTAACATATGATGATACTAATATAAGATCTATAGTTGTAACAAAGATGGGAGAATTAGTGCAAACTATACCACAACAAGTAGCTGTGCAGGAAAAAATTCTACTATTCGATACTCTACTTAAGGGCAAATTTCTAGAAATTACAGATCCTAGTTTTGCATTTGCATTTATAAATAGCATAATAAAAATTATGAAAATTTTACCACCCAATACAATAGAGGAATATCCTACTATAAATGAAATATTTAATACACTACTGGATTCTTTAAAAAATATAGGCACTAGTCACCTTTCACATGCGACTTTAACAAACATAGTCGAATTATTGAAACTCATACCATCAAATCAATTATTTACGATGAAAGTATTTAATTCAATGGTGGATGTCATTAAACAACAAAATGCTAGAGATTATTTCAAGATATTAGCTCTAAATAATATAGAGTATTTAATAGATATGTTGCAAAATCAAGTATCTACTGTAATAGATGAGGTATTAGCATTATTAGTTGGTGTAGTCGAAAATTCAAATACTGGAGATTGCAAGGGACAAGTCTTATGTAGTATACCAAAATTATTGAAGTTTGTATCACAAGATCAAGCTCCTATAGTAGTGAATAAAATATTAGATTTATTAGCTGGGTTGATCAGCAATCCGAATACTTTAGATTGCAAGGTACAAGCTTTGCGTAGCGTACCAAAATTACTAAAATTTATGCCATTAGACCAAATATCTATAGTAACAAATAAAGTATTAGAGGTATTAGTTGATGTGATCAACAATCCAGATGCTGTTAAATATTTGGATTTTCCTCGTAAAAATATGAAGATAAGTGGTGGTCACATACTAACTTGCCCGGAAGTAGCATTAGATAGCATATCAGAATTATTAAAATTTATTCCACTAGATCAAACATCTGTATTACTAATGCAACAAGTGTTCAATAAAGTAATTTCTCAATATAACAACAATATATATGGCACAAAAGTAAAAGAAGTAATAAGTGTAGTCCCACTTAATAAATCTGTTGATTTATTAAGTCATGACACTAAAGAAATTAGAGAAGCAGCAAAGAAAGGCATACTATTAAAACTAACAAGTACAAACGAACTGACTCGAATAGATTATACACAAATTGTTGATATTCTTAAGATCATAAATTCAAGTAAAGGAAAAGACGAATACGAAAAGCAATTATATATAGCAGCAATTGATAAGCTTAACCAGATAGTAGTTGATATTAATGAAGAAGGAGTAGAATGGCTTAGTAAAAACTTTCATAATTTACCCAATTTAAGTGAAACAAAAACATTCTTAAAAGGATTATATCACAAAGTATTAAAGGAAATAAGTACTACAGGTACAATAAGTATAACAAATAGTACATTTATCATTAAGTGTATAGAATATGATTTTACAACAACAATCAAACGTATAAAAGATAGCGAACATGATCAAGATGAAAGCTATACCTACCAATTAGTATTTGAAAACGTATCTTATACAATTCATAATACGAATAAATTATATTTAGAAAATATAGTCCAAGCTGTAAGCAAACAAGATAATATATTAGCTAAGCAATATGAAGAACATAAGCCATTGTTTGTAAATGACGGAAAATCAGGGCTAGATATTGCTGCAACAGATATTAAAGAATGTAGTATAGTAGATGATAATCATAAAATTAGCACTGAATCTTGGAGATTATCATTAATGCATTTATCAGATCACAAAAAACAAGAACCTAGTGCAATATTTATATTGCTTGAGAAACGTGATTATTTTGGCTATCACGTTATACATAAGATATATATAGAAGAAGGAAAGATATGCGATAAACCTTATGTTCTACATCCGAATGCAGTATCTATTGATGTTTGCAAAGAAATATTTGGTGAGATGAAATATATAGAAACTAAGCCAAGATATTATTGTTCAATACTTGAGATACCACTAAAAACAGGAGATGAGTTAATTCAAAAGCTGGAATATCATAGATCAAAAGGAGAAGAAAGTGATTATGTAGTATTACATCAATTCTTTAACAACTACGAAAATATACAAGATACTCTGTGGAAAGATATACTATGGGATGAATATGTAAAACAGGAGAGTGTAAAAACATTTAAGAAAGATGCATTGCTTAAACTAGATGCTCAGCAACTTGAAGTGGTCAGAAGAGATAGCAGACTTATTGATAATTCAGAGATGATTGGTATACATGGTAAGTCGATTGCAGAATTCCAAGAAAAAACTCAAGGATTGAGAAATATAGTAGAACATAATGATAAAATTAGTCAACGAGATAAAGATAGTAAAAGAAATGACAACACTTATATCTGAAGGAAAAGTTACGAAAGGCAGGTTGATAGATTTAGAAGATGATATTGATAATATACGCCAGAAAATAGGTATTGACACTAGTGTGTATATGCTAGACAAAATAGTTTATGTGAATCCAATATTAAATCATCCTAAATTACTTAAAGATGCTTTAAAAATATTTAGTTTTAGTCAAATCTTAGATTTGCTCCCAAAATTAAACCAGGACTTAATAATTGAAGCAATTAATAGTGAAGATTCTTTACTTATACTAAGTGGTTTAGTAAGCTTAGATCATAGTGATTAACACATGTATTATGGAGGAAAATATTATGCCAATAATAATATAGAAGAGTTACAAAGAGAGATTAAAAGTTATAATAGACGTATTGAACGCCATCCTAAAGATGATAATAGTTATTATAGAAAAGCAGAGACATTAAAACAGTTAGGACAGATTACAGGAGATAAATCATCTTATGAAGAAGCATTAACATGTTATAATAAAGCTATAGAATTAAATAAGGAAACAGCTCTATACTTAGTAGCTAGAAGTCGATTATATGTTGATATCGGTAAACCAGAAGAAGCAGTACAAGATATTAGAAAAATTAATGAACTTCCAATTGATGAGTCAAATCAAATTTATAGGATTTACGTAAGAAATACACAGAGTGATATTTTAAAATTAGATTCTATAAAAAATCAAATAAAGCAATTACAGTCTAATGGAGAAATCAGTCCCGAACTTTCAAGCATATTAGAGCAGCATGCAAGTGTTACCGCTAATCTTGTAGTGCAAGTGGGTGCTCATAGTGAGAAATTAGGAGAGCAAGGTAGCGATATAACACTTTTAAAATCACAAGTGGCGGCATTGATGAGGTCATTTGAACTCTTTGTACAACAATCACAAAGAGGAGAAGCAATATCACAGTCTCAAATAGACGAATTACAACAACACATAGATACTGCTAAATCCAATTTACAGGAATTAGATGAACGAAAAGCAGATAGAAGTGAATTAGAACCTATAAAAGAACATCAAGAACTGCAAGACCGTAAGATACAGAAGCATGAAGATGCACTTATACAAGGAGGGGTATATGATGAAGTAGATGTTCAAACAAAGCTAGAAAGATTGAAAAATGAGTCCCCTGAAATAGTTGTATATTATAAAACCTTCTATTGGACATTAGTTAATTATTTACAAGCTTATCATTTAGTAGCTAGTGGTATTATAGCAACAAATGATACTTTTGATCAGAGTACAAAAAATTGGATAATAGAAACTGGAGTTAAGAAACTCTCCAGTTTAACTGCTGCGGTGGGACGAGCTATTATGAGTGGACAAGGATTACCAATAGTTGGTGGTGCTATTGGTGTATTAGACAAAGTTGTCGATGTTATTTGTGAAACAAAAAATAAACATAAATTTACTAACAAAAAGAATGCTATAAATAAAATAATTATGTCTAAGTTTGTAACGGAGAAAGCACTAGACATGTGCATCTTGGAAACAGCTTTAGCAATTACGGAATCAAAAAAGAATGAAATTTTGCTTTCTAAGCAAGGACAACTAACCAAACTAGAAAAGGTAGCTAATATTCTTAGCAAGATGACAGGAGGATTAAAAGAGGTATTAATAGAAAAAAAAGTGTTATCATATGAAGAAACTGAGGGGCAAGCAGCAAAAATTGCTCTTGCTGACGTTACCTTATTACTAGCTTATTTATATACCAATGCTGATAAAGTATGTGAAGCACAAGAATCATTGGATAAACAAATTAAAATTATTGTAACTAGTCCATTTGATATATCTGATGTTGAACTAGCATTGCAAGCAACAACGGATTCTAAAGGAAACTCAGTAATGAATAGATTAATAGATAGATTAAATAGTACAGTGCAGACAGGTGGAGGTGTTAAGCATAAGGGAACTGGTATATTTGGTAAAGTAAATGAATATGGAGTGATAGAGCGTATATTTTCCAAAGAATGTCTAGAGAAAAAACTTCAGAAAGCTGGCATAGAGATTACTCCAGATAATATTGAAGAAACTCGTATAGTGCTATTCAAATATATGTGTAGTGCTATTGATAATGTTAAAAGTGAATTGTCACTAAAATGTGCCAAATTTTTTGTTGAACATAACGAATATTCCAAATTAATTACCAAAATAGCTTCAGAATACCCTGAATATTTTGTTAGTGAATATCTAGTAAAAATTCTTATAAAGGATGAGACCTTACAAGCTGAAGTTATTAGTACACTGAACAACAGTAGGCAAATTACCGGTAAAGGTTATGGTGAAAATCAAGAAAATAGTTATTGGCATGATTATTGGTATGAGTACAGTAAAGAAGCAATGGACACGATATTAAAATTGCGTCTTAAGAGTACAGGAATCGAGAACGTTAAGAGTGTCAGTATAGATTATGCTTTTAACGAGTCTAGCAAGTTGTATTTTGCTAAAGATTTGCGAGCTAAAATCTCTTCTGGGTTTTCTGATAATATCAAAGCTAACAGTAGTAACGATAATAATACTACTAAGTTATTGATACCGATAAATTTAGACAACAAGCACTGGGTTGGTCTAGTGATAGAACATAGCTCGGATAAAATTATAGCATACTACATGGACTCTGAAGGAGAGTACATACCTGAAATTTTAAAGAATAGCCTTGAAAATGAACTAGTTAAATTATATCCAAGCTTACATATCAAAATTATTGAGCAACCGGTAGCAAGTCAGAAATATAATAATTGTGGTTTAGAAGTAATAGAGAATCTTGTTGCTAGTTGTGGTATACCACAAATAACGGAAGATGAGGTAGTGGCTATCCATTCTTTGTTAGTGGAAGATAAGCAACTAAATGATGATGACACTATTCGTGATACATTCAAAATTTTTAAACAATCTCTACTTGGTGAAAATTTGGAACTATAATTAATATGTATTAGTTGGAATTTAATATTAAAATATATTCATAAAATTAAATTCAAAAAGACATAATGAACTATGTAAATAATAGTATGTTGCCACTATGTTTCAGTTTATTTTTTTATAAAAAAATAAACAATTATAAAATATTTTGCTAATTATCTCTTAGTGGAAAATAAAAAAGGAGTATAATGGATATTATATCTAGAGAAAAGCACTGAAAAATGACAGAAGACAAAACTAAAAATAACAATTATCAACCAAAAATGTTTGTTGGTACCGATGATGTCAAGGCATTATTACTAAATAGCGATATATTTGTTGATAAAAGCCTAATGATTAAAGAATTATTAGGAGATAGTGGGGCAGTAACTCTAATCACCCGTCCAAGGCGATGGGGTAAGAGCTTAAATATGGATATGGTGCGGAGATTTTTTGAAATAGAGGTGGATGAACACGGTTATCCATTACCTCAGGAACAACGAGTAAATCATAAGCTGTTTAGTGGTGGAGAAGTGGATTTGGGGCTAGTAAGTGGCAGAAAAAAATTATTTAAACCACTTAAAATCTCTGAGTATCCAGATCTGATTTTAGACTACCAAGGTCAATTTCCAGTTATATCCATTACTTTTAAAAGTGTAGAAGGAGCAAGCTATTATAATATTGAACAAGGGGTAAAAAGCCAGATATGGAAATTATTTCAAGCTTATAGCTATTTAAATAATAGTAATAAACTTGAACAGAGTGAGAAGGCTAATTTTAACAGATATTTGTTTGATGAGATAACTCTAGAGCAGATTAAGCAGAGCCTATCTATATTAAGTAAGCTACTTTACAAACATTATAATAGAAAGCCTTTTGTGTTGATTGATGAATATGACACTCCTATTAACAGTGCTTACAGGCATTTTGGTAGTAATAAGGAAGAGTTTGAAAAGGTTATAGAAATTTTTCGCGGCATTATGAAATCAGTTTTCAAAAAAGAAACAGGAGATCAAGAAATTCCTGTTGAACGTGGGGTAGTTACTGGTATTCTGCGAATTGCTAAAGCTGAATTATTTTCTGGATTAAATAATCCAACTGAATATTCTTTATTAGACGAGAATTTTGCTAGCAGTTATGGGTTTACCCAACCAGAAGTAGATGAATTATTAAGCAAAGTACCACTTAAAACTAATCCAGAAGAAATTAAAAATTGGTATAATGGGTATAATTTTGGTGGCGAGATAATTTATAACCCATGGTCAATTATGCGATGCTTAGCCCAAAAGGGCAAACTTGACCATTACTGGATTGATAGTGGCGGCACCGGTTGGATTGATCATGTGCTGCTTTCCGATGAGATGCAACAAGACTTAAATACATTGCTAGAAGGAAAATCTATAGTAAAAAAATTATATAAGCAAATTTCTTTTGCTGATCTGGAAGATAACCCAAATGTATTTTATAGTTTATTATTATTCACTGGATATCTTAGTCCACTATTAGCTAATGATAATAAAGAAGATCCTAGATATAGTTTAAGCATACCAAATCGAGAAGTACGTAATATTTATGTGGAGCGGGT
>JAJIYQ010000114.1 GCA_020881075.1 Rickettsia endosymbiont of Labidopullus appendiculatus
ACAAAAAATGTTGGTCTCATAGTTGAAACAGGTGCAGTTGGTATAAATTTTGAAGATCAAATTATTGGGAAAGAAAAAGCAAGATACTCTATAGAAGAACAATGTAAAAGAATTAAAGCAGTTAAAGAAGCTATAAAGGAATCGTTACTTCCTAATATGTTTATTAATGCTAGAACGGATATCTTTCTTCAAAAAGATACATCTGAGCATAATGAGCAAGACTTAAAAGAAGCTATAGAACGAAGCAAAGCTTATGCAGCAGTTGGAGCCGATGGGTTTTTTGCACCAGGCTTAGCAAATGATAATTTTATAAAACAATTATGTGAATCTTCACCTATTCCTGTCAACATAATGCTGCAAGATATAACAGCAGTAAAAAACCTTGTTGATTTAGGGGTATCTAGAATTAGTTACGGTCCTTTTCCATATATTGCAGTAATGCAAGAATTGGAGAAATCGGCAACTGAAGTTTCAACATGTATAGATACAAATAAAAAGACGTAATACAGAGGATTAGTACATTTATGGATAACAAAAAAGATACTACCATAAAAGATAAAAAAGAAAAGCCAGAAGAAATAGGTGGCTTTAAAGGTCAAGAACCAACTATCCATGGAGATTGGCAGCATAAAGGCAGGGTAACTGATTTTTAATGCTACAATTGTAAATTAAATTATGCCAAGTTTTCATCAAATCAAACTCCTACCATATAATGCCCAAGAATTATTTCACTTAGTTCTTGACGTAAAGTCATATCCTGAATTCTTACCATGGTGTAGGGCTGCTAGAATCATCTCAGAAAATGACAATCAAATTATAGCTGAATTAGTAATTCAGTTAAAAGGTTTTTCAGACCATTATCAATCAAGAATTATCTACTCAAATGATTTAAATAAGCAGAGATACTCCATTGAAGTCGAGGCAATCTCCGGACCATTTAAATATTTAAAAAATTTATGGCAATTTTCTCAAGAAGATACTGGTAGTAAAATAGAGTTCTTTATTGATTTTAAAATGAAGTTTGCCATAGTTGACAAATTAGTTGGTATATTTTTTACTGATGCTACTGAGAAAATGGTCGATGCATTTGAAAAAAGAGCCGATATTATGTTAACTAAAGTTTGACTTATGCAGGAAGTCTATTAGTGAGGAGCTACTAAAGTGGCTCCTCACAATTACTTTTGAAGCTTATCAAGGATTATAATTTTTAATAAAATCAAACTTATAATTTTTCTTACGCAATGCACTAATTAAATTTCGTAAATTCTCTTTACCATTAAAGCAATCTTGGAACATCTCATCATGCATTAATAAAATTAATTTATTAGGTAATGCAGTATCTTTTTTCGCAAATTTAGCATCTATCTCTTCTACTAGACGCTCAACAGATTGTACAGGACCACCATTATCATAGTGTACCCATTCTGAATCCCATCCATATAGGTAAAAACCATTCTTGTACATAGCATCATCATCTATCTTTTCAATTTGATCTTCCTGTTTTGAAATATACGGATCATCTCTACTTAAGTTAGGAAGACAGAATACATTTCTTCCAGGAAGTCTAGTATCAATATGAGAACCTTTTAAACCTAGCGTATCATTATTCTTTTTAAGATCATTAATTACCGATGGAATATCGCGATAAAATTGCTGATAGCGATTATGAGCATGAGAATAACTATGATTTCCTATCTGAATAAAAGGACTTTTCTTAGCTAGCATCACAATATTTTTTGACCAATTACTAGAATCGTGGTGTAATCCTACCATAAACATGGTAACGGGAATCTTCTCCTCAGTCATAACCGTAATGATATTCTCTGTTCCTCTAAGTGGACCATCATCTGAAGTGATATAAATAGTCTGACTTGCGTATGAATAGACAGAATAAAATATACTTGTCATAAATAGTAACAAAAAAAGGTTGAATCTTGTAAAAATTTTTATAGTTCTCATTATACTTACCTTAATTAATTAGATTACCCTAAATCAGGTTATTTGGTTATACTAAATTTCTTGGCAACAAATAACATTAATATCGGAGCAGATATGAAGATAGAAGAATATGTACCAACTATTATCCCAAAAAATACTAATAAGCTAAAACTGTGAATAGCTTCTCCACCAAATATTACTAAAGCTAGGTTTGCCAACAAGGTTGTTACAACTGTTAAAATGGTTCTAGACAAAGTCTCATTAATACTCTGATTAATAATTTGTGGCATTGTTTTCTGATATGATTTCCGTAAGTTTTCTCTAATTCTATCATAGATAACTACTGAATCATTGACAGAATAACCTATTATGGTAAGAATAGCCGCTATGGAAGTTAGATTGAAGTCTAACCTCATCACACTCATAAAACCTAAACTTAGTATGGCATCATGTAGCAAAGCTATCAGTATACCAAGCCCAAAATACCACTCAAATCTAGCCCAAGTATAAGCCATGATGGCAAGAAAAGAAAGAATTAGAGCCGTTATTCCTGATTTTATCAAGTGAGTTCCAACTTGTGGACCAACAAAATCTACTTTACGATATTCAAATTTATAAGGAAATTGGTTGCTTAAAGTCAATTTGATCAGCTCAATATTGTGCATTAAAGTGTCTTCACTATTGCTACCAACTCGTATTGACAAATCATTCTGGTTACCAAAATTTTGCAATACTACTTCACCAATCTTAAGGTTATTAAGTACTTCTCGCATTTTGGTTAAATCAGGCGATTGATCAAGCCGCACTTCTATAACAATTCCACCAGCAAAATCAATACCAAAATTAAACTTATAAATTCCTATCCATATAATGCTCACAAGAGACAAAATAATGGACATCATATAGCTTACTTTTTTAAATCTGATAAAATCAAAATTAACTTGCTCAGGTAATAGTCTTAACGGATATAATTTCATTATTAAATTCTTTAATTTATATACCTAAAGCTTGCCTGTACAATTCTAAGATTGCATCTTGTTCAGCCAACTTATTTCTATCAAGTTTTTTTAGTTTTAACACAGACTTCATAGCCTTGGTATCAAAACCACTGGAGCTAGCTGCATCAAATACATCTTTTATTGCTTCAGATAATTCAGCTTTTTCTTGTTCAAGCCTTTCTATTTGATTTATATATTGTTCTAATTGTTCTTTAGCTATCACTTCTGTCATAAAATTAAATTTTTTTGTTTATCAAGACATCATAATTATACCATATATTTAGTTAACCCTTCTCGGTTTACCTAATAGTATATATTATTTTTATTAGCCACTAAGTAATTTATAGATAATTTTGCTATAAATGCTAGAAAAATCTTTATAATAGTTATTACGCCGTTGAACGATCCTTATAAAAATACAGAGCTATTAAACTTAAAATAGCACAAGCAATTATGTAATAAATAGACGAAGTAATTGTCCCAGTTTCCTGTACAAGATATGCTATCGCTAAAGGCGTTGTCCCACCAAAAATACTAGTTGCTATATTATAAGATAATGATAAAGCGGTATTTCTGACATTGGTTGGATAGAATTCAGCTTGCAGTGCAGGTTCAGGACCAATATAACAGGCAGCTAAAATTGATAATACTATTTGAGATATAATTATAACACAAAAATCGCCAGTTTCAATTGCCTGTATCAAAAATGGGATAACTAAAATAATTACCAATAAATTGAATACAAAAATTTTCTTGCGACCAATTATATCCGACAAATAGCCAGAACATAAAGTAACAATTGCCATGATTATATAACAATAATTAGCTAAGTTATTAACTTCATCATTAGTAAAGTTACGATTTATCTTCAAAAATGACATTAGATAAGTAGCTTGTAAATAAAATAGTACTGAGCCTGTAGAATTGATAAAGATAGATATTATCATATCAAACCAATAGACAGAGATAACTTTTTTTAGAGGAGACTTTAATATTCCACCATCTTCCTTCATACTTTGAAAACTAGGAGTTTCACTTGTATATTTCTTGATGTAAAGTCCAGCAAATAAAATAAAAATTCCTAATAAAAATGGTATTCTCCACCCCCAATCATCAAATTGCTCTGCTGATAAAAGACTTTGTATGCATTGTGAAATTCCTGAACCAAACAATAAACCAATACAAATACTGGACATTGATACGCTACTACTAAAACCACGATAGGCTACACCTGCATGTTCAATAACAAATGAAATTGAGCCAGTAAGTGCTCCACCCATTGATAAACCTTGCAACATTCGAACTAAAATCATCAATATAGTTGCAGTAATACCTATCTCGTCATAAGTTGGTAACATACCAATTACAGCTGTTGGCAAAGACATACAAAATATAGATGCACTTAAAGCAGTTCTTCTACCAAAACGATCTCCAATCACTCCAAAAAACACCCCGCCTATTGGTCTCATTAGATAACCAAGAGCAAATGCCTCAAAAGCATGTAATAAAGACGAGCTAGGGTTTGATCCAGGAAAGAATTTTGCCCCTATTATAGGGGCAAAAAGACTAAATAGAGCGTAATCATACCATTCAAATGCATTTGCTATGCCGCTTGCAAAAACCAACTTACGTTTATTCATGTGATAATTTTATCATTTTGTATCATATTTTCTTGTGTAATATTATCTTTCTCAGAATATATTATAAACAATGTTGCAGGGATTACTATCAATGCTCCATATAAAGTACTACTTTCAGGAACTTCATTAAAAACAATATATCCAGCTGATGCTGAAATGATTAACTCTAAATATCTATAAGGAGCGATGGCAGTAGCATCAACTAGGGCAAAAGCCTTTAATAGAAAGAATAAAATTAGACTACCTCCTGATCCTAAAATAAATAGCAAAATAAATTCTGAAATATTAGGGGTTTTCCAATACATTATTGATGGTGGTATTGATACTAAAGAGGTTACTAAAGCAGAATAAAATAACATGCTAATCATTGATTCTTTTATTACAAATTTTTTGTTAATAATATCTAACATGGCAAAAGATATAGCAGCTAATACAAAAACCAATATTTGTGGGTTAAAATCACTAGCATTAGGTTTCAGAGTAACAACAATACCAATAAAGCCAAATAAAGTTGCTGCCCATCTTTGCCAAATAATATTCTCATTTAAGAAGAATACTGCCAAAACCAAGGTAAACAAAGGTATAGCCAGACTAACAATTGTAGCAGTAGTCACTGGTGCAAGCTGTAAACCATAAGTCCAAGATGTCATACCAAAAAATAATAAAACCCCTCTTGCAATATGGACAAAAGGACGATTAGTAATTAGAGTTTGTTTCCCATAATAAAAAATAAACGGTACAAGAATTAATGCACTAAAGAGAAAGCGAAAAAAAGCTACCTCAAAGCTATGTAACCTGAATCCAAGATATTTTGCCGTTATATCATTAGTTACACTAGTAAGCATACTTAATACAAACCAACCAATACCAATAAAATAAGTGTTTAATTTATTATTCATATAGACCTAAAAATTTTTAGTTTATTTGTTTTTTATACTTAGTGTTTCTTATATTTAGTGTTATAGTATCATCGTTGTTAGACAAGTTTAAAAAATCTTATTATCATTTGATTTCCAGATAAGAAGAATATATATAGTACAGCAATATATTTAAAGCAAGAGAAGGTTTAGTAGTTATGATAAAAGTTGCAAAAAAATTAGGGATATTTCTGTTGGTAAGTTGTGCTAGTATTTCTAGCTTTGCTAATAATACAGGTAATAATGACTATGATGCTGATTATTATGGGGATGGAGGTAATCTAGTATTTAAGATGAGAGTAGATGGGATAAAATCTAGTGCAAAACAAACAGATTTTCCTAAGGCTACTGCTAAAAATCCAGTATCGATTGGTACCTTTGCCGAGAATGGTTATGGTATAGAGGCTTCCACCTCAATATTCTTTGCTAGTAATGTTGCAGCAGAGTTATCTTTAGGTTTTGATGTATTACGTAATAAAAATAGTAGTTTACAGAATGTGGCTTATAATTATGGTGGTAATCCAGAGGGTGTTGGTAAAAGAAGGGCTCTTTATATGATCCCATTGACTGTTACAGGACAATATCATATAGCTCCTTTTGGTGCTATCAGACCTTATATTGGTGTTGGTTATCATGGAGCTTATTTTATCAATAAATCCAAAGGGTGTACAGTCAAAAATGGTTACGGTGCTGTATTACAGGTCGGGGTTGATTTATACGCTAAGGATGATACATTGATTAACTTAGATGTAAAACAGTATTTTCTTAATACCGAGGTTAATTATAAAACTCCTTTAGTAAAAAAGTCTGTCTCCTCTAAAGTAAAGTTTAATCCTCTAATGATTGCCATAGGTGTTGGTTTTAGGTTTTAGGTATAGTCAATTGATGGGAAGTTGGTGACGTCGTCGCTCAATGCTCGCCTATTACTTATAGGCGTCGCTCCATCGTTCCTGCTACCCAATTCCCCTGAATTGACTATATCAGGGCGATTTAAAAGTCTATTGTTGACTTATCAGCTAGAAGAGATTATATTTTTTAGAAAATCACATATTAATATTATATTAGTTTACTATGAATTCACAACAGAAATTACCTATACTGCCTAGAGCAACTGCTATTTGGTTGATTGACAATACTGCCTTAACGTTTAAGCAGATAGCTGATTTTTGTGGAATTCATGAGTTTGAAATTAAAGGCATTGCTGATGGCGAAGTATCTCATGGTATTAAGGGGTTAGACCCAATCGCTGGTGGACAGTTAACCAAAGAAGAAATTATACGTTGCACAAAAGATTCAACTAGTAGTTTAAGGATTTCTGTTAATGCTGCATATGATTTGATAAATACTAAGAAAAAACAACAATCTAAGTACACTCCTATTGCCAGACGTCAAGATAAACCAGATGCGATATATTGGATACTTAAAAATTGTCCAGAAATTTTAGATAATCAAATTGTTAAGTTAGTTGGTACTACCAAATCTACCATAGATGCTATTCGTGATCGTAGTCACTGGAACATGAAGAATATTCGCCCACGTGATCCAGTATTACTTGGAATTTGTAGCCAAGTGGAATTAGACAAGAATATTGAGCAAGCAAAACTTTTACCCCAACAAGAAGAAAAAACCTCTAAAGAATAGGACTATAGCCAATCACCGCGTTGTAACCAATGCCCTTCAGCCGGTGATAGGTCACTTGCCACAGCTCTCCTATCATCAAATACAAAACATTCTCCTTGCCATAAATTGCTATGATTATGGGTATCTTCTAAATATTGTAAGATACCACCTTTAAGATGGTAAACATCATTAAAGCCAAGTTTCTTTAAATAGGCTGTTGATTTTTCACATCTAATTCCACCGGTACAATACATCGCTATTTTCTTGCCAACAAGTAGGTCTTTATTTTGTTCTACCCATTTTGGAAATTGCTTAAATGTCTCTGTTTTTGGGTCTATAGCACCTTTAAAAGTACCGATACATACTTCATAGTCATTCCTAGTATCTATTACTATCACATTACTTTGGCTAATGAATTTGTCCCAATCTTTTGCTTCAATATACTCTCCCTTAAGATTGGCAATATCAATATCCCCAACGGCCATAGCAATAATTTCTTTTTTAAGCTTTATTCTCAATTTTTGAAAAGGATGAATATCACAGTAATTTATTTTAACATTTACATCTTCTGCTAACGTAAGGCTGATAATTTCATCTAATAAAAAACTTACCTGTTCTTTTGCTCCAGAAATTGAACCATTAAACCCTTCAGGAGCTAAAAGAATAGTCCCCCTAACCCCTCTTTTCTTGCCAAGATGTAAAATCTTTGGCAGCAAAACTTCAAGATTTTCTAGTTTAGTAAAACTATAAAAACTTAATACTGATATTTTAACATTATTATCCATAGTAAACATTATATTTTTTAAATTTAAAAAGCATATTTATTTCCAACAGTCGATATATCCATACCTACGCATACTAATGTCTGGGTAAAGTTGGAGCATCAAACGGCACCATTGCGAGGAGACCTTAGGTCAACGAAGCAATCCATATACAAACTTTATGGATTGCCACGCTCACATAAGTCCGCTCGCAATAACAAACAAATATTAATCAAGTTAGCTATAAATCTAATTTGTTACCGGTAAAGCTATAAACATAGAAACACCCCTCCTCTGTACCAATAAGATTATATTTTGTTTCTTCATAGTTCTGGCATTTTCATACAACAAATTTAATTGCTCTATAGAAGCTATCGCCTGTTGATTGCATGCTACTACTAAATCACCAATTTTAAATTTGTAATTTTTTCCATCCTTAGCAAGATCAGTTACAATAATACCATTAGCTTTATTGCCAATGGCGAATTTTTGTTTTAAATTATCGGTTAAATTACTGAAAGTAATATTATTTTTTACAATAGAGGTTTTATCACTCACCTTATCGCTTGCTCTTCTAGGCTCTGGTTCCTCTTCTTGACTAATCTTACCGCTTAGCTCATGGTTTTTGCCATCGCGTATAACGACAATTTTTACTTCTTGCTCAACGGCAGTTTCAGCAACCATTACCTGTAACCTTCTTGAACTCTTTACTGGCTGTCCAGCAAACTCTATTATTACATCTCCAGGCTTTATACCAAATTTCTCACCTGAACCATCTTTTTGCACTTCCACTACTAATGCTCCATAGGCTTCTTTTAACCCAAATCCTTCAGCTATTTCGTTAGTTACTTCTTGAATTATTATTCCAAGACCACCACGATTAATTTTTCCATTTTGCCTTAATTGGTTGATAATTGATTTGGTGGTATTAGATGGAATGGCAAATCCAATACCAATATTAGTCCCAGAAGGAGAGAACATTACGGTATTGACTCCTATAACTTCACCATCAATATTAAACATTGGGCCACCAGAATTACCATTATTAATAGCCGCATCAGTTTGTATAAAATCATCTACTATACCACTATCAATATCACGTCCTTTTGAAGATATGATACCAGCAGTGACGGTTCCTCCAAGTCTACCAAAAGGATTACCGATAGCAATAACCCAATCCCCTACCCTAGCTTTACCAGAATCCCCAAATTTTACAAAAGGCAAAGGATTTTCTGCCTCAATTTTTAAAAGAGCAAGATCGGTTTTTTGATCACTACCTACTAATTTAGCTAACATTTCTCTATTATCAGTTAATTTTACGTGAATCTCATCTGCATTGGCAACTACATGATGGTTAGTAACAATAAAACCAGCCGCATCTATAATAAAACCAGAACCAAGGGGAACAGATTTAGGATTTGAATACATTTCATCAAAATTAAAAGGTAAATTAAAACGCTCCAAAAGTTCATTTAAATAATCAAACGGAAAATATTCAAAAGATTTTTTATGAAAATCTTCTGATTTTTGACTATATTGTATGGTATAAACATTTACCACAGCTGGAATAAGTGGCTCAACAATATCGGCAAAACTATAGCGAGGAGATTCACAGGCTTTTATGGATGGTACAGATTCCTCAGTAGCAGCATCCTTAGTTAACGAAATTTGATTTAATGGAATATTTTCAGCAAAAACAGATGATACCAACCATGGACTCATCAGAAAAGCTATAAATAAATATTTTAGTAAATTATTATACTTAATAATATTTTGAACCATATCATCTATTTAATTAACTGTAAAACGTCATAGTCTTGCAATGACATATATGTCAAACGTCATCAATTAACTATTATTTCCCCAAATTTAAATATTTAAATAACTCGGCTTCTGGAGACAACACAAAAGAAGTATCCTCTTTCTTTAAAGTATTTTTATATACTTCCAACGATCTATAGAATTTATAAAATTCTGGATCAACAGAATAAGCAAGATTATATATCTTGGCTGACTCCCTATCTCCCTCTCCTTTAATGATTTGAGATTGCATATAAGCTTCAGCAAGCAATATTTTACTTTCTTTATCAGCTCTTGATCTTATGCGAGCTCCTTCTTCTTGCCCTTCAGCTCTTATTTGAGTTGCCTCTTTTTCACGAGCAGTTTGCATACGGCGATAAATTGCCGCACTATTTTCTTTCGGTAAATCAGCTCTTAAAATTCTAACATCAATTACATCAAGTCCAAAATTTCTTGCCTCTTGATTAACTTGATTTAAGATATTTGACATTATCTCAGACCTCTCATTGGTAAGAAGGCTAGTTAAAGGTAATCTACCTATAACTTTTCTCATTGAAGATTCTAGGTTTTTATTAAGCCTAATTTTAACGCCCTGGTAGTTATGAACAGTTTTATAAAACATCACAGGATCAGTAATACGAAATTTGGCAAAAGCATCAACGATTACCCTTTTTCCATCAGAAGCAGTCAGCTCCTTTGCCTCTGCCTCTACGTTTAAGATACGTTTATCAAAAAACTCAACATTTTGAATAAATGGAATTTTGATATTTAATCCAGGTTTTTCAATTGTCCTTACCGCTTCACCGAATTGAAATACCACAGCAGAATAACGTTGATCAACAGTAAACAAAGCACTAATAACTGCTAAGAATAATCCAAGAGCTACAAAACTTATATAATAAATTGTCTTCATCCAGTACTACTCCTTAATTTTATTTTGCTGAATTGCCATATGCGGCAAAACGCCATTAGTACCCATAATAACCTTACTGGTATTTGTTAGAATTTCTTCTACAGCGGCTAAGTAAAGACGCTCCTTAGTTACCACTTTATTACCAACATATTCTTTATAGACAGCAATAAACCTCTTGCTATCCCCTTCAGCCTTTGAGATAACTTCTTGCCTATAAGCTTCTGCTTCTTGCAATATTCTAGCAGCTTCACCTCTTGCTTTAGGCAAAATATCATTATTATAGGATAGTGCCTGATTTATTTCCCGTTCTTTATCAGCTTTAGAAGTTTGTACATCCCTATAAGCATCGATTACTTCAACTGGTGGCTCAGCTTTTAGTAGCTGTACTTTTTCAATTTCAACACCAGCATTATAATGAACAAGGATTTCCCTGGTTAAAGCCTCAATTTTATTAGTAATTTCTTGTTTTTGGTCTGATAATATTGAGGAGATAGGGGTATTGCCGATCACTTCTCTTATCGCACTTTCAGCAACTATTTTTACCGACTCTTCTGGATTGACAATATTAAAAATATATTTTTCCAAATCGCTAATATGCCACATTACGTCACAATTTAGTGCAACAATATTCTCATCACCCGTAAGCATAGTACTTTCAGCTGCTATAGCTTTTGTATTATCCATATTAGATCTAAGGTTATTTGCCGATCTATAACCAATCTCAATTCTCCGAGATTGGTTTACCTTCTCAACTACTACCTGTTCAAATGGTAGAGGAAGGTGATAATTCAAACCAGGAGACCCTTTGCGAACAAATTGACCAAACCTCATTACGGCTGCTTCTTCGCCCTCCTTAACTTCATAAACTCCGGAAGCAAACCAAATGGCAACTAATGAAAAAAGCACTAATATCATTATGTTGTTGTTGAACCCAAAGTTATTAAAAAACTCGTGAAAGTTAAACTTATTCTTTTTCCTTGGTTTAGTAAATATATTATATTCACTTTTTTCTTCCTCTTCAGAATCGTCCCAAGGGGATTTTTTTAAAATTTGATTAAACATTTTCTGCTATTGCTATTTTGTTAATTTGTATATTATCACTAAATATAGTTAGCACTAATACCTTATATAAAGAAATTTAGTATATAATTATATCTTGTATCTCTAACTGCGTCAAGTTCGTTACCAAAAAATAACCTATTGTAACCTTATTTAAAAAAGATGATTGATATAAACCAACAACAAATACTAAGTAAAATTTCCAGTATTACCTTTAGTGACAATACGAAATTAATCGATATTATATCTAATATTGTAATTAAGGATAAAAATATTGGATTTGCAATTGATATTTTTGGCAAGGATCCTAAGGAAGTCGATGAAATAAAAATTAAAGCCATCAATAAATTAAATGAAATAGCTAATATTGGCAAAATCACTATAGTTTTAACTAGTAGCAAAAATTTAGCTAAAAAATCAACTAGTCCAAAAATTAGGCATTTCATTGATGGAGTAAAAAAGGTAATATTGGTGGCATCTGGTAAAGGGGGAGTTGGCAAGTCTACTATAACCGCATTGATAGCCGAGCAGCTAAATTTGGAAGGATATAAGGTAGGAATAGTGGATGCTGATATTTATGGACCATCAATTCCGCAAATATTTGGTATTAGTGATGTGCCAGAAATAATGTATAATAAAATGACCCCTTTAAAATCGCGGGGGATTGAAATTATTTCTATTGGATTTCTTATTCAGAATAATTCTGCCATTGTGTGGCGTGGTCCAATGGCTAGCAAAACCATTTACCAGCTATTATCTCTCACTCATTGGCAGGAGTTAGATTATTTAATTATTGACATGCCACCCGGTACTGGTGATATTCACTTAAGCATTTTAGAGAATTATCACTTAGATGGAGTAATAATAGTAACTACTCCGCAAAAAATGGCGGCAATAGATGTAGTTAGGTCGATTGATTTATACAAAAAGTTTAATTTACCAATTTTAGGTATTATAGAAAATATGAGCTATTTAGTTGAAGCAAGTTCAGGAAAGAAAATCGAGATATTTAGCGGCAATAGTGGAGAAAATTTTGCCAAAGAATATAATATACCCTTAATCTGTAAGATTCCTATTGAACCAAAATTATCCTATAATTGTGACAATAGTATTAGTCTTACGAATATAATTAAACTACCAATAAAACAATTTGTTTAATAAGTAGGATTATATGCCAAACATAATCAAAATAGAAGAAGTGCCAGCTATAAAAAGACCTGATTGGATAAAGGTTAAAGCACCAAATTCGTATCAATATCATGATACAAGAAAGATAATTGAAAGTTTAAAATTAAACACAGTCTGTCAAGAAGCAGCCTGCCCTAATATCGGAGAGTGTTGGGCAAAAAAACACGCTACAGTTATGATTCTAGGCTCTGTTTGTACTCGTGCTTGCCGTTTTTGTAATGTTCAAACCGGTCGCCCTGATTTACTCGATCCGCATGAACCACAAAGATTAGCTCAAGCCGTGATGAAATTAGGACTTGAACATGTGGTAATTACTTCAGTTGATCGAGATGATTTAGATGATGGTGGAGCTGAACATTTTGCCAATTGTATCAAAGAAATAAGACTAGCTTCGCCTAGTACCACAATTGAAGTTCTAACACCTGATTTCCTTAAGAAAGAAGGAGCCGCTGACATAATAGCATCAGCAAAACCTGACGTTTATAATCATAACGTAGAAACAGTGCCTTCTTTATACAAAACTATTAGACCAGGAGCTAGGTACTACAATTCACTAAGTCTTTTGCATAATGTAAAAAAATTAGACCCTGAAATTTTCACTAAATCAGGTATGATGGTTGGTCTTGGAGAATCGAACGATGAAATTATGCAAGTAATGGACGATTTAAGAGAAGCTAAAGTTGATTTTTTAACTATCGGGCAATATTTACAACCAACCAAAAATCATGCTATAGTTGATAGATATGTTTCTCCAGAAGAATTTAAATATTTTGAAAGAGTTGCAAAAGTTAAAGGATTCTCAATGGTTTCTGCCAGTCCATTAACTCGTTCTTCTTATCATGCTGGTGAGGATTTTCAAAAATTAAAGGATAATATTAGACTTCCCACATAAGTCTATCAAATCCAAAAATTACTGTAAACATTATAGAAAATGAAAAAAATATCTAAAAAGCATAATACAAAATTATCAGTGATAATATCATTTTTACTCGGTATTGCTACCGGAGTAAGCTATAATAAAATAAGTGATACAGCTTCTTGGCATAGTTTTAATACTGAAACTGATAATTTGAATGTTTGTTTTACCCCTCCATCTGGTTGTGGATCATTAATAGCAAAAGAAATATCTAAGGCTAAGGATAGTATCTATATTCAAGCATTTGGTTTAACTTCACAAAAGATAGTGGATCAATTAATTAAAGCTAAACAAAACGGTGTTGAAATAAGAGTATTATTGGATCGTAGTAACTTACACGATAGATATTCTAAAATGCATGAATTGAAACGAGCTGGTATTGATGTATCAATAGATAAAGTACCAGGTATAGCTCACAACAAAATTATGATTATTGATAAAAATAAGGTGATTACCGGTAGTTTCAATTTTACTAACGCGGCTGACAATAGAAATGCTGAAAACGTTTTGTTAATAGAAAATAGTGATATTGCAGAGACTTACTTGCAAAGTTGGCTTAGTCGTCGAGCAAAGAATTAGTGTGAATGTTCACGGAAAAAAAGTTAAAGTACAAGACATCATTGCGAGTAGTCGTAGCCTAAGGTATAGTCAATTGAGGAGAAGTTGGTGACGTTATCACTCGTCGCTCGCCTATTACTTATAGGCGTCGCCCCATCGTTCCTAGCCCCAAATTCTCCTGAATTTACTATAGCTACTCGCAGTGACGGAGGAAAGGTTGTCTAGGAGTCTGCCTACGATAACGAAAGTAATTCTATATTTGGCTCTTTTTGGCTGCGAATAAACATGATTTTCTTGAAATAGGTACATTATTCCTGCAAAAATCATATATATTCTCGCCGAAAAATAGCTCAAAATATAATTAATTAGTTATCGCAGGCAGACTCCTAGAACCTTAATGGGTTAGCTATAAAAGTTGTTATAATAAATTTGTGGTCAATTGAATAACAAAATTTGGCATTACTTCTTGCTCAGTTGCGGCAATTTTCAAATGTTGTAATTTCTCTTCGATAGTATGATATTGGCTATGAAATATTGTTGCATTACCTGTTAATACTAAAGCTGAATCAATTCCCAGGTTATTTGCTCCTAAAATATCAGTAAAGAAAGTATCGCCTATCATGAGAACACGTTTTAATGAAATATCGGGTAGTTGCTTTAATACTGCATGATATATCTCTAGATGTGGCTTGCCGCTATAAATTACCTCGCCACCAAATTGTTTTATTTTTGCCGCAAAATATCCAGAACAATATCTCCGTATGCCTTGTTGCACAATTCCAAGGTCTGGGTTGGCACATATAGTAATTATGTTTCTTTTTACTACAGTTTTAAATAAATCATCAAACTCATCTAAATCTAAATCTTTTCTTTCATCGCGATGGAGCGTTAACAGAAAAATATTAGCTTCATTTATATTTGTGGTAATAGGTATCTGCAATTCATTCAGAAGGTCATTATCTTCTGAACCAAGATGATAAACCACTGGATTTTTTATCCCAAATCTTTTATCACTTTCTAGTATCATATCAATTGCTACTTCACCAGAGCTAAAAACCATTTCTTCCTTTGCGTTAATACCCCAAATCTTATTAATTTTATTAAATAAGGAATCCCTACTACGCGGAGCATTAGTAACAAAAAAAACCTTCTTTTGCTGTTTAATTATTTTATTAATATTATCAACTACTCCAGGATAAAGCTGATTTCCTTCTACTACCACTCCCCAAAGATCAAATAAAAAAACATCATAATCATCCATTACAGATGAAACATTTCTAACATTTAGTTTTGTCATTGTTGTATACACTCTATAAGTTTTTTTATAAGATAATTTAACGTTAGACTGAATAATAAACAATAAATATTTTTAGTAAAATAATATTTGTTAATAAACTGCTTGAAAAATATACACTTGCTGTAATTTTGCTGTATAGTTATCTTTTATCTATTTATTTAATGTAGGGTATGTCAGATAATCAACAAAAATCAATAGCAGAATTAGAATATGGGGCTGACTCCATCAAAGTTTTAAAAGGTCTTGAAGCAGTTAAGAAAAGACCTGGTATGTATATTGGTGATACTGACGATGGTTCAGGATTACATCATATGATTTACGAGGTTGTTGATAATGCCATCGACGAAGCCTTAGCTGGTCACTGTGATCTAATTAAAGTAATCCTAAATGCCAACGGCTCTGTAACAGTGCGGGATAATGGACGTGGGATACCTGTTGATATCCACGAAGAAGAAGGTATATCAGCAGCTGAGGTCATTATGACCCAATTGCATGCTGGAGGTAAGTTTGACCAAAACTCTTATAAAATATCTGGTGGGTTGCATGGTGTTGGTGTATCTGTGGTAAATGCCCTATCAGAATGGTTAGAGCTTAGAATTTGGCGAGATAATAAGGAATATTTTATAAAATTTAGAGATGGAGCTACTGAAACATCACTCACCCTAAAAGGGGAGTCAGTAGAAAAAAGCGGTACAGAGATTACTTTTTTCCCATCTATTACCACTTTTAGCATGATAGAGTTTAATTTTGCTACTGTAGAGCATAGACTTAGAGAACTAGCATTTTTAAATTCTGGTGTTAGGATATTGTTAAGTGATCACCGTTTTGCTGAACAGCAAGAAGTAGAATTTTGCTTTACTGGTGGGGTAGAAGCTTATGTCAAATATATAGATAAAGCTAAAACTTCATTACATAAATGTATATCACTCAATACTAATAATCAGGCAACAGGGATTACTTTTGAATTGGCAATGAATTGGAATGATTCATATCATGAAAATATTTTATGTTTTACTAATAATATAAGACAACGTGATGGTGGTACGCATCTTATTGCCTTTAAAGCAGCTCTTACCAGAGTTATCACAACTTATACTGAGAATATTGGACTCAATAAAAAAAGTAAAGTAAACTTCACAGGGGATGACACTAGAGAAGGATTGTCATGTATTTTATCAGTAAAAGTACCTGACCCCAAATTTTCATCACAAACTAAAGATAAATTAGTTAGTTCTGAAGTTCGTCCTATCGTAGAAAATGCTGTATATACTAAGGTTTTAGAATGGTTTGAAGAGCATCCTAGTGACGCAAAAATAATTATTAATAAAATTATTGAAGCGGCAACTGCTAGAGAAGCAGCCAAAAGAGCAAGGGAATTAACTCGTCGAAAATCAGCCCTGGAAATTTCAAACTTGCCTGGAAAACTTGCTGATTGTCAAGAAAAAGACCCGGCTCTTTCGGAGTTATTTATTGTTGAAGGAGATTCGGCTGGCGGTACAGCAAAGCAGGGTAGAGACAGAAAGTTCCAAGCAATTTTACCATTACGAGGTAAAATCCTGAATGTTGAAAGAGCTAGATTTGATAAAATGTTAAATTCTGAGCAAGTAGGAACGTTAATAACAGCTCTTGGAACAGCTATTGGTAATGAAGATTTTTCTTTGGATAAACTAAGATATCATAAAATAATTATTATGACTGACGCTGATGTTGATGGTTCGCACATCAGAACTTTATTGCTTACTTTCTTTTACCGGCATATGCGGCAATTAATTGATAGAGGATATTTATATATAGCTCAGCCGCCTTTATATAAAGTAAAAAAAGGCAATAACGATTTTTATTTGAAAAATGAACAAGCTTTACAAGATTATTTAGTAAAAAATACTATTAGTGATGCAACAATTATGTTGTATAATGGACGAGAGATCAGTGGGTCTGATCTTGAGGAGATAATCAAGAAAGCTATCCGGTTCGTTACATTACTTGATCAAGTTGGCAAAAAATTTAATCGACAAATTGCAGAATGTTTAGCTATCAAAGACTTATTAGGTAATCAAATATTTGCGGCAGATAAGACCAATGAAATAAACCAGGCTTTGAATATTTTAAATCTTGGTGATATATCACCTGATAAAACAGATTGGCAATTTGTAGTTAGCACTAATAAAATAGAATTTTTCCGCTTTGTTCGAGGACAAAAAGAAAGTAAAATTTTATCAAAAGAACAGCTTGAATCTTTTGAGTTTACTCAGCTAGCCAAATCATTTACTCCGCTTGCAGATTTATTTATTGAACCAACAAAGTTATTAATTAAAAACCAGGAATATATTATTACACTGCCTAGTATGCTGATGAATTATATATTGGAAAGCGGAAAAAAAGGTATAGCTATTCAGCGTTTCAAAGGTCTTGGGGAAATGAATTCTGATCAGTTAGGAGAGACAACATTAGACCCTCAAAGAAGAACTTTATTGCAAGTTAAAGTACATGAACAAGATAGTGCTGAAGTAATTTTTTCAACATTAATGGGAGATATTGTTGAACCTAGAAGACAATTTATTCAAGCAAATGCCTTGAATGTAATTAATTTAGATGTTTAATCTAGATTAGAAGGATACTGAGTAATGATACAGGATGATTAAAAGTGAATTGCTTCGTAGCCTTCGGCTTATTGCAATGACGACTGTGTTTATAAATCGGCTATTAGCGAGACCACGCAAGTAGGACGTGGCAATCCATATTTATTAGAAATGAAAAAAATAAGCAATATTGCAAAAATAATGAAAATAGCTATTAGTGAATCATAAAAATCTGTTATATTTATAGATATATAAAAACCTAAAATTAAATTATTTAAAAAATTATAAAAATGAATATTCATGAATACCAAGCAAAGATGATTTTGAGACAATATGGTATACCTACTTCTAAAGGAGTTGTGATATCGCAAAAAGAAGATATCGATAGACTAATTGATGATTTAGAAGCAGAACTATATGTGGTTAAAGCCCAAATTCACGCAGGTGGTAGGGGAAAAGCTGGTGGTGTAAAAGTTGTAAAAAGCAAAGAAGCGGCAAAGAAGGCAGCTCACGCGATGTTTGGAATTGACCTAGTAACTCATCAAACATCATCTGCTGGGCAGAAGGTTCGTCGTTTATATATTGAATCTGGCTGTGATATTCTAAAGGAATATTATTTTAGTGCTGTTTTTGATCGTAGTAATAGTAAAGTAACTTTTATAGCTTCTACTGAAGGTGGTGTAGATATTGAAGAGGTTGCTCATAATACCCCACAAAAAATTATCAAAGTATCAGTTGATCCGGCAACGGGCATACAACCATTTCATTGTCGTCAAATAGCATACAAGCTTGGCTTTAAAAATGAACAAGCTAAACAAATGATGAAAATTGTTGAATCAACCTATCAGGCTTTTATAGCAACTGATGCTAACCAAATTGAAATTAATCCATTAATAACCAAGCCTGATGGTAGTTTATTGGCACTTGATGCTAAAATTAACTTTGATGATAATGCATTATTTAAACATCCTGATATTTTAAATATGCGAGATAGTGATGAAGAGAATGCTCTTGAAATGCAAGCAAATAGCCTTGGTCTCAGTTATGTCAAGATGGATGGTACTATTGGTTGTATGGTAAATGGTGCTGGATTAGCTATGGCAACAATGGATATTATCAAGCTTTATGGTGCTGAGCCAGCAAATTTTTTAGACGTTGGCGGTGGAGCTGATCGTGAGAAAGTAACGGAAGCTCTAAAAATAATTTTATCAGACCTGCATGTACAAGGAGTTTTAGTTAATATTTTTGGTGGTATAATGCGTTGCGATATAATTGCTGAAGGGATTATTGCTGCAGTAAAAGAGATTGGTATTAAAGTGCCACTGGTTGTACGTTTAGCTGGCACCAATTTTGAATTAGGTAAAAATATTTTAGCAAATTCTGGTTTAAAAATAAT
>JAJIYQ010000115.1 GCA_020881075.1 Rickettsia endosymbiont of Labidopullus appendiculatus
AGATATTATGTTAGTCATGAAGAAAAGTAAATATGCAGGTTTTGCTGGGTTATCAATAGAAGAGAAAATAGAAAAAAGGTTGGAGAAAAAATCATTAAGAAGTCCTTTTGAGCTATGGGTAACTTTGGTAGTTGAATCAATCAGGACGGTAAATAGTCAGTTGGAGAAGGGGCATTATTTCTTTTCTGATATTAAAAAAGAAGGAATTCTTTTATATGATAGCGGTGAATTTCAGTTGGTGGAAGCTAAAAACTTGCCCTGGAAAGAAAGGAGGCAAATAGCTAAAGAAGATTATGAATATTGGTTTGAAAGAGGCAAGGAATTTTTTATGGGGACAAATTTCTATTTTGAAAGGGGCAAGTATGCTATATCAGCTTTTGAGCTACACCAAACTACCGAAAGCTTTTATAATGCTATCCTGTTAGTTTTTTCCGGTTATAAGCCAAAGTTACACGACATCAGAAAGTTAGGGAGTATAGCTGGAAATTACAATGAAAAATTATGGCAGATATTTCCTCATTTTAGCGTTGAGCAAAGGCAATGTTTTAGATTACTTCAACAGGCTTATATTGAAGCTCGCTATAACAAAGATTATACAATAACTAAAGAACAGCTACTTTACCTTATTGATAGGGTGGAACAATTAAAAACAGTGACCGAAGAAATTTGCTTAGAGCGAATCAATAAAGAGATAATTTAACTAAATTTTTAATAAAAAGTGATTCAATCATTTTATTTTGTATGTGTGCCAAGATAAAGACTCCTAAATTATTGGCAGTATTTTTATTTAATTTAATGTACAATTAAAATAATGGAGAGGTATTTATGGAAGATATTGAAAATTGGCAGGCAAAGTTTGAGTGTTGTGAATATTCTGCTAAGTTACTAGGTAAACTCTCTCTGCTAAACAAACAAGTACCTCATCCAGTAGATATCAACGAAATTACCAAAGCTATCTATTATGCTAAGAAATACCATGGTAGTCAAATGCGGCAGTCTGGTGAACCTTATTACTCTCATCCAATAGAAGTAGCTTACATGGTTGCTCAGTACACAACCCAAGAAATTCCCATATTGTTTAAAACTGAGATGATTGTTATCAGTTTACTACATGATACTATTGAGGATACAACGCTTACCGAAAGCATGATTACTCGAATTTTTGGTAGTCAAGTTGCTAGCCAAGTGGAAGCTCTAACAAGAATCAAGCCCTATGGTAAGATTAGTGCAAAAGAGACTTTGGATTTATTATATCAACAGAGAAAATTTGACGTGATATTGATTAAATTATTTGACCGCATTCATAACCTACAAACGCTAGGAGCTAAATCACCAGAAAAGGCAATGAAGATTATCAAGGAGACTATGGGACATTTTATAACTCTTTGTGCATTCTTAGAAATACCAACAGCCGAACGACAATTAATCAAGCTATGTTACCAAAATATATCTATTATCCCACTGGTTTTAGGTTATGAAGTTTCTTGTGTGGATAATTTTTAGTGGTTTTTGCTAAATTATCAAAGTGAAATAACCCGTAAGCGAAGCCGATAATTGTTGGAATCATAATAATCAATATTCCCCAATTGCCAAAATATTCAATAAGGTAGACAAAACCAAAAGAGCTAATAACATATATCATAGCACGAGATATAGCAAATGTCGTGCTAGCATAGGTAAAACGTTTAAATATAGGAAAGCTTTTTAAACAAATGGGAGTAGCAGGGCTTAAACATCTCTGCCATAAGACTATAACAAATTGAATAAAAAATAACTGATAAGGGGCATTAAGATTGTTCAATAAATACGGACAAAATATCATAAAAATAGAAAATATTAGCAGTGTAATTTTTATGATCAATAATGGATATAGTTTTAAACTTACATAACATAATGTTAATATGGTTAACAGCTCTATTAAACAAACAATAGAATTATGGTAAATAACTTCGGACAGTGTATAACCAAAATTATTTTTTAAAATATTACCACAATATATATAGACAAAATAAAAACATACTGGTGCTGCACATTGTAATAAAAAGAAAGCTATTACGGTTTTTTTATTAACTTTTTCTTGCCAAATAGGATTGTCTTGTAAAAGATTTATATCTGTATTAGTTTTTTCAAAAATTTTTCTTATTCGACGTTTGGCATCGGCAAACTCTGGGGTTTCTCTAAGTTTTGTTCTTGCAACAGAACCAATTAAGGCAACTGTTGCCCCTATCCAAAATGCTACCCGCCAATTAAAAATATCAGAAGTAACAAGTGAGGCAATCTCTAAAGCACTTAATGTTCCTAGGGTAGCAAAAGCATTTATCAACCCAACACTTACATATTGTATTGGGGGGTGAAGCATTTCCGTTAAATATAGTTCTGCCCCTACTATTTCACCCATAGAAGATATACCTTGAACAGCCCGGCATATGATCATTATCCAAGTCGCTACGATTCCTATTTGTTCGTAGGTAGGCAGATTAGCCATAACAATACAAGCAGATGACATCATGAAAGTTGTGATGATAACTGTTGCCTTACGCCCTATACTACTCTCAAGGCTAAAGCTGCTTAGATTGTCTTGGCTATTAACATAGATGATATATTTTAGTTCTCTAATATTGCTAGGAATCCGATTTATTAGGTTTTTCAGATTATCTCTACCAACTCGACTATCTAAGTTCCAAGGCAGGACGATATAATTACCTTCATCTTCAGAATTTATGGTTACTTTAGTAAAAGGATGTTGAGTGCCTAAATAAAAGCTTAGTGCAGACTTAGAAAATGTTATAATTTCAGTGCCGTTATTAGTTATTATGTGCAACTCTGCTTTATCCACCTGGCTCGGTATAAAAATCTTTCCGCCCAAATGAAATTTAGCAATATCTGGTAAATGATCACTATTACTCGCGTAAACATTTTTCATGATTTTTTTAAGATTTTCGATATCTTGTAACTTGTTAAATTTGACAGTAATTTTTCTCATATAAATCCCCTGTAGTATCTGTATTGTAGGGGAATTATTATACCATAAAAAATCACAATTTGCATCACATTTTGTGATATTTTTACATCGTGTTTTTATTAAAATAAATTAGTATATTTTAAGATTATAGGTTAAGATTATAAAATAATTTCTTTTTTATAAAAATAATAGTTGCTATACTAGTTATATTCGATATGATGCACGTCATAAAATAAACTCCGTTTGACACGGAGGATAGATTGCAAATAAACCAATCTATCCCTTAGAACCATTAACTTTTAATATAGGTAAAAACAATGCCAATAGATTTAAAAAAATATGTAAAAGATGGTAATCTTTTAGATATCCACGGTCAAAAGGACATAAATTTTGATGAATTAGCTGATTTTCTAAAGCAAAATCCAGAGATTACTAAACTTGATGTAGCCTACTGCTCGATCAGACTAGCAGGAGATGACAAAAGTAGATTGCTAGTAGATTTAATAAAAGGTAGCAATATTACTTGCCTCGACGTAGAGGGTAATTGTTTAGATATTAAAAGTGCAAAAAATATATCAGAACTAATCCAACTTACTCACCTTAACATAAAAAAGAATTTTATAGGTTTTGATGGTATGCAGCATATACTTAAGCTACCCAACCTTATTTACCTTAATATAAAAGATAATAGTATAGGTGATGGTGTACTGTTTATAGCTAAAGTTTTGGAAGAGAATTAGTACTCTTACTGAGATTGATTTAACTAGCTATAGCATAGACAATGCCCAGGCAAACGCAATAGCTAAAGCTTTGCTGAAGAATAACACCCTTACTAGTATTAATGCAGATAATATTAATTATGATGGCGATGTAAATCCTACTGTAAAAGAATACATATACAAGAAGCTACAATATAACAAGGCTCCAGAAACTGGGGACATTCCGGTATATCCATTGGATACAAAAGACAGTGAGCAAAATAATAAAGCTCCAGAAACTGGGGAAATGCCGTTATTTCCATTGGATACAAAACACAGTGAGCAAAACAATAAGGCTCTAGAAATTGGTGATACTACGTTATTCTCTTTGGATGCAAGTGAAGAGGATTTGTATTGTTACGCAGCAAAGCTACTTAAGCAAATAGCACCTCGGCAAAGCGATCTATTTTTTCGTGCTAATCAACTAGCGAAGCAAGGGCAAACCTATTCAGATAGGGGAGAACATGATAAGGCTATAGACTGTCTGACTGAAAGTTTGAATATGATGAAGTCCCGTTATGATAAAAGCAGAGATGGAAATACCGCTAATGCTCTAGATACCCTGGGAAGAGCTTATGCGGCTAAAAATGATTATGATAAGGCTATAGAATGTCATACTGAAAGCTTAAATATGCGTCTTGCCCATAGCACAGAGCCTCGTTATAATGTTGTTAAAGTTTTAAAGAGGTTAGGGGACGCTTATGAAAAGAAAGATGAACATGATAAGGCTATAGACTATTACACTAAAAGCTTGACTATGATGGAGTTGCTTTATGGAGGAGAAAATAATAATAATTTTGCTGTTGGTCTAATAAAGTTAGGGGACGCTTATGAAGGGAAAGATAACCATGGTAAGGCTATAAACTGTTACGATAGAGCCCTTTATATATTGACTGACATCAAGGCATCTCCTGAAAATATGTTGACTATTCAAGGTAAGCTAAAAATAGCTAAAGAAAAATATGATCAGACTAACAATGAGCAGGTTGCAAAGGATTGTTGTGATGCAATGTCGGTGGTGGCACTCAATAAAGACGAAGCTTGTTCAAATGTTGACAATTCGTCTGAAAATGCAATAGATTGTGTTGGCAAAGTTGCTGAAATGCCAGATGTTTTGGATTGTTAACTAAAATTTTTACATATTACAAAAACCTGAATAAATACTAAGTTAATTTTATTATTCAGGTTTTTGTAGTTATTGAAATAACTGGGAATACTGAAAGCCATCAATAATAATTTTGAGTTTTTTAATCAATATCTGTTAAATTGAAACTAGAAAATTCAATTAGTAACTATCTAAATATAATTTCTAATCAAAACCTCTTCTATATTTTTCCTGCCATTAGTTTTACAGTTAATAGTGCGTGGTGCTTTGATAATTTCTATATAAAAATCTTTATACATCTGCTTTATAAATGGAGTATTAGAATTTGAAAGCATGAAATATACCCCCTTATCGTGTAACTCTTTACATTTTTGATAAAGTTTTATTTGTTCTGTTTCTGTAAAATCAAATTTGGTATATTTAGTAAACGATCTATTACTTATAGGATAATAAGGAGAGTCAATATAAACAAAATCACCTTTATTTGGAGAAATTTCTCTAAAATCTTGATGTTTTATATCAATATTTTGTAGTAATTTACTACAAGCTATTATATTTGTTTCATCAACTATTGCTGGAGTTTTGTACCTCCCTATAGGTACATTAAATTCCCCTTTGTTATTAACCCTATAAAGCCCATTGTAACAAGTTTTATTAAGATACATAAAACGTCCAGCAACTTCTATATCATTATCGTTAATCATTAATAAACTGTTTTCAGATTTTGTAATAATATTCTTCACAATGATTTACTTTATGTTTTGCCAGTAGCTTTATCAATTCTTGAGGTTTATTTTTAATCACAGCATATGTAATAATTAAATCTCGGTTTACATCTGATATAGTTGCACTAGATGGAGCAAGAGCAAACAAAAGTGATCCTCCTCCTACAAATGGTTCATAATAGCTTTTATAAGTTTGTGGTGTTCTTGTCGATAGTTCTTTTATTAAACTTCTTTTTCCCCCTACCCATTTTACAAATGGTTTTGCCTTATCGTTGTTCTCAATTATCATGGACATTTTAATTTTCTTACCAATTCAAACTATTACATTAGACCTCTTGCAAAACTCGCTTATGCTGAGGAATTTGAAGGAGACGCGGAACGCAGAACCGCAGCATACTTAAGTGTACGTGAGGATTCGAGTACCGAATCGACGTACAAATTACCAGCAGAAGTAGAGTTTTGCAAGAGGTCTATTCATGAAAACCACACAAAGCCGGTTGTAGGTAGAAGAGATTTCTGCCTGGGATATTTCTTTGAAGGGATTTTTTAAGCAATTCTTCTGC
>JAJIYQ010000116.1 GCA_020881075.1 Rickettsia endosymbiont of Labidopullus appendiculatus
AATAAATCAGTGTGGCATTTAGCGAATACCACGCCCATGCCCCACATCATTAATTCATGAGCACTTGACTGCTGATGAATAACATAACCTTCACTGTTAAAATGTAATTCCAATTTACCTTGTTTAACTAGCTCATCTAGTATAGGAGATTCTTTTTGGCTTCTTTGGATACGATCAACTTTATCAGCAACAAAAGCGATAGGCTCTCGCTCTTTCTTGATGAATTTGATAATTTCCATAAAATGTTTACGATCACCTTTGGTAGAGGATTCAACAAGTTTAAAGGTTTGCATAATATGCAAGCCTTTACGTTCGCAATATTTTTCTAACCGATCTTTTTGTACCTCAAGTGAGTAACCTTCCTCCTGATCTTTAGAAGAAACACGCGATAAAATAATTGCCTTTACAGCTTTGTCAGTCATTTCAAACTCCTTTATTTCTGATAATTTTTTTATTGTAAAAGATACTATAATGTTCTGCATAATGGGTAATTTTTGATGAAAGACCATATGGCGAACTACTAAATATCTTTAAATACTAATTTGCTAGAGATTTTGACATCCCAGAATAACGTTTGTCATTCCAACTGTGATTCTAACCAGCTTCCTAATAAAGTCAATCTTTAGTTGTAGATTATTTTTCTTCATCTATTCTGAGTCGAATCTCGATAAATCTTTGGCAAAACCTTATAAGATTTCTTGCTAGCTTTCTTGATTCTTCTTCACTTATTTCTTGATCATGTGAATTACGAATGGTTAATGCTAAATTATTAAATATTTCTTCTGGTGTTCTTTTATCTTTATTCATATTTTTTCTCATTTTTTTATTACTTTATATTTTAATTGTTCGAGTAATTTTTTTTCCAAAAGTTCTGTATTAATTTCATAGAAATCATTAGGAGTAACAACTCCATAGGTTGCTAAAAAAATTCTTTCCATCACTTTTGGTCTTGGGATGGTTTTTCCGTAGATATATTTGTAAATATGGGCTGGTGAGACTTGAAATAATCTAGCGACCTTACAGGTTTGTAAATTATTTACTTTCATCCAAATTGATAGTTTCATAATAACCTTTAAATAAAAATTAATTGTAATGTGAATAGATATATAGGAACGGTTTCTAGCCTGATATCTAGTATTTAAGGTTATAAAATAAAACTATTAACTTGTGGGGAAGAATCACTGTAGATAATTAGCTGTATTAGTGAGTTGGCTTTGCTATTAAAGGTTGGTTAATAAGATTAATTATTCTTAGTAATTTACGGTTGCAATATTTTGGATTTGATAAAATCGTATAGTTGTAATTTTATTTAAAAAGGAAACTATTATGACTAAGCAGCTAATCAATACCCCTTCAGATATTTTAAATATCCCTATCGGCAAATTAGCTAAATATCCTGTTGAAGATTTATATAATCTCTTTTTTCAATCTCTTGAAATTTTAGAGCAAGCTAAACTATTAAAACAATGGCTCCACTCCGCTATAGCGATGAAATATGACGTGTTCATTCAAGCTAAACGTAGACGGATGGAGAAAGATACTGGGATTATTCGTTTAGAAGAGAATGGTTTTACAATAACTAATGACCTGCAGAAAAAAGTTGAATGGCAACAAAAGCCACTTGCTAAGATTATTGGTAACTTATTAGCTTCAGATGGCAATTTATCTAATTATATTGAGATTTATTATCATATACCGGAAGTAAAATACAATAATCTACCGCAAAATATTAAGAATATACTAGCTCCGGCAAGAGTTATTAAGCTGGGAAATTCTGTCTATAATCTTACCAAATTAGGTACTAATCTAGATCAGGAAGGTAACATATGAGTAAGTTGCCTATTATTAGTGCTGATCAGCGTTTAACAGAAAAACGGGGTATTAAAGGTTGCATCTTTGGTGGTTATGGCATTGGTAAAACTAGTTTGCTATGGACATTACCACCTGAGAGTACGTTATTCTTTGATCTTGAAGCAGGAGATTTAACGGTTTTAGGTTGGCAAGGCGATAGTATCCGTCCTCGTACTTGGCAGGAATGTCGTGACTTTGCAGTATTTATTGGTGGTGCTAACCCATCAGTTAAAGTATGTAGTCCTTATAGCCAGCAACATTATCAAGATGTCTGTCAAAGATTCGGTGATCCATCTTACTTAAATAAATATCAAACTATTTTTATTGACTCAATTACCATAGCTGGTCGTTTGTGCTTACAATGGTGTAAAACTCAACCACAAGCATATAGTGAGAAAACAGGTAAAGAAGATAATCGGGCTATGTATGGTTTGCATGGTCAAGAAATGATTAGCTGGCTCAGGATATAAAAGATAAAAAAACCTTACATAAAATTATTTCTACACACCTTTTCTATGGTAAATATTGGTCACTGAAAAAATATATTGAAAAACGATACCCTCAACTTTAGATTTTCCCAAACTTAACGTAGCTTCCAGTTAAAATCAAAAAATAACGGGGTTTCCCATTACAACCCCCTGCGACACGAGGTTGTCGAAAAGAGCTGTAGTACAACAGGGATACTACCACCCATGCTGCTGGGTGAATCTACTGTCCTGAATCAAGAGCGGACAGGACAATGAAGCAAAGTGCGAAAGCACGGGATGAAAAGCGTGAGCAGAACATCTTCCTGGTAGCCATACAAGCTAGGTAAGCACTAGATAGTTGATATGCTGAAAATATTTAAACCTGTTTTGAGATATCGTGATAACGAACAATGGTAAATGGCTGACACCATTGTATAGAGAATTGGAATGGGTGGCGGGGTTAGCCCATTCGCAGTCAACATATTCTCCGGTATATAGCAGGCAGCTAAGTCAACATGCTCTGACGACGAAACGTGGTAACCCTGTATAATTCCCAAGAGCAATCTCTGGGAAGGTATTTTGTAAGAAATACTGATAATTATGCAGGTTTGGGATGTTGGAAAAAGCAAATGCTATTCTGTAATGGAGTAGATACGGGTTGTAATATCACCTGACACGAAAGTGTACCCACGTCCAACGGGTCCTAGATAGCAAGATAATCTGGAGAATCGAATGAATGAAGAAACGCAAATGACAACGATAGCAGTATCGGCTGGTGCCTCTTCAACACTTATATCGAAAACTTGGGATGAACTCTCATGGAATAAGATTAATAAGCAAGTAATTCGACTACAAATGCGTATTGCTAAGGCAGAACAAGACGGGAAGAAAGGCAAAGTGAATTCTTTGCAAAGAATCCTGACTAGCTCATTTTATGCTAAATGTTTGGCAGTAAAACGAGTTGTACTCAATAAAGGTGGAAAAACACCTGGGATTGATGGCATTATCTGGAGAACATCACGACAGAGAATGCAAGCCGCTCTGTCACTTAAGCGTCATGGATATAATCCATTACCTTCGAAAAGAATCTATGTACCCAAGAAACAAAAAGGTAAATTTAGACCGATTTCAATCCCGTCTATGAAGGATAAAGCTATGCAAGCTCTATGGCAGATGGCATTAATCCCAATAGCCGAACAACGAGCTGACCCAAATTTTTACGGCTTCAGACCCAAAAGGTCTGCACAAGACGCAAGAGAGCAATGTTTTAACGCTCTCTCTAAAAAAAAATCAGCTCAATGGATTTTCGAGGGAGACATATATTCTTGTTTCGATAAAATCTCTCGTCAATGGTTATTAGAAAATATTCCTATGGATAAACAAATTCTTAGGAAATTTCTAGGAGCTGGATATATGGAAAAGCGAAGGTTACATTTCACGGAATTAGGAACTGAACAAGGTAGCATTATCTCTCCAACCTTAGCACTTATGGCATTATCAGGTATAGAAGGAAGAATCAGAGACTGTCGAAACAAAGTAAGAGATAAGGAAAAGATTAACTTTATCTCTTACGCTGATGATTTCATCATTACCGGAAACTCAATTGAGCTGCTGAAAGAAAAGGTAATACCAATTGTGACAGACTTTCTAAAAGAAGTGGGACTAGAACTCTCACAAGAGAAATCTAAAATAACCCATATTGATGATGGTTTTAATTTCCTAGGATTCAACGTACGAAAGTATAGAGGAAAACTATTAATAAAACCTTCAAAGGAAAATATTAAAGAGTTTTTAACGGATATTAGGAGTACAATTAAAGCCAATTACTCAGCAAAAACCGAAAATTTAATTAACCTGTTAAACCCTAAAATAAGGGGATGGGCTAATTATTATCGGAGTTCAGTATCATCAAAAGCTTTTTCAGATGTCGATGAAAAGATTTACAAAATGCTTAAGTCATGGATGTTACGTAGACACCCTAATAAAAGCAAATCCTGGATTAAAAGGAAATATTTTATTAGACGAGGTCTAAGTAATTGGAATTTCCACGCTATGGTAAAAGATGAGAAAGGTAATAATACACCTCTTTATCTCTACCGAGCTGGAGAAACTTTTATAAAAAGGCACATCAAAATTAAGAGTGATGCTCACCCGTACGACCCAAAATTTAAAGATTACTTTAAACACAGGGAAAATACGAGTAAAACTAGAATAACAAATGGTAATTCTAGACCTGAATTGAATACACGGCTGCTGGGTGACAACGTCGCTTTACTTAGGGCTTGAGCCGTGTGCGGCGAAAGTTGCAAGCACGGTTCTTAGAGGACTCACTCTCAGTAATGAGAGTGGGTTACTCGGC